>JAMDDR010000572.1 GCA_023488685.1 Chloroflexota bacterium | reverse complement strand
CCGATCTCGGTGCAACCCAGGATGATGCCCTCAGCGCCGGCCGCAGCCAACCGCTCCATGATCGCGACGTACTGTTGCCTGGATGCCAGCCGGATGTCGCCCATGCACAGTTCGTCGTAGATGACACAGTGGACGATCTCGCGCTCAGCCTCAGGCGGGATGAGCACATTCAAACCGTGCTGCTCGATCAAGCGGCCCTTGTAGAAATCCTCTTCCATGGTAAAGCGGGTGCCCAGCAACCCCACTGTGCGCATGCTGCGCGCCTTGATCCTCTCCGCTGTGGCATCGGCGATGTGCAATAGGGGGACGTGCATGTGTTGTTGCATGGCATCCGCCAGCTTGTGCATGGTATTGGTGCACAGCACCACGAAATCCGCCCCGCCGCGTTCCAGGCGTTGCGCCGCGTCGATCATGGCTTGCGCGGCCTCATCCCAGCGCCCCTGATGTTGCAATGTCTCGATCTCGGCGAAGTCCACCGAGTACATCAGGCTCTGTGCGGAGTGAAACCCGCCCAACTTCTCTCGTACAGTCTCGTTGACGATGCGGTAATACTCGGCAGAGGATTCCCAGCTCATCCCGCCGATCAGGCCGATGGTTTTCATTTGTGCTCCTTCTGTGCGCATTGCACGCAGCCAATCATAAGGCGGTTAGCGCTGGAAGAACGCGCCCAGCCCAGTTTAAGGATCTCGCGTGCCGTCGGGCAGCCAGTGGAGTTCTTGTTAGCGCATCACACTGGGCAGGTACACGATCCACATTCCCCGCAACGAGGATCCGGCGCTGACTTCATCCACCACCACGCCCGCCATCGAGGAAGGATCATCCTGGGACCATATCAGACTCAGTGTGAATGTGGGGGCGGTCGCCCCGATGACCCAATTGGGCAATGGCAGCCATATATGCTGCCAGCCGGCAGGTGTGAGCGGCAGCGTCCACGTCATGGACTGGCTGGCCGCGGCAACTGCCACGCTGAATGTATCGCTGAGTGGCTGTGCGCTGTCGGCACGGTAGGCCAGTGAAAGCGTGCCGCTGACGAGTGGCGCAATGGGTGACTGGATCACCTGCTTCACCGTGCTGAGCCATGGTCCGGCCTTGGCGTTGCGTACAACGTTCGCAGCCGCGTCGCGTGGTGAGAGCTGTACTGTGGTCGTAGTGTCTGACATGGGTCCGCCGAGCCGGGCAGCAAACGTGCCCGTGTGCCCGGTCACCACCGTGGATAACCTCATACCACTGGTCAGCCAGCCGCTCAGATCGCCAGTCTCGAATTGCCCGTTTGCCACAAGGTCATTCGCCGGAGGCAGATACAAATGGATCGGCTCTACCGCGGTAATCGGGACATTCGCCAGGGGTGGTAAGGGGCCATACCCTGGGTGCGCGGCAGTGAGCGTCACCGTGCCTATCGCGTTGAAAAACGCCGTGAACCTGCCCTGTGCCAGCGACCTGACCGTGTTCAATGCGGATGGCGTGACGAACACGCTCGCGCCGACGATGGGGTTGCCGCGGTTGTTGAACACCTGCCCACTGAGGCTGAAGCTGGGTGTCGTGGTGGTGACGATTGGGCTGCTGGCATAATCGGATTGATTGCCAAGACGGTCACGCGCGCACACACGAAACTGATAGGTGTGGTCGAGTTCACCATTGTAGAAATGACTTGTTTGTGTCGTGGCAAGCAGCCAGTTCGTCCAGGTGGTCGTGACAAGGTCACGCACCTGGACGTCGTATGATGCAACACCGGCGCCGGTATCGGAAGCCGACCACGTTACCGGGAACGCTAACGACGTCGCCTGTGTGGGTGCGGTAATGGTGACGGTAGGCGCGGTGCGGTCGACCGTCGTGGATGTGTGACCATTCCCGCCAGGATAGGCGGAGAGGTTATGAGCTTTGTCGCGACCGCGGGCGCGGAAGAAGAAGCTGATGCCATCGGCGGTAACCAAACCGCCGCCAACCAAATCGACGGCAACCAAGTTGACGGAAGTTTGAGTCGTATTGACGAGCAAGTCAGTCCACACGCCGCCAGTCCCGACGCGGTATTGCACATCGTACGACAGCATATCTGCGCCACCTGTGTCGGCGCCCGACCACTGCACCGTGATTATACCCGGCGACCATTGAGGCAGTGTATTCATCTGAACGACGGGTGACGTGGTGTCGGCTGTTTGCCACTCTGGGTACCACTCACGGTCGCCTGAAACCAGACCAGGCTCATCGAGCCATACACTCTGCGTGTCGTGATAGTTGACCCACGCGTGAACCCAATACCATTCATTCTGGTAATAGGTGTATTGGATCTTCATGAACGCCACGTAACGGCCTGAAGGATCCCATGCTGGATTAGAGTAGTCTGTATGAAAGTCACTGCTGCCATAAAAACCCAGTTGAGTGAGGTTTGCGCCGTTCGCATCGATACGAGCCAGGTCCATCCACCCGTTGCCATCAAGGTCATTTGCGAACACGATGCGTGATCCATCGGGCGACCAGTCAGGGAAGGCAGCGAAGTTTTGTGCTGGCGTCAGTTGTTGCTGATTGCTGCCATCGGCGTTCATGGTCCACAACGCGTAATAGTTACCGCGATTGGACGCAAATACGATCTTGCTGCCATCCGGCGACCAGGCGGGACTGAAATCCATAGAACTATTGATGGTAAGGCGCGCCTGCCCGCTGCCATTGGCGTTCATCACGTAGATTTCGTAATTGCCATCGCGGTTGGAGTAGAACACGATGCGCGACCCGTCTGGTGACCACGAGGGCATGAAATCGTATGCACTGTTGGCGGTCAATCGGGCCAGGCCTGATCCATCGGCGTTCATCACGTAAATTTCCGGGTTACCGTTGCGATCCGAGACAAACAGGACGCGCGTTGCTCCACGATTGAGATCAGGTTGGTAATCGGCGGAGGCCTGATTGGTCAGGCGGGTTAATGCGCTGCCGTCGCTATTCATGGAATAAACTTCATAGTTGTTGTCACGATATGATGCAAAGATGACCCGGCTCCATGTATTCAGACCCCACTCTGTACTCAGAGCCCCCTCTGTACTCAGAGCCTCTTCTGCATACTGATCCTCATGCCGAACAAGCTCTCCGGGTATGTAAGCTTGTGGATATAACCCCCGGTTTTCCAGGTCCGTGGGTGGTGGTGGACCAGCCTGGGCAGCACTGCCAGGAACTTGCCAGCCGGCACTCACGCCGGCGAACATGGTTAGCGCCAATACCAGGCGCCCGCTCAAACCCTGAAACGATCGCTTCGTCATCATTGTGCTCCATCCTTTCGATGTCAGTCTGTTGATATGCGTTCAGCAGTCGTTTGGGGATTGCCACTGTCGCTGATATAGGACACGCCGAGAACCAGGAGACGCCATTGAGGTAGGCGTGGTTAGCCCGTACACACCTTGATGTAAATGGCGCGCATATGACCGCCCCGTGTATTGCATGACCGCTATGCAGTAACGGTGGTGCTAGATTTACCCCACAACCAATATAGGTTTATGCTGGCGGGCTGTCAACACGTATTACTACGTATTTACTGCCATTTCGATGATTTTTCATTGGCAAAACGCTTACGACAACTGTAGACGATGATAGAGAGCGAGAGGCAGACCCAAGAAACGCAGTACGCGGCGCAAATGCCGTGGCAAGGAGGTCATATGGG
>JAMDDR010000249.1 GCA_023488685.1 Chloroflexota bacterium | reverse complement strand
GTGATCTCTCATCCCCTCCCTACACCCCCCTCACCTTAGCTGCATTTCCTGCCTCACCTTCAACCCATCGATCTCGTTTCGACATTCGTATGAATCCGCCATCCGCAGATACGTTGCCTGCGGTGGTGAGCGCTAACGCTGTCCGGCTATACGGAGCGAATTCGGAGTCAGGACTCCGACTTTTAGTAGCCGGCAGATGGTAAATACTACCCGGAACACATATTTTTGTGATTCAGCGGCTTTTGTGTAGCTGCTTTGTGCGCGAATGAATTCTGGGCAACGCCGAACTCGGGGTTCGCGAACTGCAACTCAAGGGGGACCAAACTTCGAACATTAAAAGTAAGACACTATACCTTGACAATACGCTCGGATAATAGCACAATAATGTTTGTATTCTGGTGTCACTAATCGCGTAGCGTGGGGGAGCGGATGAGTTCACCGGAGCCATACAAATGCCGGCGACTGGCGTTCGAATCGTACGATTCGAGCATGTGTTCCTGCGGCCTATTCCATCCATACTCCCCTCGTTTGCTAAGTGATCGTGTGATCGTTGGACAGCTCGTGAACCCAACAGGTTCAAGCAGTGTAGCTGGCCAGCCAGGTTGAGTGGTTTCCATTTGCCTGGTCTCACTCCTTGCTGATGTGAAGGTGCTTGTCGTTGTGATGGGTTGTTTTCAAGTTTAGCACGGGGGCTTTGAAGCACACCCTCACGTCTGCACGGATCAATCAACTTTACCGGCTCGATATCCTGGTGGATGTCGAAATGGCGGAGCCTAGCCGTTTCCAGGCGTTGGCAAGCCGGCGGTAAGACTCATTGGAACAGCGGGTGGCCCATTTAACGGCGTCACTGCTTTTTCCCTCGACTGATTGTATGTCTGCTGGCCGAACTGCGGTTAAGCGTTGTCTGAACCTCGGGCCTGTCTTCTCGTAATACCGTTAAATTTCTGGGGGCTTCATGAAGGACGTTATTGAACAAAGAGCCTGGCGACAGCAATCGCCTGTGCATCGTGGTGTATTGGACAGCTTACTCTGTGATCTTGTTGATTACGCTTTGTCGGCGCTTGCCATCCTGCTGCTCTCGCCTATCTTTTTGGTGCTGGCAATGATTGTGAAGCTCGATAGCCCTGGTCCTGTCCTGTATCGCCGGCGAGTCATGGGACGTGATGGAAGCCAGTTTGACGCTTTTAAGTTCCGCACGATGGTGGTGAATGGGGCCGAGATCCTGGCTGCTCAGCCGGAGTTACTAGCTCAGTGGCAGCGTGACCAGAAGCTTAAGCATGATCCGCGTGTTACCCGCAGCGGATTCTGGATGCGCAAACTCAGTCTGGACGAGCTGCCGCAGTTGTTTAACGTGCTGCTTGGCCAGATGAGCCTGGTCGGGCCGCGCATGATTTCGCCGTCTGAACTGGCACATTATGGCGAATACGCCGAAGAACTGCTGACAACAAAGCCGGGAATCACCGGCATCTGGCAGATATCCGGCCGTTCGGACCTGGATCGCGGCGACCGCGTGCGCCTGGACATTGAGTACGTGCGCGCCCGCTCGGTATGGCTCAACATCAAGCTCATCGTGATGACGGTTCCGGCCGTGCTGTGGGGCAAAGGAGCGTACTGATGCTGATTGCTCGCGCACCCGTACGGCTCAGCTTTTTCGGCGGTGGCACCGATTTGCCGGCCTATTACGAGCGTTCTGGCGGGGCTGTGCTCAGCACTAGCCTCAACAAATATGTCTACGTGATCATGAATGTGAGCGAGCAGAGCGCTCTTCAGATTACGTCGTCAGACTATCGCATGTTTTATCGCCATACCCCAGGTGAACCGCTGCTGTGGGATGGTGATCTCAGTCTCCCTCGTGCGGTGTTGCAGCACTTTGGTGTTGAGCGTGGTGTCTCAATATTCCTGGCATCGGAAGTTCCACCAGGAACCGGGCTGGGCTCATCCAGTAGTGTCACTGTGGCGCTGGTAAAGGCGATCAGCACAGCCTGTGGTCAGAAACTGTCGAAGGCAGAGGTGGCACGCCTGGCTTGTGAGATTGAAATCTCAAAATTGAGCAAACCGATCGGTGTGCAGGATCAGTATGCTTCGGCGTTTGGCGGTCTTAATTGGATCTCTTTCGATGCGTCTGGAATCAACGTGGAACCGCTGATGCTCGCGCCAGAAACAGTGGAAAGGCTGGAGAAAAATCTGCTGTTGATATTTACAGGGGCTGCACACGATTCAGCACACATTCTCTCGCACCAGCGCAAGTCCAGCCAGGAGCGAGAGGCGCGTGTGATCGATTCACTACAAGCCGTCTATGACCTGGCACTACAGGCGCGCCAGCTTCTGTTGACGGGCAAGGTGGACGAATTTGGCCGGCTCTTGGACCAGGCATGGCAGCACAAGAAGCGCTTTGCGCCAGGAGTAACTACCGAGCAAATCGACCATTGTTACGCGTTAGCGCGCAATAACGGGGTACTAGGCGGAAAAATTGCCGGCGCCGGCGGTGGCGGCTTTTTGACGCTTTACTGCGAGGATGGCGCAGTGGACAGGGTAGCTGGTGTATTGGCGGCGCAAGGGTTGCGCAGGATGGACTTTCACTTTGAGAAGGATGGAGCCCGCGTGCTGTTTAACGCAGGGTTGCGACTACAGAATGCCGAAGCTGCCTTGGCGGGGAATTGATTCGAACGGTGGAGTGCGAACGATGGGACAAATTCAAAGTGCGCAAGGGTTGGATCTGTTTATGAGTCGCTCGTCGCGGAACGGCGCTGGCATGACGTCTGATTACAGCCGCCAGTGGTTGATCTTTCTGATTGGGCTACTGGTGTTCGATGCGTTGGCGGTCATGGCAAGCCTGGTGCTGGCTTTCACGATCCGCATCTCCAGCGGTTTGCTTACCTACAGTGCCCCTCACCAGGTGGAAGCGTATCTCGTGCTCATCTTGATCAGCGGGCCTATCTGGGTGGTCTTGTTTGCAGCAAACGGCTTGTACCGCCGGGATAACCTGTTGGGCGGGAGCATGGAGTACCAGCTTACGGTGAAGGCGTGCACCGCAGGCATCGTCGTGCTCATCATCATGTCTTTCCTTTCACGCGAACTGGTCGTCGTCTCACGCGTGTGGCTCTTGCTTGCGTGGGCCTTCTCCGTGGTAATGGTGGTGCTCGAACGTTTCCTCGCGCGGCGGTTGGCATATATGCTGCGAGGGCGCGGTTGGTTCACCGCCAACGTGCTCATCGTCGGGGCGAATGACCAAGGCATCGCGATGGCCGAACAGTGGCGGAACTCGTCCACCTCCGGGATGCGCGTGATTGGTTTTGTGGATGACTTCAAGCCTGCCGGCACGGTGGTGCTTCATGACCTGAAGGTGCTTGGTCGCCCCACTGCGCTCGCGCAGCTTGCTGAACAGATGGGTGTGCAGGAGGTGGTGGTGGTGCCAAATGCCGTAGCCTGGGAGACGTTTGAAGAAATCATTGCTCAGGCCAGCACCCCCAAATCCTACAGGCTGCGCATTTCTCCGGGCTTTTATGAGCTGCTCAACACCGGTGTAGAGGTGACAAACCAGACGTTCGTTCCGCTATTTACCATCAACGAGGCTCGCATTGTGGGAGTGGATGCTGCGTTAAAGACGGCGCTGGATTATGGCCTTGGATCCCTGCTGTTCATGGTCACGTGGCCGATCATGGCTGCCGTTGCCATCGCACTGAAATTGTCGAACTGGTATGAGCCGATCTTGACCAGCCACCATACCGTAGGGCAGGGTGGTGTCGTATTTCCAATGTTGAAGTTCAACACCAGCCCTATCGCTGCGAAGTTGAATCATCAGAATGCATTGGCGTGGTTGCATCGCGTGCTATACCTCATGGGATTGGACAAGCTGCCACAGATCTTCAATGTGTTGTTGGGCCAGATGAGTCTGGTCGGGCCACGCCCACGCGTGGTCGGGTCGCCAACTGTCGACCCGCGCAAGGTGAATAGCCTTCAGGCTGTGAAGCCAGGTATGTTCGGCCCGTGGTTGGTCGAGGAGTGTTGGTCATCGAACGAGAGCCGCGACGAGTTTTACTATGTTCGAAACTGGACGATTTGGCTGGATCTGCAAATCCTGGCTCAGGTCGCCCTGTCACTGCTGCGGATCCGTCGCAAAGTGCGGGCGATACCAGCAAGACTGCGGGGTGGGGAACGGTTGGCATCTACTGGCACGTTGCCCCTGAATAGCCCCGCCATGCAGAACATAGCGGCTGCGAGTGTGGCTTCACCCGAAAGAAACAGTCAGTCGTTATCACCAAGCTGGCATAGCAGCTACAAGCATTCAGATGGCGCACGTTGAGTGTAGTGGGAGTGGGATAGAGGGAGGAGTACCGGATTCATGTTGAATAATCATATTGAGAGCTACCTGACTGGGTTGAACGCTGGGTTGATGGCCCTGGATCGCCAGGCAATCTGGGGTGTCGTTGAGGCGTTGATGACCGCCTGGCGCGAACGCCGCCAGGTATTCGTCCTCGGTAATGGGGGAAGTGCAGCGCTGGCGTCACACATGGTCAATGACTTGAGCAAAATCGTGGTGCCGGGACAGCCGCGGTTTCGCGCCATCGCGCTGACCGACAATGTGGCGCTCATCATGGCGTGGGCAAACGATAGCGCCTATGAGCACGTGTTTGCCGAACAACTGCAGAATCTGTGCCAGCCGGGTGACCTGGTGATTGCCACCTCGTGCAGTGGCAATAGTCCTAATGTGTTGAACGCGTTGCAGGCCGCCCGTAACCTGGGTGCGCGAACCATTGGGTTCACGGGCGATATCGGTGGCAAGCTGCGCGATGCTGTCGATTTGTGCGTTTATGCGCCGGTCCCGCTGATCGGGCAGCAGGAGGATATCCACCTTATTCTGAATCATGCCATCACGAATGTATTGACAAGTTGGGTTGTGACGATCGCGCAACGTTCGGCTGAACCCATGCGTGCTGTCGTGCTTGCGGCTGGCGAAGGAACTCGCCTACGCCCTCTGACGCTGACACGGCCTAAGCCAATGTTGCCTATCAATGGCAAGCCGTTGCTCCATTACACCCTGGAATGGCTGCGCCGATATGGCATCAGAGAGGTGGGTATCAACTTGCATCACCGCCCGGACGTCATCGTTGATTACCTAGGAAATGGCGCTCGGTTGGATCTGCAGATCGTGTACTCACACGAGGAGCGTATGATGGGCACGGCAGGTGCCATCCGTAAACTTGGATCGTTTGCCGATGGACGTCCGCTGGTCGTCGTCTACGGGGACGTGCTGACCGATCTTGACCTGGGTGCGCTCATCGCCGCACACAACCAGTGCGTGTCGCGTGATCCGACGGCGGGTGTCACGCTGAGCCTTTACCACGTGCCCAATCCAACGGAAGTTGGTTTGGTAGGGTTGGATCACGAGGGACGTGTGACACGATTCGTCGAAAAGCCGCGCCCTGACGAGGTGTTCACCGATCTTGCCAATGCCGGTGTCCTGATCATCGAACCGGACGTCATCAAACATATCCCGCCCGATACCTTCTATGATTTTGGGCATGATCTCTTCCCGATGCTGCTGCGACAAGGTGTTTCGCTGTACGGTTGGGTGGTGCCCGAAGGCACGTATGTGATGGATATCGGTTCTCCAGAGAAATACGCCCAAGCGCAACGCGACTGGCATGAGCGTCATGAGCGGTTTGAGACTGTCCAACAATGACAAAACTTACAAGAGCTGCGGTCTTCCTCGACCGTGACGGCGTCATCAACTATAACCGCTTCGACCATGTTAAATCCTGGTCGGAGTTTGAGTTCCTGCCCGGCACGTTACAGGCACTGCGCTCGTTGGCACAACTACCATGGCCAATCGTTGTCGTCAGTAATCAAGCTGTCATTGGTCGCGGTTTGGTGAGCCAGACGACGATTGACGATATCCACGACCGGATGTTGCGGATCGTTGAGGCCGTGGGGGGGCGTATCGATGCAGTGTTATATTGCCCACACCGGCATGATGAGGGTTGTTCTTGCCGTAAGCCCAGCCCTGGCTTGTTGCTGCGTGCTGCTTACGAACTGCAATTAAACCTGGCGATGAGCTATTTGATCGGGGATGCTTTAACAGATATACTAGCAGCT
The DNA here is from genome assembly GCA_023488685.1 of Chloroflexota bacterium. Lineage (GTDB taxonomy): Bacteria > Chloroflexota > Anaerolineae > J036 > Brachytrichaceae > CAIXPS01. The sequence goes on along the minus strand of JAMDDR010000249.1, from coordinate 12,060 downwards.
AATGCAGTGGGTTGCCAGCCAATCCTTGTGAAAACGGGACGGGGGCAGGAGCAGATTCGGCTATCAGCAGTACAGGGCGTTAATGGCTTTCGCGTAGCGGACGACTTAGGAGACGCAGTACATTGGATTATGCAACAGGTTGCCGAGCACCAGTTCGCAACACCGGAACTCGAGCTCATTGAGGGAGGGTCGACGCTGCGGGGACTGAAGTTGGGCAAGCAAGCGCATGAACAGGAGATGTCCGATGCACGCGGTTAACTTGCCTAAGCCACTGGTTAGAAGGAAGTGTTATGGAACTTCGGCAAATCGTCAACGTCATCGTGAAGTGGTGGTGGCTTATCGCCGTCAGTGTGATTGTTGCCAGTATCTCCAGTTATTTGGGTACGAAAGCTACGCCGTACACCTACCAGGCACGGACGACGTTGATGGTGGGTCAGGTTTTGCAGAATCCAAACCCCAATTCTGCGGATCTTTACACGGGCCAAGTGCTGGCGCAGAGCTATGCTGATCTGGCTGGTCGGGAACCGGTGTTGCAGGCGACGCTAACTGCGTTAGGCCTGAATTGGGATTGGGCGGCGTTGCAGCCGATGGTGGCCGGGCGTGTCATCCCTGGGACCCAGTTGCTTGAAATTTCCGTAATCGATAATGATCCCAGGCGGGCAAAGATCCTGGTTGAGGAAGTTGCTCACCAGTTGATCCTGCAGAGTCCGTCCGCTACCGACCCCGAGAAGGAAGCAGAACGGCAGTTCGTCCTGACCCAGATCGAGGAGCTCAAGCAAAACATCAAAGACGCGACTGCGGAGATTCGCCAATTGGATGGCGTCATCACCGGGGCGACCAGTGCACGACAAATCCAGGATGCGCGCACCCGCCAGTCGGCCTTGCAAACACAAATTACGACATGGCAGGCGACTTACGCCCAGCTGTTGTCGAACTTGCAGGAAGGCACTCCAAACTTCCTGAGTGTGATGGAGCCGGCTCAACTCCCAACTCAACCGGTAGGACCGCGCGTAGCCGACAATGTATTGCTGGCCGCTGCCATCGGGCTGGCGCTCTCAGGCAGCGCGGCGTTTCTGTTGGAATACCTGGATGACACCCTGAAGTCGACTGAGGATGTACGCTCACACCTGAATATGACGGTGCTTGGCGCAATCTATCGAATCCAGGGCAAAGAGTACCCGAACAAGCTCATCACCGTCAAGCACCCGCGTTCTCCCACGTCCGAAGCGTACCGGGTCCTGCGCACGAATCTACAATTCAGCGCCATTGAACACCCGTTGCGCACGCTAATGATCACAAGTTCCAACCCGTTGGAAGGTAAAAGCGTTACGGCTGCCAATCTGGCCGTCATCATGGCTCAGGCCGGTAAACGCGTGGTGCTTGTTGATGCCGACTTGCGGCGGCCCACCCAGCATCACATCTTCGAAATGAGCAACAGCGTCGGGTTGACCACGGCATTGCTGGACACCGGCACCGACCTGGCATTTGTGCTGCGTCCAACCCAGATCGAGAACCTGAAACTGATGACATCCGGGCCGTTACCTCCCAATCCATCGGAGCTGTTAGGTTCGAAACGAATGAGCAAGCTCATCGAGGCCCTGTCAGAACATGCCGATATTGTCATCTTCGATACGCCTCCGCTGATGGCCGTGGCTGATCCGACAGTGATGGCTGCACGCGTGGATGGCACGCTATTGGTTGTCTGTTCTGGGAAGACGCGCCGTGCCACGGCGAAACGAAGCATGGAGGCATTAGCGGTTGCGGGTGCTTACGTGCCGGGTGTCGTTCTCAATCGGTTGGCAGCTCGGGGTGTGAGTTACTATCACTACTATGCCGAGGATATCCAGCCGCGCCGTTTTAGCCTGCGCTCGTTGCCTGCTTTGTTCAGCCGCAATGGTCACGCGCCTGTCGCGCCGTCATCAGATACGTTGGATGCGCCTAAGCCCGCGACGAACGTGTCACAGAAGCCAGTGAGTAGTGATTCGTAACGAAATGCCATCCCTGTGTTTTGTCTGCACGCTTAACGTGTGTCGCTCGCCGTTTGCAGCCGTGCTTTTACCAGTGCTGTTGGAGAAGTATTCACCTGGGGCAACGACGCCATGGCGGGTTGAATCTGCCGGCACCTGGGCGCGTGAGGGTGACACCGTTCCTGCCAGATTGCAACTCGTCGCGCGTGAATGGAATCTCGATCTTAGCCGCCACCGCTCGCGGTGTGTGAGCCGGGAATTACTGCGGCGTTTTAACCTGGTGCTCGTCATGGAGCAGGGTCATAGGGAGGCCTTGCGTGTTGAATACCCAGATCTGGCGAGCCGGGTTTTTCTGCTGAGTGAAATGGTAGGCGTCACGCTAAACGTGGTTGACCCAGTGAATGGTTCGCTGGCAGATTACCGGCTGATGGCCAATGAGATCAGCCGATGGTTGAAACTCGGTACTGAACAGATTGTACGGCGAGCACAAGTGCCTATGATGGTGTAGACACCATCCATCACCGCCTGCGCAATCTCCTCCGTACGTCCCCTGCTTTCCTCCGCTCTTTATCCCCTTTTTCCTGCCTTCTCCACCTCTTATTTGCCTTCCGCATCTCTTTCGATTTCTCCTGGTTAACTTGGTTCCCTGGTTTCGTATGCTGCCCAGCAGGTAATTAGTCGTCCCTGAAGAATAGCAGAAATGCGGCAAAATAAAGCCAATCGTCATGGTCTTGCTCAGCCATGACTACCAGAAATCGCCGGACAGCCGGCCAAAAGCCTGTGAAATACGGATACCTGTATGCTGAGTGAGAAGCCGCGCGCCGATAGCGGCGGGATACGACTGGAGACTTTGCTGGACGCGACGCACCCGTTGGTGAAGCTGACGCAGCGCATCGACTGGGAGCCGTTCGTCCAGCCGTTCGGGAAGTTGTACAGCGAGGAGGGACGACCCGGTGTACCGATCCGGGTGATGGTTGGGCTGCATTGCTTGAAGTCGCTGTACAACGAGTCCGATGAGAGCGTAGTGGCGAAGCGGGTCGAGAATCCTTACTGGCAATACTTCTGTGGGTGTGAGACGTTCCAGTATGAGTTACCGTGTCATCCGACCAGCTTGGTGAAGTGGCGCCAGCGGGTCGGCGCCGAGGGCATGGAACAGTTGCTGAAAGGCGTGCTGACGACCGCGCTGAGTGTGCATGCGTTACAGCCAGAGAAGATCCAGCAGGTGATCGCGGATACGACCGTGCAAGCGAAGGCCATCGCGTTCCCGACGGACGCGCGGTTGTACCACAAAGCGCGCCGGCAGGTGATTCGCCTGGCCAAACAGGCCGGGCTCAAGCTGCGCCAGACCTACGAACGGGCGAGTCAGCGCGCGCTGTACTGGCAAGCCCGTTACACAGCGGCGCAGCAGTTCAAGCGCGCCGCACGCCAGACGCGCAAATTGCAGGTGTTTTTGGGACGCGTGATCCGCGACGTGCAGCGCAAAGCCCCACAACCGAGCGAGCCTTTGCAGCACGGCTTGGCCCTGGCGCAGCGCATCTACAGTCAGCAACGCCACGATTCCCCGAAGCTCTACAGCGTGCACGCGCCGGAGGTCGAGTGTATCGCCAAGGGCAAGCTGCACCAGAAGTATGAGTTCGGCTGCAAGGTAGCCTTCACGAGCACTTCACAAGACAACTGGATCGTGGGCGTGCACGCCCACCACGACAACCCCTACGATGGAGCGACGCTCCTGCCCGCGCTGAAACAGGTCGAGGCGCTCACGTGCGTCAAGCCCATCGAGGCTTTGGTCGACTAGGGCTATCGCGGAGCGGCGCATCATCCCGAGGGGGTTACTGTGCATGTCGTGGGGCGTCACAAGGCCAGCGGGGCGCTGAAGCAACTGTTCAAGCGGCGCAGCGCGGTCGAGCCCATCATCGGCCACAGCAAGCATGATCATGGGATGGCACGCAATCACTTGCTGGGCCAGGTGGGCGACAAGATCAATGCGCTCCTGAGTGCCTGCGGCTTCAACCTTGCGAAGTTGCTGCGCTTCTTCACGCAATCGTCGCCCAGCGTGGCGCCGGCTTCCGGATGAGCCGCGAGGGGCTTTTTCAGGGACGACTAATTACGCGCTGTGGTGCCGTTTTACGGTCCATCACAATATGTCCAGTGTGCACTATACTGTCCAGCGCTTATGACGTAGCACGACATTGGGGCCATGTACAGAAAGTAGACAGGAGTGAACATGCAGAACGTTCATACGCATACCTGGAATCAAAGCGACCACTTTGCGCCTGAGACGGTCCGCGAAACGGATGTCTCACGCGGTTTCCCGATTGACCTGACGGTTCAGTTCGATGCTTTTATGGCCGACATGGCATCCTTTGACAAGGTGATCGTGTTTGGTATGAAGGCACGTCTGAATGGCTACTGGGTTCCGGATGAATACGTGGCCGAGTTTGTTGCCAGGGCACCAGGAAAGCTGTACGGCTTTGCCGGTTGTGATCCCACACAACACGGCTATATGGAGGAACTAAGGTACGGCATTGAGGGGCTGCACCTGTCTGGCGTCAAGATGGGGCCGATCTATGCAGGCTTCGATCCGCGCGACCCGCGCTGTGATGCTGTATATGCCTACTGCCAGGACCATGGGCTTCCGATCATGACACATAGCGGCACGACGTTCAACAGCAAGGCGCCACTCGGTTTCAGCCGCCCGTGGCTGTGGGACGAAGTCGCGATCAAGTATCCCAATCTTCGCATGGTTCTGGCGCACGTTGGGCATCCATTCTGTGAAGAGTGCCTGGTGGTGATCCGCAAGCACCCCCATCTTTTTGCCGATATTTCGGCGCTCTATTACCGGCCCTGGCAGTTCTACAACATGCTGATCGCGGCGCAGGAGTACAAGGTGATGCATAAATTGCTGTTTGGCACCGATTATCCGTTTGCGCTGTCACCGGACTCCATCGCAGGACTGCGCCACGTGAATGACATGCTGGCGGGTACGGCGCTGCCGCGCGTCTCGGCGCATGTGATCGATGAGATCCTGAACCGTGACAGTTTCAGCTTGCTTGGGATTTGATACTGGGAAGACACCTGGGATATACACCAGGCGCCATATACATATCAGGAGGATACAGCATGAGTCTTGGACGACCACGCAACCACGGTTGTCGCATCACCGATGCGTGGGCAGTGGATGGGATGAGAACCGTGATACTCGAAAACGAGCAGTTACGCGTTGTGGTGCTGGTAGACAAGGGTACCGATATCATCGAGTTTCGCTACAAACCGCGTGACGTTGACTTTCTCTTATCCACGCCGAACGGCTTGCGCAATCCGGCACGCACGACGCTTTCCTCGCCGACGAATGGGCCCTTCCTGGATTTCTACAGCGGTGGGTGGAATGATATTCTGCCGAATGGCGGGCCTTTCTCATCCTACAAAGGCGCGGAATTTGGTCAGCACGGTGAAATCAGCCTGATTCCGTGGGAATATGCCATCCTGGAGGACTCGCCCGATGGCGTTGCCGTCAAGTTCTGGGTGCGCTCGGTACGTACGCCGTTCTTCGTCGAAAAGACGCTGCGGCTCTTGCCAGGTCGTGCGGCTTTGATGATCGACGAGCGCGTGACGAATGAGGCAGGCGAGCCAATGCACCTGATGTGGGGGCAGCACATCGCCTTTGGGCGCCCGTTCCTTGACGAGGGTGCAGTCGTCGACGTGCCGGCGCGTCGCCTGTTGGTAAACTCGCCAATGCCCAATTATGAGCCGCGCTTGTACCAACCTGATGCGGCCTTCGACTGGCCGAACGCCACGTCGCCGCAGGGTGATCCAGTGGATGCCAGCCGCATCCCGCCGTTCGGCGAGTTGAAGGCACAGGAGATGGCCTACCTGGCTGAACTCACCGATGGCTGGTATGCCATCACCAATGTCAGGCGCGGTCTTGGTTTTGGCGTGCGCTTTGATCACACCCTATATCGCTACATCTGGTACTGGCAACAGCATGGCAATGTAGCGCAAGGATATCCCTGGTGGGGGCGGATGCACACGGTGGCGCTGGAGCCGTGGAGCAGTTACCCCACGGGCGGATTGGCTGAGGCCATCGCCAATGGAACGGCGTTGCAACTGCAGCCAGGACAGCAAATCACGAGCAGTATGAGCGCAGTAGCATTCGAGGGTGGCGCACGAGTGACGGGCGTATCCGCGGATGGAGTGGTGCAGTTCGCCTAGCTACTGATAGCGATGCCGAGGGCAACAGATCATCGTGTTCCCTCGGCGTCCTGGTGGCAGGCCTTGGGACGCTTATGCGTATCATCGACGTAGAGGCGATGGTGCTCGATACGGGGAAGAACTATCCGGATCCCCAGGCGGCGGGTGAGGCACACGGCGTGCGCTTCATCTCGCTCGTAAAGGTTACGACGGATGAAGGCATTACCGGCTGGTCTGATATCGAGACGCAGCCACACGTCGGCAAACTCATCGTGGATGTGCCCTCCGGCGGCGCCATCGGGTTTGAATCACTGCGCCAGGCATTGATCGGCGACGACCCGCTGGAACGCGAGCGGTTGTGGCAGAAGATGTACCGCTACCTGGGTTATTACGGGCGGCAGGGTGCCGGGATGCAGATGATATCCGGCATCGATATTGCGCTGTGGGATATCGCGGGTAAGGCATTCGGCCAGCCTGTCTGCAAACTGCTTGGGGCGAAGTATCGCGACCGGGTGAAAGCCTATGCCTCGACGTTGTTCCGTCCGACACCCAGCGCGATGAAGACCGCCGTTGCCGATTACCTGGCGCGAGGTTTCCACGCCATCAAGTTCGGCTGGGGTGTCTTTGGCGACGATCTTGATTTGGACGTGGCCCTGGTGAAAGCTGCTCGCGAAGAGGCCGGCCCCGATATCACCCTCATGGTGGATGGGGGATGGTACAGGAACGATTATGTGGTACCTTACAAGCCGCGCCCGCTGAAAGACTGGGTGCGGCTCGTGCGCAGGCTTGAAGAGCTGGACGTGTTCTGGCTTGAGGATTTCCTGCACCCTGAAAATATCGAGGGCTATGCCCAGGTGGCGGCACAGACAAAGACACTGCGCATCGCCGCAGGTGAGCAACTCGCAGGTGTTCGCGAGTTCGAACGGCTTGCCGATGGCGGACATGTCGACGTGCTCCAGCCCGACCTGTCTCGCTGTGGTGGGTTGACGATCGGACGGCAAATTGCCGATATGGCGTTGCGGAGGCAGATCGACTGTGTGCCACACGCCTGGCTGACTGATCTACTCAAAGCGGCATCTTTGCACCTGAATGCCTACCTGATGACCTCACAATATCTGGAGTTCAATGTCTCCTCAGCGTCGCTGCTCAACAATCTGTGCAGGCCGAAGATTGAGATGGAAGATGGATATATCCCGATTCCTGATGGACCAGGTCTTGGGGTGGAGGTGGATGAAGAGATGGTAGCGCGGTACCGCGTTGAATGAAAGCGACGGAGCGGCGCCAAAGGGCGAATCACGAATGACCAACCACTAGCAATCAGCGACAGGCATTCCACAGGAATGCTGCAACCAAAAACCAGCCATGTTTGACAATGACCAGCAGATTTTCGATTTCGTGAAACAAGACCTGTATGTGCCTGCGGTGTGTGACATCCTTGACTCGTTGGGTTACCGCCGCCAGGCGATGCACCAGCGCCTGCGCCCCCTTTTGCCTGACATGCGACGATGTGGCTTCGTCGGTCGCGCACGCACCGTGCGTTGGATGGAAACCGATTACGTCGTCGAGGAGGACCCGTACGGTGGCGAGATCGACGTCGTCGATTCGCTCAAGCCCGGCGATGTGATCGTGCACTCAACGGATTACAGCGGCACGGTCGCACCGTGGGGTGAGTTGATGTCCACCATCTCCAAGCGTAATGGATGTGTGGGCTGTGTGTGTGATTCCATGATCCGCGACTGCGTGCGCATCGTCGACATGGGTTTCCCCGTTTACTACGCTGCCATCGGACCACTGGACTCGAAAGGGCGGGGCAGGGTGCAGGCATACGATGTGCCGATCCGATGCGGCGAAGTCTTGGTTCACCCCGGCGACCTGATCTTTGCCGATTTCGATGGTGTCGTGGTGGTGCCGAAGGCTGTCGAGCAGGACGTGCTGACACTGGCGCTGGATAAGGTGGGGAAGGAGAACCTCACACGCGATGCCCTGCTGGCAGGAAAGTCGTTGCGCGAAGTGTACAACACATACCACGTCCTATAAGTCACACTTGACTCCATCCGGCGCTCATCGCCGGGTGTGCGCATCCCTTTGACCTATTGGTGTTCACCTAAATGGGAATTGCCTGGCGCTCTGCGGCCGTGATGTAAGCATGTGCTGTGGAAGCCAGGCGAAGTGTCGTGCCGGGCGTGACTGGCGGACACGTGGGTCCATCGCTACGTTTATGCGTGATGGCTGCTCTGCAGTAGTGGCGCGCTAGCGATATGAAGTCACGCAAGTGCTTGACACGCATCCTGGTAGCAGCAATTCTAAATATGGCGCGACAAACTGTGGTAGTGTCACGGCCATGCTCAGATCGGAACAAGAGGGAGAGGGAGAGGGAGAGCGATGCCGTTGACATTCAACCAGTTGTTGGGAATCCTGAACCGCACGTTGACCCGGTTGCCGGATCAGCGCACAGGACAGAACAGCCAGTACAGCTTGCAGGATGCGGCGCTGAGCGCGTTTGCGGTGTTCTTCACCCAGTCGCCGTCGTTCCTGGCTTACCAACGGGAGATGCAGGCGCGGCAGGGGCGCAACAATGCCGCGGGACTGTTCGGCGTCGAACGCATTCCCAGCGATGCGCAGATCCGCAATCTGCTCGACCCGCTCAGCGCGGGGGAATGGCGCGCTCCCTTCTGGGACCTCCTGGCGCACCTGGTGCACCGCGGCGTGCTGGCAGAACACGATTACGCCCTGAGCGGGTTGGGAGCGCCGCGCTGGCTGTGTGCGCTGGATGGCACCCAGTACTTCCATTCGACCGAGATTCACTGCCCGAATTGCAGCGTGTCGCTGCGGGACGGGGTGGCGCATTATGCCCATAGCGTGCTGATCCCGGCCTTGGTGCGTCCGGGCCGCGCAGAGGTGCTGGTGCTGGAACCCGAATTCATCCTGCCGCAGGATGGCGCCGAGAAACAGGATTGTGAGCGCAACGCCGCGCGGCGTTGGATTGAGCGCAATGCCGAGGCCTTGGCCGGGCATCACACGACGATCCTGGCCGACGATTTGCACTGCACTCAGCCGTTCTGTGACCTGTTGGTGAGCCAACACCTGGACTTCATCCTGACCTGCAAGCCCGACTCGCATCCGACCTTGTACGCGGAAGTGGAGCGTCTGCGCCATGTCCCCGGCGGCATGACGCAGCTCGAGGAGCGCGCCTGGACTGGCCGGGTCCATGAGCGCTGGGTGTACCGCTATGTCCACCAAGTCCCGCTGTGTGCCCAGCCCCACGCACTGGCGGTGACCTGGTGCGAACTCACCCGCACGGTCGAGGAAACCGGCGCCGTGTTGTACCACAACGCCTTTGCCACCAATCTGAGCGTGACTGACCGCACCATCCGCCCACTCGTCGCCGCCGGACGGGCGCGCTGGAAGATCGAGAACGAGCATCACAACGTGCTCAAGCATCAAGGCTACCACCTAAAGGTGGTCTTTAGACCACTTGGAACACAACTTCGGGCATGGCCAGCAGCACTTGTCCACCGTGCTGGTGCTGCTCATCCTGTTGGCCTTTCTCATTCACACCGTGTTGCAACTGTGCGATCTGGCCTATCAGCAACTGCGTCTCCGCCTCGCGACGCGCAAAACCTGCTTTGATGACGTCCGCGCCTTGACGCGCTATCTGTGCTTCGCCAGTTGGGACGACCTGCTCGCGTTCATGCTTACACAGCTTGAACCCGCGCCGGATTGACCGCTCTGTCGCATATTTATAGGCATTCAGAAAGGAAAGTAGAACACCTGCCCTTGCGCGAATGACGGAACGGGCGTATCACCCGATGGCAATCGACCAAGAAGGCCAAAGGAGAACACGCCCGTGACTATGAGGATAACCATCTCGCACGAAACTGTCAAAGCGATGAGTCAACGGCTGCAGGGTGCCTACGCGCGCGGGGACACGCGCTTGGTGCGCCGCATTAGCGCGCTGCTGGAGGTGCTGGCGGGCGGGCAGAGCGTCGAGGCGGTGAGCGCGCAGTGGGCGGTCAGCGCGGCCTGCCTGTACGAGTGGGTGCACGCGTTGCTCCTGAACGGAGTGGACAGCTTGCGCTACCAGCGCAAGGGCGGCCGGGCGCCGAAGCTGACCCCCAGCCAGAAGAAGCAGTTGTGCGCCTGGCTGGAGGCTGGCCCCCAGGCGGCCGGGTTCGACAACGGCTGCTGGAATTCCCTCTTGGTGCAGGAACTGATCCGGCGTGAGTTCGGCGGCGTGGTGTACAACCGCACCTACGTGTGTGCCTTGCTCCAGCAGTTGGGCTACTCGTTCCAGAAGGCCAAGTTCGTATCGGATCACCTGGACGAGGAGGCGCGGGCCGCCTGGAGACGCGAGAAATGGCCGACTATCCTGAAGAGGGCGACGGCCTGCGGGGCGCTGCTGTTGTTCGGGGACGAAGCCAGCTTCCCGCAGTGGGGCACGCTGAGCTACACCTGGGCCCGGCGGGGGGAGCAGCCGCAGGTCAAGACGGCCGGGAAGCGCAAAGCCTACAAGACGTTCGGGCTGATCGACTACTTCAGCGGACGCTTCTTCCACGCCGGTATCACGGGCAAGTTCAATGCGCAGGCGTATCAGGCCTTCCTGACCAGTGTGTTGGCCGGGACGAGCCAGCCCATCTTCCTGATTCAGGACGGGGCGAAGTATCACACGAGTAAAGCGATGCACGTCTTCTTTGAGCAACAGGCGGGGCGCCTCACCGTGTGCCAGTTGCCCTCGTATTCGCCCGATCTCAACCCGATCGAATACTTGTGGCGCAAAGTCAAGACACTGGCAACCCATAACCACTACTTCCCGCAGTTCGAGCAGTTGATGGCCTCCGTGGACGCCGCGCTGCAGCACTTCACCCGGCATGCCGACGATGTCCACCAGCTGTTCCGCGCCTACTGTGTCGCCTCGGAGTTGGTGCCGCTACCCGCGGCGTGAGCGTCAAAAAGCAAACCTGAAGAGCTATAGTTTTTTGTTCGGCCAAATTGAGTCCAATCTGTGAGTATGGTCTTGATACACTCTTTGGATATCGGCTTTGGTTTCCTGAAGATCGGCAACTAAACGGTCAATCTCTGTTACGATGCGTTCAGCGATAGTAGTGTTAACAGCGCCATCAAACAGACTCTTGGTGTTAGGATAAACCGGGTGGCACAAGACCCGAACAACATGCTTATCAATAGCTAGTTGTCTTAATTCGTCAGCGCTTTTGTCAATTGTCATGTTGATATCGGCTTCAGAGGGTAACTCATTTGTGATCGGATTACCACTCATCTGCCGCTTCTGTGAAATGAATTCACGTACAGCTCTAGCATTTATTAGGTAATTCTCTATCTCCCTGGCTTCCAAAACCTTGACGGCTGCGTTTTGTCCGACCAATTCCTTTAGCCTAGCTATTTCCGCGTTGTCTCTCTCATCATGGTCAATAATGAACCATATACGGACCTGTCGTTTCGATAGGAAAGACAGTGTTGCTTGTGCAGCAAAATGTGTGAAGTTGCGGACCCCACCCATTTGGACAAAGCCTACGTTGTGTTGACTAAAATTGACACGCAGTAAGGAGGCCCATTCTCGAATAACTGCTTCGTCAGATGGACCCTCAACAAATACAAGACGATCAAACATGAATAAGGAACTCAGACGTATACCTAGCTCTTTTGGGATTAATGCTAGCGCCTCTTCATAGTCTAAGAGTTGAATGTGTGTCGAGTTCATTCTGGACACAAGGTATATGTTGTTCATCTCGCCTGTGTCAAGGAAGTTCGTCGAATGTGTTGAGATAAAAACTTGGCAATTGGAGCTGATTCGCTTGAGATAGCGCATCATACTTGTCTCCAATGAAGGATGTAGAAATATCTCGGGTTCCTCAATGAGCAATATATCGGGATGTCCAAATGGGTGGTG
>JAMDDR010000306.1 GCA_023488685.1 Chloroflexota bacterium | reverse complement strand
TAGCGGATTGTCGCCGGTCTGTGCCACATCCTGCCGGAAGAGCCGGTACCCCATGGCAGGAAGCTCAGCCACGAAGCACGATCGTCGTTGCCCCACCACGGTGGACGGTTGAACACTTTGCGCATCGATCGGGGCGCCGGCCGCATCGGCAATGGAAGCGGTGCCACGTTCCACTTCAATGGGCACAGTGACGCGCCACGGGAGAGGGTTAAAGATCACGAGTGCGTCGCCCTGGCCGCGCGTATCGATCTGCGCGCTGAGAGCCTGCATGGAGTAGTTTAGTGTGTTGTTGGCAATCGTTGCTGCGTATCCAAAAGCGTCACGCGCATCCTGGTACGCTTCCGGCAGACTGCTCCCGGCAAGAATATCGTGGAACTGGTTGAACAACAGGGCCTGCCACCCATCGGCAAGTTCCTGGCGCGGGTATGCGCGACCAGGCAGCAGAGGCGAAACGTTCGGCGTTCATGAGCAGGTGTTCCACGCGGCGGTTCTGACGTTTCACCTCCGACTCAGCGGTATAACAGCCGCGCGCGTGATGCTGCAAGTCATCGGCGACCACAGGCACATCTGCGCCTGCCGCCATCTCGGCTTCCACTGCCGCGAAGAAAGCCTCCAGGGAGCTTAGTGCGATGCGTGACGCTGCGGAATCGGCTGCATGTTGTTGAGACATCAGGCGCAACGAGTCGATATTTCGCTTCGTCGGTCCACCGCCATGGTTGCCAACACCGTAAAAAACGATGTAATGCGACAGATAGTCGGGCCGCGCGGCGCGGCTAGCCTGTACGTGCTCGCTCAGCTCATCCCCCCAGGTACCATACCCGCGCGCAATGCGCGCCGCCAATACCTCGGAACCATCCGGCGCGCGCCAGCGGAAAACATTACCGGGCAATTGCTTCTCATGCGCCATTGGCCGCATGAAGACATAGCGGGTCAACCCTGCCTTGCGCAGGATCTGTGGCAGCGTCCCGACATGGCCGAATGTGTCCGGGTTGTAACCCGCTGTCGCCAGCACGCCAAATTCGCGCAGGAAGAAACGCTGGCCGTATAACGCCTGCCGCGCGAATGACTCACCACAGGGGATATTTGCGTCTGGTTGTATCCACCACCCGCCAACAATCTCCCAACGCCCCTCGCGCACACGCTCGCGCACTTCGCCAAACAGACCCGGGTCAACCAGCTTCAGCCAGGCGTAGAACGCAGCGGAACTGCCGGTGAAGACGAAGTCGGGATATTCTTTCATGCGATCCAGCGCAGAGCGGAACGTGGCACGGATCGTCTCAATGCCTTCGGGCCACCGCCACAGCCACACCGGGTCGATATGTGCATTACCGATTGCGTGCAGCGTGGGCGGGTTGGACGTCAAGGTCATAGCGTAATAAGCCTCCATCCTTGTCATGTTTAGATAGGTTTGAACAAGAGCCACAAGGAATGTACCACCGCGCGGGGCGATCAACAAGTGGCGAAAAAAGCGCGCGGGCTGATCCCTCCTGTAAGATCAGCCCGCGCACCGCCCGACAATCGGCTGTCGACGATCTTAACCTTTAATGCCAGAAGTGACAATCCCCTGCACGATGTATTTCTGCCCAACCAGGAAAATGATGAGCATCGGCAACAGGTATGCGACCAGTGCCGTCATGTAGAGTGGATAGATCGTCATACCCTTCGGGTCAAGGTAGAGTGTACCCAAACCCACGCTCAGGGTAGTGTTCTCCGATGAGAGCAAGATATTCGGCGTGAACCAGTCACCCCACACCCACTGAAAATGGAATATGGCTGCAGTTGCGATCACTGGTCCCGACACGGGCAGGAAGATCTGCCAGAAGATACGGAAGCGACTGCACCCGTCCACTTCGGCAGCATCCTCCAGGTCTTTCGGCACCGCAGCAAAGAACTGGCGGAACAGAAAGATATGAAACGAGCTGCCAGATAGTCCCCATAAAATCCACGGCCAATAGGTGTTCGTCAACCCCAGCTTGGAGAACAACATGAAGTTGGGGATGGTGGTGACCATTCGTGGCACGAGCAGCATGGACAGCACTAGAATGAACAGGACACGCTTGCCGGGTGCATTGAGACGCGCGAACGCAAAACCCGCCAACGCGCTCGACAATACGGTCAGGATGGTGCTTGGCAGTGCAATCTGCAAGGTGTTCCATGCCAGCTTAAAGAACGGGCGGACGATGATCGCCTCGGGGTAGTTGCTCCACTGCGGAATGGCGGGGAACAACATGGTTGGATAAGAGCCATACTCCGCGCGCGTCTTTAGCGACGTCAGGAGCAGCCACACTACCGGCATGATGAAAACCATGGTGAGAAGAATGAATGACGCGTAGAGCAACAACCGGCCCGGGCGGATCTGCACCGGCACGCTACGAGTCATCGCAGGTCTTTTGACCATTTGTGCCTGGCTCATTTCACCTTCTCCCCTTCCTGCGCCACTTCATAGTACACCCAGTAGCGTGACGTGAATAGCAGGATCATCGTCAGGACGAGCACGATGATAAAGAAGATCCATGATAATGCGACGCCAAACCCATAGCGTTGGAAATCAAACACTTGTGAGTAGACGTACACCATGTACATGTACAAGTCACCGGGCAGACTGACCGTGCCAGACAAGCCTGCCCGGCCATAGAGCAGGATCGCCGAATCAAGAATTTGTAGTGCGCCCACGATGCCCAGAACAGCCTGGAAAAAGATGACCGGCGTCAACAACGGCAAGGTGACGTTCAGGAAGATTTGGGTCGAATTCGCGCCATCAATCGTGGCCGCTTCCCGCAACTCCTCCGGCACGCCCTGCAAACCGGCCAGATAGATGACCATGGCGCCACCCAACTGCCACCAGGCAAAGAGCAGCAACATCAGGATGAAGTACTGGTTGACCCAATTGATGGCTGTGCCCGGGGCGAACAAGCTGAGAAACGCATTCACCGCGCCCGCGTTCGTGTTGAACATCAGCCCCCAGGCCTGGATCGCACCGGCCAGTGGAAGGATTGAGGGCAAATAGTAGATGGTTCGGAATCCTGCACGGCCAGCCAGTGCACGGTTCAGCATGCCCGCCAGGATCAACGCCAGGATATTGCCCACCGGGACGACAAACAGCGCGTATACGAACGTATTTTTAAGCGAGATCGTGAAGTCCTCGCTTTCAAATGCGCGCGTGTAGTTACGAAGCGCAACGAACTTGATGTCGTCAAGGTTGAGGCCGTTGTAGTTGGTAAACGAGGTAAGTAAACCGACGGCCAGGGGAAACAACGACAGCCCTAGAAAGCCAAGAATCCAGGGGCCTGTGAACAGATAGAAGTCACGCGCCTCGCGGCGGGCACGCCTGCCCATGCGCGTCTTGATGGTCGGCTCGCGCACCATCCTGGCAATGTCTTGCATTTTACAGTCTCCGTGCAGCGGCGTCGGGACCGCAGGCATGTACGGTTGACACACCTGCGGCCCTTCTATGTGGAAAATCGCGTCTGGAACGGCTTACATCAACGACGTCACCGTCACACGCCAGCGGCGTCCATGCCTTCCTGGATCGACGCATTCACTTCCTTTTCGACATTGACGATGAAGTCATCGAAGCCCATCGCACCCTTGATGTACTGGTCATGATACTTGGACCAGGTCGCCGAGAACGCATCTGGATACGTGTATGGGCT
>JAMDDR010000325.1 GCA_023488685.1 Chloroflexota bacterium | reverse complement strand
GGTAGATCGCTTCGATCTCTTCGCGTGTGACCATCTTGCCGACGCTTTATACTGGTTCTTGGCGCTTATTTCAAGCCCCATTAGCCTGAGCAGTTACGATGAAATTCTCGAACGCGTCGAGGGGCCGGATCTGGCCGCTCGCAATGCCATAGCGCTGCATGGCGGCCTGCAAAACGGCCTCACCGTAGCGATCCCTGATCTGCTGTTCCATCCCAGGTAAGTTTAACCTGGGGATGGATCAGAACAGCATGCCGGCTGTGCCACGATGCCGCGCAGCAAATCGGCGGCCTGGCTGTTGTGGCCGGAGATCCTCTGGATCAGTTGAGCCATTTGTTTGCGCACTTCCGGCTTTCGCAATGTTTCAACGTATTGCGAGACATGGTAGAACACGTCCACTTTGTCCCCCAGCGCGCCGAAAACCTCCCAGCTCAGATCATGAATCTGCAGAAAGTGGCGGGCGATTTCAGACATGACTGGCCTTTGCCCGTCGGGCGCCTCGGCGTAATAGGTGGTGCGAAAGCTGCAGGATGCCATATAGCGGGCATCGATCTGGTTGTAGAGAATCCCTGTCGAAGCGGCCAATAACGCGTTGAGCTCGTCGATCCCCATGGTGGAGGCGGCTTCCTGCTGGAGGCTCTCGACGATGGCGTCAAAGGTCGCTTTTTCGGCCTCAATCGCGGCGATCAGGCGGCGATACACGTCCTGGTTCCCAGACCTGGGTTTGGTCTTGCCCGTCACGATGAGGGCGAACTCGGTGGATTTGTACCAGTCTCGCAAATAGAACATTCTGTCTGCCAGGTAGCCATCTTTTTCGGGCGCCCTGCCAGCGCTGCTGTCCGCCCAGTACGAATCCCTGCCATCCCACCCGAACAACACAGCCCCATCGTCATCGTAGCCCGTCACGAGGTTCCAGTTCTCCGCACTGTTGGCGATGCGAACCGGCACGGGCCTGCCCTGATCGATCGAAGCGACGATCCTTTCCTTGAGCGCTTGTTCGCCGGCGTCCCTATCCACCCTGACATACTCATAACCGGCATAGCTCATCGTCTCTTCGACGGCATAGGTCTGTAGATTGGCACCCGACACGGTGAGGTAGTGGTTGTAAAGACGCTCGTGTTTGGCCCCCAGGGTGTTTTCGATGGTCTCGCCGCAGTCGCCGCACTCGGTGCACAACGACTGTTTCTTGACGCACATCGCCGCATCCAGGCCGGCGTGAAGTTTCTCGATGCACATCAGCATGGATGTAAAACAGGCCACGTAGCGATTGGTCTCGCATGCGACTGGAATTGCCACGACGTCTTCCAGGATCTTTCTCATCAGAACCCTCCGAGGGGTTGCAGGGACGCGAGCGCCTTATGGCCCGGACCCTGACGGATCAATCGACGATCTCGTAGACAAAACGGCATGGCCTGGTGCGACCACTTTCGAGGGCGGACGAGAGCACGGCCCGCGTTTTCAGCGTTTTGCCCAATGCGATCTGATAATGGTGCCGGAAGTGGCCGGCGCAACAGTAGCAATAGGTGATGGATACGGGTCCCTGCACCTTCGAACCGTTGAACACCGGGCAGGGGCATTCGAATCCCCCTTCATCGCCGATCCCGGCCGTGATCGTGCCGTCCTCATTCAAGACCGGCTTGCCCATGTACCTGACCTGGCCGAGCGCCTGCAACTTCTCCTCCAGGCCGCGATCCGCGTATTCGCGGGCCAGTTTTTGAACCGCTTTCAGGCGCCAACCGCCTTTTGAGCACGCGCAGGCGTCTCGAATGGCGTGGCAGGTTTCGGCATCCAGCCGCGCATCCATACGTTGCATGGCCTGCACGAAAAAAGCGGCCCGGTCCTCTTTTTTGGCCTTATCGGTAATGGATTCATAACCCCCCATGATTTCGGCGGTGACGTCTGGGTCGACCTGGCATTCCTGGAGCGCAGCTCTGAATCGCTGTATGGCAGCCATGTTCCTGTCCTCCTCGATAAGTGTTTGATCGTGTGACGACGTGCGCGCAACGTCATTATAGGGATTCCTCCTGACAACCCTATGTCAGGAGGGGAGAACAAACGTGCTAACCGCGGGGCCGTACCAACCACCAAGGCCACCAAGAGCACCAAGGGGATATAGGGAAATATTAACCACCAAGAATGCCAAGAGCATCAAGAGGATGCAGGGGAAGACCAACCACCAAGGCCGCCAAGAGCACCAAGGGGATACAGGGGAAGACCAACCACCAAGGCCGCCAAGAGCACCAAGAGGATACAGGGGAAGACTAACCACCAAGGCCGCCAAGAGCACCAAGAGGATGTAGGGAAAGACCAACCACCAAAGGCGCCAAGAGCACCAAGAGGATGTAGGGAAAGACCAACCACCAAAGGCGCCAAGAGCATCAAGAGGATGCAGGGAAAGACCAACCACCAAGGGCGCCAAGAGCACCAAGAGGATACAGGGAAAGACTAACCACCAAGGGCGCCAAGAAGATGCGGCGAACGGCTGGCGGCGGTCAGTCGTTCAGCGAGTATTTACAGACGACGGCGCCGGCGATGACCAGCAGGCAGGCCAGCCATAGGTTGGCGGACACGGCCACATGCAGCAAGGAACTGCTGATGAGCGTGGACGCCAGCGGGATGGCGTACGACAGCGATGCGATCAGGATGAGGTTGCCTTTGCGCATGGCGATGTCCCAGAAGATATAGCCCAGGGTCACCGGGAACAGGATGAGGTAGACGAGTTCCAGGATGTTACTGGCGTTCAAGTGGGGGTGTTCGACGACGAAGAGCCGGATGGACAGGAGCGCCAGGCCGGTGACCAGCAGGAACAGTGGCACGGCGCTCGCGCCGGAATCGGACGCCCATCGGCGGCTCAGGTTGGAATACAGGCCCCAACTCACGGCGCAGGCCAGCGCACACGCATACGGGCCGCCGTGTTGGAGCAGATTGGTTTTCAGCTCCGCCAGGGAATAGTCCGGCGGCAATGTGGCTGTCACCACCCCAGCCAGGGCCATCAGGATGCCGGCGATCAAGGTCCAACGGGCCTTTTTCTTCAAGACGGGCACGGCGAACGCGAACGTGAAGCCGATCCACAGGTAATTGATCAGCCCCACTTCCAGCACCTGCTGCCGGCTGGCCGCATACCCGACGGCGATATACAGACAGACCTCGTAGAAGATGAACAGCCCGCCGCAGATCCACAGGTAACGGGGCGAGAAAGCCCTGACCCAGGCAAACCCCTTGTGCCTGAGCAGCATGAGCCCGACGGAGAGCGCGCCGCCGGCCAGATAGATGCCGGCGCCGGACGTGAAGGTGCCCAGTTCCTCTGCCAGGCTGCGCGAAAAGGCGATCACCGACGACCAGATGGCGATAGACAGGATGCCCATCAGGTTGCCGGAAAGGCGGGATGAGGTTGGAGCGACGCCGGTTTGCGCGGTAGCCATATTTCATCTCTCGTGATTCAAAGATTGTGTTGTGGCCGCAGCGATGGCGCAGGGCACGGCCTGGCTGCGGTCCGAAACACGACTCAGTTTATCCAACATTGCTTTACAGCTTTAGTTTCGGCTAAATCATGTTTGAATGGTCGGGCAAACAGAATCGGGTGAATCCACCGCGGGCTGCGAAACAGCCTGTTTTGTCCGGCGATGGGCAAGAATCCCCTTGGGCAGATGATCGGTGC
>JAMDDR010000439.1 GCA_023488685.1 Chloroflexota bacterium | reverse complement strand
GGCGCGCAGCAATGTGCGTTCGAGAGAGATGATCGCCCCGGCGCGTGGGGGCAGGCCTTGTGCCCGCCCTTGCGTGCTACGACAGAATCCGGCTTACAGGCAGACTCGAACAGACTCCTTGGGGGCCAATGGGCTGCCGCGTGGCGTAGGGCAAGCTGTCAGCTTGCCCTGATAGCCGGTTGTCAGGCCGTTTTGACAACTGACATCTGACAACTGTTGTCAGTAGCGGCCTGACAACTGCTGACAACTGGGCGTAGGGCTAGGCAGGCGCCTGTCCATTCGGCCCGCGCAGACCCTCCCGCAGGTTGCCATGATAAGCCACAATCTGCGCCAACAACCTGCGGGAGGGTGCCCATTGGCCCCAAAATTGAAATGCACCTCTTCACCACGCCGGTTTGCACAATGACTGAGTTGTGACGATCATAGTCTAAACTCTGTAGTTGGACATGCCGTACCAAGGATTTGAGGGGAGGCTGCTGCCAAGTCTCTGGCAGGCATCATGGAGCGCGATGTGCTCTCCAGGAAGTCGCCGCTCTACGGCCGTGCGACGACCTTGATAAAGTTGCGCCAACTCTCCTATGGCGCCTTGACCGAGATCTTCCCCACCTGGTCGCCGGCGGAGCGCGTGATTGGCGCGTTCTGGACGCAATATCGGGGCAAGGCGGTGCAACTGGATGTGGTGGCTGCCAGCCGGCGGGAGAAACGCCTGTTCATCGGCGAAGCCAAATGGGGCGAGGAGCCGCTGTCGCGTCATATCCTGGCCGATCTGGTCGAACGCAGCCGGCACATGCCGCAAGTGGCCGAGGGGTGGCGCGCGGAGTACGCGCTGTTCTCGCGCGGCGGTTTCACAGATGCGGCCCGCCAGGCGGCGCAAGAGATAGGCGCGCGGCTGGTTGACCTGCCCCAGATGGAACGGGCGCTGTTCAAGGCGTCTCGCGCAGAAACGTAACGGGCACGTCCGACTGAAGCACCATGCTTGTGCGGCAGCGGGCGCGTATTTCGTGACTGCTGCCAGCGGCGGCATTACTGGCGTCCCATCTGCCCGAATCCATGGTGTTTTCCAGACCACAGCATCATCTGCTTTGGCGACATTGAACTGAAACCGGATGACACACTCGTGGTTGCTGCGATGAGCGCGCGCCGGATGGAGACGTTGCTCGAAATCATGGGTGACGTCGGTGAGGGCGTGCTCCCGCTGCCGCGAATGACACATGAACGGACGCATGTGATCGACCGGCGCACCGGGCAACAGCGTGAAGTCGGGGCCGAGGAGCTGGAGCGCTTCGATACATTGAAGCAGAAGCCTGGCAGGCGTATGCGCAACAGGTAGCCGATACGCATGAGATACAAATGGGAGCCTCTGTCCGATTGATCGGCAGAGGGCTGCGCACGAACCAGGTGCACGACATGGTCCTTTATAGGCGGATTGGGCAGCCGGAAGGTTACGTGCGCGTGCATGGCATTTCGTCACTGCGTCATGAGGGGATGGTATTGGAGTACGTTGAAGCGCACGGTCGCATTGAGCGCAAGGATGTCATGAAACTGTGCGGCTTATCGAGTGTTCAAGCCGGCCGCCTGTTAAGACACATGGTCGCAGATGGGAAACTAGTGCGGCAGGGAACTCCGCCGAGGTGGACATATTACGTTTTGTCCGGCTAGCAAAACGATAAGCTATAGGACGCCTATAGGACGCCTATAGGACGCTCTATCGATCATGTCGATAGGAGCCGTGAGAGGGTTGATCGATAGACGATGATAGATGAAGCCGTGTAGCTGCGCCTCCAGCCGCTCCCGCGTTCTTGACTCCTGGTCAAGCGCATCGCCAAAGCGGAACGACGTCGTGACTATTGACAGGTAGCCGATACGCGTGAAATACAAAACTCTGCCGGCCCGCTTGTGGATTAACGCCAGTCTTATAATGCGCATCATACGACGCCTTGACACCTTTTGTGGGGATCCATGCCTCTCACCGAATCCGACACACGCGCGCAGTTGATCGACCCGAAATTGATAGGCGCTGGCTGGGGCGAAAGCCAGGTGAGCCGGGAGCATTACTACCGCCGCGACGTTCAATACACGGCCGGCCGCATCGTATTGAGAGGGGATCGGGCGCACCGCCGGGATGGACGCAAGGTCGATTACCTCTTGCGCTACACCGAAGGATTCCCCATCGCTGCCGTCGAGGCGAAGGCGGAGGACGAGGAAGCTGAAACAGGTCTGGAACAGGCGAAGGGCTATGCACACGACCTGGGCCTGCCGTTCGCCTACGCCACCAACGGCAGGCGCATCGTCGAATACGACTTCTTCACGCGGCAAACGACAGAATGCGCCACGTTCCCCACGCCGGACGCGCTGTGGCAACGCTGGCTGAGCAACACCGGCCTCACCGACGTCGGCGATCGGCAGCGCGTGGCAGAGGCGCGCGCCATCTACGACCCTGATCAAGCAGCCGCACGCCGCCTGAACCCGCTGCTGCACCCCTATTGCCCTGAAAGCAGCACCGGCAAGTCGCTGCGTTACTTTCAAGAGGCCGCCATCGCGGCTGTGATACGGCGTGTCATGAGCGGGCAGAAGCGCATCCTGCTCACGATGGCCACCGGCGCGGGCAAGACGTTCACGGCGCTGCAACTGGTGTGGAAATTGCTCAAGTCGGGCTGGTTCAAACGGCAACACCCGGATCGCCCCGCGCGCGTGCTCTTCCTGGCCGACCGCGTGGTGTTGTGCGACCAGGCCTACAAAGCCTTTGCGCCCTTCGCCACCGATGGCAACGACCCGCGCCTGATCCTCGAAGGCCATCCGGCCAACCTGAACCGCGATCTGTACTTCGGCATCTACCAGAGCCTGTGGAGCGAGAACGCCAAAGGCCAGCGGTTGTTCCAATGTTTCCCGCGCGACTTCTTCGACCTGGTGATCATCGACGAGGCCCACCGTTCCGGCTTCGGCACCTGGAAGGATATCCTCACGCACTTCGGCGCCGCCATCCACCTGGGCATGACGGCCACGCCGCGCCAGACCGACAACGTCGACACTTACGCCTACTTTTGTGCGGAGGAACCGGAGGTGCTGGTGGACGAGGGCGATCCGGACAAGGGGACGCGCAAGCCCCCGGCCTACGAATACAGCCTGGGCCGTGGCATCGAAGACGGGTTCCTGGCCACCTACAAAGTTCACCGCGTCCGCACCACCGTCGACGACAAGGGCCTGCGCATGCAGGAAGCCGTCGAGCAAGGGGCGGAGGTGTTCGTGCCGGACGGCGCCGAGATACGCGACTACTACGTCACGCCGCAGTTCGAACGCGAGATCACACTGCCGGACCGCACGCAGGCCATGGTCGATCACCTGGCCGGCCTGTTGCGGCGTTTCGGGCCGGCCGAGCGCACGATGGTCTTCTGTGTGGATATGGATCACGCGCGCCTGGTGGCCAAGTTGCTCAATGATGCATTTGGACACCTGGGTCTGGAGCCTTACGCCGTGCCAATCGTAGCGGAAGAGGATCAGGCGCCCACCTGGCTCCGGCATTTCCAGGACAGCGACCGGCAGACGCCGGTCGTGGCGACGACTGCCGAGTTGCTTTCCACCGGCGTGGACGTGCCATCGTGCCGCAACATCGTGTTCATGAAAACGCTGTCGTCGCCGGTATTGTTCAAGCAGATCATACGGCGCGCCAGCCGCGGGGA
>JAMDDR010000416.1 GCA_023488685.1 Chloroflexota bacterium | reverse complement strand
GCCGCAAAGCACCTGGCAGTGCGGCGGTTTTCCTGGCATCGGATGACGCAGAGTACATCTCCGGTATTACCTTGCGCGTCGATGGTGGCTATCAGACGCGGGCCGATTGATGGTAGAGGTCTGTTTTGTTTGGTTTGAAAGCTGAGGCATAAGATGGCACCCGATCCTGAACCTATATTGCCTGACCTGTGGCGCTTTGCTGGCGCCTGTAACGTCTATGTCGTCAAACGCGGCGATCGCGCAATCGCGATCGATTTTGGAGACGGCGAGTGGTTGGCGGCGTTGCCGGCGCTGGGCATCGCGCAACTCGATCACGTGTTCCTCACCCACCACCACGCCGATCAATGTGCCGGTTTGCAAGCGCAGACGGTATGGCCGTTCGCCCTCCATGCGCCTGCCGGCGAAGAGAAGTTCCTCGACCCGCTCATGCTGGCGCGAGGTAGCGTGCAAATCCAGGGGCGAGGCTGTCCGAACAGCTACGCCATACTGCCAGGTGGTGTACCCGGGGTGCGCTACGACATGGCAGGTTTTACGGATCTGTTTTGGGGTGACCAGCGCATCCGCTTCCTGCATACGCCGGGACATGGGCCCAACGCGTGTTCGGTCGTCCTGGATCACGCGGGGAAACAGGTGGTGTTCTGCGGCGATGCCGCCCACGCCGGCGCGACGTTGTGGGAGCCGTTCCATCTTGAGTGGGATCACTGGACCGGTGCCGGCGCGTTGGCAGCCTGGGAAGGGGTCGTGCGCCTGCAGGGCATCGGCGTCGACTTGTTGTGCCCATCACACGGACCGATCGTCGACAAGGCCCCCCGCACCAGCCTGAAAAAGCTGGCCGACCGCCTGCTGGAGTTATATCTGGCAAAGGGGCAAATCTCGCCGGGTGAAAACGATCATTACGTCGCTCCCGAGGTAATGGATTGTGGTGCGCGACGAGTGCTGCCGAGCCTGTACCAATACGGGGCCAACGGCTATCTGTTGCGCTCTAAGGCGGGCGAGGCGCTGGTCGTTGATCCATTTTCCGAAGACATGCAGGCGCTGGATGCGTTGCTGGCGGAACTGGGCGACGTGCGGCCGGCTGCAACCACAGCCACGCACTACCACTTCGACCATTGCGATGCCATTCCCGACCTGCGGAAGCGCTATGGCGCACGCGCGTATCTGCACCCCTGGCTGGCAGAGCCACTGCGCAACATCCATCGGGTGACCGTCCCCTGGTTGCCCGTGCAACCCATCCAGGCGGATGAATTGTGGCCCGAGCAGGGCGCCTGGCGTTGGAACGAATATGAGTTCCAGGTGGCACCCTGGCCAGGGCAGACGCGCTGGCATTGCATCTTCATGACTGAAATCGACGGGCAACGTGTGGCGATTGGCGGTGATACGTACCAGCCGTCGTCACGGTGGAACGGCACGGGTGGTTTCTGCGCCTATAACGGCAGCCGTTTCGGCGCGGGCTTCGTGGAGAGCGCCAGACTGATCCTGCAATGGAAGCCCGCCATCATCGCGACTGGGCATGGCACGTACTATCGTTTCCACGCGTCAAAGTTTCGCAAGGTGATGCGCTGGGCAAAGGCGGCCGAGAAGGCTGTGACGGCATTGTGCCCGACTGGCGATCTGGAGCGTGACTATTATTTGATCAGCACCGAGGGCCAGAAGCAGATCGACACGCCCGGAACATTCTTCTGGGTGGCGTAAACCACGATTCAGCATTAACGTTCGCAAACACTCTCGCAAACACTCTCGCATTAACGTTCGCAAACACTCTCGCAAACACTTTTTCAAACTCTCAATGGAGATGCCTCTATGAAGATCGATCTCTCGAATAAGTTAGCCGTTGTCACAGGCGCGTCGGGCGAGTTGGGGCGTGTCATCGCACGCACACTGGCCGATTGTGGAGCAAACGTGGTGATTCACTACAACCATGGCCAGGCCAAGGCTGCCTCGTTGTTACAAGAGGTGCAGGCCAAGGGCGTGCGGGCCATGACGATCCAGGCCGACATTACGGATAAATCATCTGTGATGGCGATGAAGCAGTCCATCGTCGATACGCTGGGCGATCCGTCCATCATCGTGAACAATGCGGTGATCCAGTACGCCTGGACGAAGGTGCTCGAACAGGACGTGGCAGACTACGAGGGGCAATTCCGCTCGTGCGTGTTGCAGAACGTGCTGATGGCGCAGGCGTTTGCGCCCGCGATGATCCGGCAGCGTTGGGGTCGCATCATCGCCATCAACACCGAATGTGCGATGCAGAACTGGCCCAACCAATCTGCCTATGTGTCTGGCAAGCGCGGCATGGACGGCGTGTTGCGTGTGCTGGCCAAGGAGATTGGCGAGCACCAGATCACGGTCAACCAGGTTGCACCTGGCTGGATGATCAGCGACAAGTATCGCGGGACGCCGGAAGAGCGCCAGCCTGAATACGAGAAGAACGTGCCCCTCAAGCGGCGTGGTTACGACCAGGATATTGCGAATGCAGTGGCATTCCTGGCATCGGACCTGGCGGCGTTCATCACAGGCGCGTACATCCCGGTATGTGGCGGCAACGTCATGCCGGCCATCTGATCGCATTAACTGAAGGTCAACCACCAAGGACACCAAGAACGCCAAAATATTAGATGACTTGGTGCTCTTGGTGGCCTTGGTGGTTCAATCCTTCTGCTTCTGGTAGACGCCGATGAGATGGACGCGCGCCGGATGTAGCGGCGGCAGGTCGAACAGTCGCTCCACAGCGCACGCAAGCTCGAACAGCGGGCGGTTGAAGCTCACGTAGGTCGGGTCGCCGTGAAAGATGATCTTGCATTGGTCGAACCCGATGTGGCTGAGCGTGCGGTCGATCACGCCGAGGGTGTTGAAGCGATAGCGCACGGGGTAGGTGTCGTGCGCCTGCCGGCCGTGCAGCTTGCGCGCCAGCAAGTCGTGTAAGGCGTGTGGGGTGAGCCGGATCAGCCAGGTGTTGTAGTTCCATGCGTTTGGCGTAAGGAATACCACGTGCCCGCCGGGTTTGAGCACGCGGTGCATCTCGCGAAAGGCTCGTTCGGGCACGTCGAGATGTTCGCACAACCACACGGACGTGACGACGTCGTAGACGCCATCACATAGGGGCAATGCGCCGGCGATACCGGCGATGCGCTCCCGCACCGTGGTGTTTTTGTCCAGCGCCTGCTTATCGGGATCGAGCCCACAGGTGAACCGGCTGCGCGCATACACGGGTGCGAGGAAGTCCGCGTGTCCGCAGCCGATGTCGAGGACGCGCGCATCGGGGCGTAGGTAGCTGTCCATCACGTCGCGAAAGACGAACAGGCTGTGTCGCCAACCGGGCTTGCGTAGCGCGTATTGCTGGCGGTAATATTCTTGGCGATTCATAACCAGGGCAGACATTGTACCTGGGTGTGTGCCCTTACGTGGCAAGGATGTTCGCATGAACACACAACAATTCGCTAAGCTCTTCCCCTTGGGTTCGCATCTGTGCCGTGAGCCTATGCCCGCCATGTCCGAATTGAAGCGAGACATGGAGAATCTAAAGAGGCACGGCTTCAACCTGGTCAAGCTGCAGGAGCAATGGGCGGCGGATGAGCCGCGCGAAGGCCATTACGATTTCTCCAGGTATGAGGAACTGATCGAACACGCGGCCAGGCTTGACATGGGTGTGTACCTGGGGCTGACGTGCGAACAGGCCCCTGGCTGGTTGTGGCGGCTTTTCCCAGACTGTCGCATGGTTGGGCGTAACGGCCTGCCCATCGTGTACCAGGCGCAGACCCCACTGCCTGCCGATGGCAAACCAGGCCCATGTTACGACCACGTGGGCGCCATGCAGGCGCAGACTCGCTTCATCACCAAGCTCGTGTCCACGCTCGGGAAGTACGAGAACGTCGTGGTGTGGAATACCTGGCAGGAGGTGGCGTACTGGGCCGATGGGATTGTGGGGCAGCCGGTGTGTTATTGCGAGCACACGCTGCAAGCCTTCCGGCGCTGGTTGCGCGAGAGGTATGCTGATCTCGATGGGTTGAACCGTGCCTGGAACATGCGCTACGGCGGGTGGGAGGATGTGCTGCCCAACCGCCACGCGGCCAGGAGCTGTTGTCCACAGGATATCGATTGGGGTTATTTCCAGGATAACGTGCGCCCGGCATACACGCTCTCAGCGCGCGCAGAAGCGATCCGTGCCGCCGATCCGTATGGGCGGCCCGTGTTCGCACACAAAGCGCAGGCGACGATCGGATCCGGCCAGGATTGGGCGTATGCCCGCTGCCAGGACTTCCTCGGCTCGTCGGCTTACCCGGCCTGGGGGGCGCTGGACAAGTGGGACGATGGCTACCCCGGTGGCGGCCGGTACGAACGGCACACGGCGCTGGTATCTGAGCTGTGGAACGGTGTGGCGCTCAAGTATGACTACATCCGCTCGTCTAATCCTTCGGGAGCACCCGTGTGGGCGGCTGAGTTCCAGGGGGGACCGGTCAGCACCAGCTTTCACAAGGGACGTGTCCCCTCGGCGCAGGACATTCGTCGTTGGATGCTGACAGCGGTGGGTTCTGGTGTCACGGCGATCTCGTTCTGGGTGACGCGCGCGGAAATTGCGGCCGACGAGTTGAATGGCTTTGGATTGTTGGACAGTGAGGGCGACACGACGCCGCGCTTTGAGGCAGCCGCCGTCATTGGCCAGGCACTCAACCGTCACGCCGATCTGTTTGCGCAGCCGGCGTGGCCCGGCGCCGAGGTGGCCATCGTCGTCGACGAGTCCAACTACCAGGTGTGCGCGTTGTTGGGCCGGGCAGCCGAACACCTGCCGTACAGCGTGCGCGGCTGGCACCGGTTGTTATGGGATGCCGGCATCCCGGTCGATTTCATCGCGGCGTCGCAACTCGATCCGCAGCAAGTGAATCGTTACAAGGTATTGATCCTGGCGTTTCCATTGTCGATGTCCGAGCAGGTGGCCCAGCAACTTGCCCGCTACGTCGAACAGGGCAGCACCCTCATCAGTGATGCGTGTCCGGGGCGTGTGAGCGAGCACGGTTTTGCAAACCGGGGCGAGCTGTCGCCGGCCATGCGTGCGCTGTTTGGTGTGCGCCAGAATGGGCTGGCAATGGTTCGCGAGCCGGGTGGCGAAATGCGCTGGTCCCCGCCGGAGCGCACCTGGGGCGAATACCTGGATGCCACGATGTTGGCGGGATATGGTCCGTTGGCGGGTGAGTCCCTGCGTGCCAACGTATATATCGAAACGTTCGAGCGTGATGACAGCCAGCCGTGTCTGATGTATGGCGGCGATATCGCCGGCGTGGTGCGGCAGGTAGGGCAGGGACAGGCCTGGCTATTGGGCACGTTCGCCGGTCACGGCGGCACGGCTTATAGAGACGAACAGTCGCTCAATTGCATTTCGCGTTTGCTCAGCCAATGCGGCGTGAGCGCGCAGCGACAGGGTAGACTGTTGCTACGTAAACGTGTGATTCCTGGTAAACAGGCCTGGATTTTCACCAACCCCAACGCTGAGGATGTCACGGAGCTAATTGAGCTGGATGGCTGGCAAGTAGAGGATCTGTTAGGTGAGCCGCTAAGGCAGGAGGGCGGGGTTGTTCATTTATTGGTAAGAGGCCTGGATGTGCGCGTATTGGTCCTGTCACGTTGAATTCTGCTTTAGGTTCTATAATTAAAACGGTTAACTCTGTTGTCTTTGCAGTTGTACGCGTTGCTTGCCATGGGGGATAGATGGCTGCCCGTTACAAAGTCCTTGCGTTCGCATTGGGGGTCAGTGCGATCCTTGGTTTTACTGTGTATCCACACAGGAAGCGAAATGGGGGCGATGGCTCGTGGGATGCCAGCATATTTGGTGTTTTTCGCAGCGGCGGGAATCGCCGGCCTGATCGGCTGAACCTGCGCGTGCAACCGTCGCGCGGTCATGGCCGGCGCCGCGGGAACGGTGGTGGCATGGTGCTGGTGCTCATTCTCGTGGGTTGTCTTCTCTTCAGTGTCGTCAGTCTACTATCCTCGGATGAGCCGGTGCCTGCCACGCCGGTTGCGGCCACGCGGACTCCCGCCGTGACACTTCAATTGATCGGCGCTCCCATCAATCTCACTCCGGCTGATCTTGCTTCGACACCATCAGCGGGTGCGCTCGATACGACCACTGCGGTTGCCACAGCAACAGATGCGATTGGGATCGCAGAGGCCATGATCGAAGTGCCCACGCCCGCTTCTGCCCAGGCCAATATCGACCCGGATGCCGGGTTCGTGAACGTCCGCAGCGGGCCCGGCCTTGAGCATCCGGTGCTGGGCCAACTCACGGCCGGGCAACGCGTGCCTGTGATGGGCAAGAGCAGCGATGGGCAGTGGTGGCAGATCACCTTTGAAGAGCGGCCCGGCTGGGTGTATGCCCCCTTGGTGTCGTTCACAGGTGACCCCGACGCAGTGAGCGTGGTTCGCGCGCCTTAAAGCGCTATGCGACTGTCACACATAGTTGTACCAGCGCTGCAGCCAATCCTGAACCCCATACACTCGCTGAATGAACTGGCCGGCCGCCTCGATCAACGCGGCGCCATCGGCATACAGGGGGTACTCCATGAGTGTAAGGTGCTTTGGCAGGGTTTGGGCCTTCGAACTGCTGTACCCGTAGGCCGTGATACGGCGTCGCTGCTGTTTGCCGAAACGTGTGGTGCCCAGATAGTGGATCAGCCACTTGTCGGGCGGGTAGGGACGTGCGTCCAACAGGTAACACAGCCGGCATAATCCCTGCACGATCTTGGCGCAATGCAAAAAGGCAGACAGGCCGTCGCCGCGCCTGAGCGGGTGGCGCATCCAGTCCAGGTCGAGTTGCAGATCGAGGTAAGCACGCTTGATGTGCGCCAGTGGATCTGCAAACACAGTCTGTGTCCCCTTTGTCACCACTTCAGTGAAGCGCCCGCCAGGGTCGTGCAGTGGCACCACATTTTGAGATTCCCAGATGTGGATGAAATCCTTATCCCTGAAGTAGCCTGCAAGTTGATCGAAGGACTCCACATGATAATGGCCGTCATAGCCCTTGCCGTCGAAGAACATGAAGATGCCGTCCCGGCGCTGGGTAAGACCGGCCTTGTAATAGCCGTCGACGATGGTCTTGCGCACCCGCTCGTCGCAGTACATCACCAGGTCGATGTCCGAGTAGCGGTCGGCGTTGCCGCGCGCCGTACTGCCTTTCATGATGACGGAAAGCTGTTCCCAATGACTGCGGAGCACGGGATGTTGTGAAAGCTCTGCAACGACGCCGTGTGCAGTGTTGGTGAGGAAAATACTTTTGGTGCTCATATGATGTGTCACAAACGGCAAAGTCTCCGCTGCGCGGTGCTGGTAGGATAATTTCCCATTGCAAAAGCCATGCAAGGTTTTAGCCGTAGCGCGTTAGCAGGACTGATCTTAGCGCATCTGCCGGATGCAGGCGAACTCTCCTTTGAGCGCATCGCCACCGGCAAGTTCAACACATCCTTCTACGTGCGCGCCGGCAACGCCGATCTGGTGTTGCGGATCGCACCACCGCAGGATGCGGTTTTCGTCTTCTACGAGCGTGACATGATGCGCCAGGAGCCGGGGATTCATGCCCTGGTGCGCGCACGTACGGAGGTGCCGGTCGCGCGCATCCTGGCGTTCGACGACAGCCATAGCCTGATCGATCGTGATTACATGATCATGGCGCGCCTGCCAGGGCGACCATTGACTGAAATGAACTACGTGGACAACGCCGCCGTCCTGCGCCAGGTGGGGCAGCAATTGGCGCAGGTGCACGCGCTGACGGCGGACCGCTACGGCTACCTGGGAGCGCACCGGCCGATGCAGCCGCAGCAGACCTGGGCGGCCGCATTCGAAATCATGTGGCACAGGATGATCGACGACATCGCGGCGGTGGGCCATTACGATGCCGAAGAAAGCCACCTGATGCGCCAACTATTGACCCATTCCCTTCAGTTGTTCGACCGGCCAGTTCCAGCCAGCCTGTTGCACATGGATATCTGGCATCAGAACATCCTGGTGGATGGCAATGGGCATGTTACCGGGCTGGTGGATTGGGATCGCGCGCTGTGGGGTGACCCGGAGATTGAGTATGCGGTGCTGGACTACTGTGGCATCTCCGAGCCGGCGTTTTGGGAGGGATATGGTCGCCCGCGTGATGAATCACGCGAGGCCGAGATCAGGCGCGTGTTCTACCTGCTCTACGAGTTGCAGAAGTACATTGTGATCGAGCAAGGCCGCGCCGGTCGTGCGGCCGGCGCGCGACGATACAAGCAACAGGTGATGCAGATCGTGCGCAGTTTTACGATTGGCTGATGCGGGTGCTTGGGCGGTTCAACACCGGCACGGGCGTGCCGGCGGATTCGCGTCACAGGTTGCGTAGCGCTTGATCCAGGTCCGCGATGATATCCTCCACATCCTCGATGCCAGCCGACAGGCGCAACAGGCCGTCGCTGATGCCTTGCGCGTGGCGCATTTCTGCGCTGATATCGCGGTGTGACGATATCGGCGGATAGGTGATGAGGGTGTAAATGTCACCCAGGCTGGTCGCGGGCAAAACGAGCTGCAGGCTATCCATCAGTTTGAACACGGTTTCTCGCACGGCGTCCGCCAGTTCGAATGTGACAATGCCGCCAAACAACCCATTGAACTGGCGTGCCGCGAGCGTGTGCTGGAGATGGTCTTCGCTGCCTGGATAGATCACGCGTGAAATGCGCGGGTGCGCACGCAGCCAGGCTGCGATGTGTTGCGCGTTGGCGCATTGCTGGCGCACCCGTAGCGCCAGCGTCTTGATCCCGCGCGAGACCAGGCGCGCTTCAAACGGACCGAGGCCTAATCCCAATAAACGAGCATAGCGTTGCGCCGTATCCAGCATCAGGCCGGTACGTGTGACCAGCACCCCGCCGGAGACGTCGGCGTGTCCGCCCAGGTACTTGGTGGCGCTGTGCACCACGATGTCTGCGCCATCGATCAACGGCTGGTGCAGGATAGGGGTGGTCATCGTCGCGTCGACGATCAGACGCGCATTGGCAGCGTGGGTGTATTGCGCGAGCGCGGCGATGTCGGCGACCTTGAGAAGCGGGTTCGAGAGTGATTCGACCAGCACCACGTCTGGCTCATCCCGATCGAGCGCAGCCCGGAATCCGTCGAGGTCGGTCACGTCGCAGTAGCTCAGGCCAACGTTCTGCGCGCTGAAGAAGTCGCGCAGCAAGGCGTGCGAGGTTCCGAACAGGTCGTATGCGGCGAGAATGTGGCGCGGGTGCGGTTCCGTCGAGCCGCGTGGCGTGCCGGCGGCCAGGAGTGCCAGGTAGAGTGCTGCCATACCCGACGAGACGGCGACAGCGCCGCGGCTGGAGGCGGCGACCGTCATCGCCGCCTCCAGCGACGCGACGGTGGGATTGCCGTAGCGGGTGTAGATGAACTGGTCTTCGCGGCTGCCACGCTCGAACGCAGCGTCCAGGCCGGCGCTGTTGGGATGCAGGAACGTGGCGGTCGCGTAGATCGGCATCGCCGTCGGCGTGCCGCCGCTGTGCCGCTTCAAATGCTCGCCCGCGTGGACCAGGTGGGTCGTGAGCCGGTAGTCGTCACCCATGTTTTACCTCGCATTGCTGGGAAAAACGAGATCGCCCTCTTACCAGCGCATGGTTGATAAGAGGGCGATCACAAGTATTCTTTGTCACGCCCGTCTCTCATCTTCCAGTATCTCGCTGCCGGAATTGGCACCTTGACGAGGTTGTGGCTCATCAGGTTGTCGAGGCTTCATCGGGCCGGTCCCTCTGCCTCTCTGGATAAGAGCGCGGTCACGCTATTCGGTTGTCTATTAGCGGTAGAGGATATAGACTGCGCCGTCGTTTGTCAATACTCAACCTGTTTCCCAGCTTGGTCATATTATTTGCGATATATGGTTCAACTGATCAATACATCATATTTCTGGGTGCGCGGTTTCGGTTATCAACCGAGTTATGCTGCCACAGGGCTTGATATCTGGCGCCACTTCGACGCGCATTTGATTGCTGCCGAGCTTGGGCGGGCGAAGGCCTATTTCCCCAGCACGAATGCGATCCGGCTGTGGCTTTCGTTTGACGCTTATCTGCACGATCCCGGCAGGTTTGTCGCCAATTTCGCGACAGCGCTTGACATCGCCGGCCGCCACGGGCTGCGCGTCATGCCATGTCTGTTCAACAACTGGCACAGCATCCCGGACTTCGGCGGTGTCGCGGCCGAGATGGTCGCCTACTGGGGCTCTCCAAAACGAGAGGTCAACCATTTCTTCCGCTATGTGGACGATCTCGTCACGCCACATGGCAACGACGAACGCATCTTCGCCTGGGACCTTTGCAACGAACCGTTCAACAGCGGCCGGGAAGAGCTATTCATCCCTTGGTTGAAGGACTTGCGTGCTCAGGCGAAGCAAAGCGGGGCATCCGCGCCTATCACCATCGGAGTGCCTCCCAGTCTGAAATTGCTGGAACTGGTCGAACCGTTGTGCGACGTCCTCACGCCGCACCTCTATGGTGATAGCGCGGCGGACGATGCCTTCGTCGACTTCGCGAACAGAGTCGGCAAGCCGATGTTCGCCGGAGAGACAGGCTGGGGCAGTCTCGACGACGGCACACGGCTCAAGACACTTCACATGGAATTGTCCAGCCTGCTGGAGCACGAGGTCGGTTTCTTGATCCACGTGCTCCAGCACAGTCTCGTCGCCGATTGCCATCGTCCCGAATTCGGCCCTGTCAGCGAGGTTGGCTTTATGGGTTGTGTTGAAGCCGACGGCACCCTGCGCAAGGGTTACGCGTCAATCCGCAAGTATTTCAGTTAACGAATCGCAACCGCTTCTTTGTAGACCAGTGGCAGAATGTACCGGAACAGGCCCTGCCTGTTCGTTATCACGAGCGTGCTCAACGGTTGATTCAAGGTGTCGCCGATAGCGAACAACGTCACAACCTGGCCGCCGTTGAAGGAGAGCGGCAGGATGTCGTAGAGCGTGGGCGATCCGCCAGGTTGGGTGAGCTGCAAGTCGAGTATGCTTACTGGAAGGGTCAGGTACGTGCTGACCGATTCATACGTCAGGTCTCCAAGGCTATCGAGCAAGGTCCCGGACTGATCACGCACGTCCAGCAACGTGCCTGTGATGGTGTTCGAGAACGGTGCTACGTGCACGACGCGCAGCTTGAAGGTGTCTGTCATGGGCGCGCTGAGATCATCCGTGATCACCAGCAAATTGAAGGGTTGATCGGTGCCGTTGCCGATCGCTGCAAGTGTGTAATGCACGTCTGGAGAGAAGACGAGGGTGGTGCTGATCGCGGGTGTCACACTCCCCGTTGGAATGACCTGTATATCCGTTGGCAGGCCGGCTGCCAGATGCAAATAACCATCACTCGTCTGGCCATACATGACGTCGCTGATCACGGTGGTGGTCATGGGGTTGTTCAGAATGACACTGACCGCTGTGCTGGTAAGCACACCGGTGAACGGTGCGAAATGTGCAAACTGAACATGCGCAAATGCGCTCACGGTTGTGGTGCTTGAGATGACGAGGACGTCAAGTGGTTGATTCGCAATATCGCCCAGGGCATAAACGGTGGCGATCTGGCCTTCTGTCAGTGGGAGCGTGGGGAGATCGAAGAGGGTGGTGGTGCTGGTGGCGTCAGAAAGGTGCAGGTCATAGCTGCCTGTCGGGAGTGTGATGTACGTGGTGGCGCTGAGGTATTCGATATCGTCAAAATTGTCGAGCAGCGTCCCATCGTCATGGCGTATATCCACACGCGTGCCGGCGAGTGTGTCGGTGAATGGCGCCGCGTGGACGGCACGCAGCTTGCTGCTGCCGAGTGGCGGGGGGGGTATTGTCGTCGATCAGCGTGAGCAATTCCAGCGGATACCCATTGCTGCCGCCCACGGCGGCGATGCTGTAATCGACGCCGGCGGTGAGCGTCAAGATCGACGTGAGAACAGGTGTGGTCTCGCCGGAGGGGATGATCTCAATCTGTGTGGGGATGTCTGCTTCGATATCAAGGTAGCCATTGCTCGTCTGTCCAAATACGACGTCGGTGAGGGAAACCGTATTCATGGCGTTGCTGATCACGATGGTGACGGCGGTGCTGCTCAGTGTGCCGGTGAAGGGTGCCAGATGTAGGATCTGGGCTCGTGCGGTTGTTGCAGTGTTGGTCTGATTCGTCGGATTCGTTGGACTCGTCTGATTCGGTTGAGGTTCCTGGCGTGGCGTCGCTGCTAAGACGGTTGCTGTCGCGACGATCCCCATAACTCCTCCCAGGCTAATTGCTGTGACAATGATGAAGCGTCGTAAGGGTGTTATGGAGCCGTCATTCTGTTTGGCCATAAGTCACTCCTTTGGCAAAGAATGTATCTAGCGTTATCCAGCGTAACGGCGTGTATGAGCATCGCTTTAGATGATTCTTAGCTAAACCTTAGTGGCGTAGACCGTAGCTGAATCGTCGGTTAACGGGAGTACACAACAAGACCCTTGTGAGGTTGCGCGCCCAGCACCTCTTCACAGGGGTCTGTACTTGCAGCGTCCATTGCCATGGGATATAACCTGATGTTAAAAGTGCGCGGTGAATAACGCGGTGAATAATAAGGAAACAGAATGGCTCACGTACCATTGACTGGCAAGCAGCGAATTCATGCTGCGCTGGAGGGCGCACCGGTGGATCGCATGCCGGTCACGTCGCTCTACAACCAACTCTATATCCTCGATCACTTCGCCGAGCTCACCGGGAAAGAACAATGGCAGATACACGAGTGGTTGATTGCGCCGCCCGCAGCGCATTTCGCCACGTATCGCACGATCGTCGAGCAGGTGCCCTTCGAGGTTCTGCAACCTCAATTGGCTGCTCCTCGTCGCGAGCGCGAGAGTACCCGCATCGTGGTCAAGGACAACCAGGTGTTACGTCACGACAAACGGACAGGCACGGTGAGTCCGATGAACACGGTGTCGGGTCACGCCACGGACTACCACGCCAACGAGACGCGTTACGTATACACCAGGCGTGACATGGCCGAGCAGTTCAAACTGCGCACTGCCGAACAACAAATTGCCGATGGCGTGAATGATTTTGTCCACGAGACGGTGTCCAGCCTGGGTCGTGATCACTTCATCCTCACGGGTGGTGTGGTTGGCACTCTCTACTTGTGTCACAACTACGTGGGCCTCACGAATCTGTACGAGTTATTGATCAGTGACCCGGCTCTGGTCGACTACATGAGTCAGAAGATCCTGGAGCAGAACATCGAAGACATCCGTTCGCACGCTACGGCCGGTGGCGATGCCATTTACATCGACGACGCGACTGCAACCAGCGACATGATATCGGTGAAGCACTACGAGCGTTTCTGCCTGCCCTATATGAGGCAGATGGTGGATGAGATTCACCGTCTCGGTCATAAGGCTATTGTCAT
The DNA here is from genome assembly GCA_023488685.1 of Chloroflexota bacterium. GTDB lineage: Bacteria > Chloroflexota > Anaerolineae > J036 > Brachytrichaceae > CAIXPS01. Next base: position 4,909 of record JAMDDR010000416.1, on the reverse strand, counting down.
CTATTTCGGCGGCATCGTGGACCGGCTGGACCAGATAGCCTCACTCGGCGCCGATGGCCTGAGCATGGAGACTGGCATGAAGGGCTATACCAACGACGTCGAGCAGATTGCCCGCAGCATCGGCGGCCGGGTCACATTGTTCGGAAATATCGACCCGGTGGGTGTGCTGCAGAGTGGATCGGATGTCGAACTGAAGGCTGAGATCCGGCGACAGGCGCGGGCGAAGCAGTACGCGCGCGGCTTCATCATGTGCACCGGCAGCCCGATCACGCCGTTTACGCCACTCACCCGCGTGCAGCGTTTCATTGAGCTTGCGCGAGAAGCCTGATTGGACCATCATCAACACCAAGGCGCATCGGTGCGATCACCTGAATGTCACATTTGAGGAGACCAATTATGCTCGGCATGTATGTACACACACACTGGGGTTACAACCACCCTTACGCGGCGCGTACGTGGACGCTGCACGACTGGGACGAGTATCTGAACGGCTTACAGTCGCTCGGCTATGACTTTGTCGCATTGTGGCCGCAATTGGACTGCATGCCCGCGCAACCGAACGCCAGCGACCTGGCCTATCTGAACACGATACGCCAGGCCATCGATCTGGCGCACGATCGCTATGGCATGCGTTTCGCCGTGCTGGCGTGTCCCAACACCATCGGCAACGAGCGCGCGGCCGCGTACCGCTTTGAACAGCGGCCTTATTTCGTGTGCGAGCGCAAAATCGACCCGAAGGATACGGCGGCTGTGGCGTATCTGTTGGAGGGCCGGCGCAATCAATTCGAGCCATTGCAGCGCGCGGATGCCTTGTTTGTGATCGATAGCGACCCGGGCGGGTATATCGACTCGACAAATGACGAGTTCGTCGATCTGATGAAACAGCAGCTCGATATCCTGCGCGAGTTCAACCCCACCATCGAGCTGGATTACTGGATGTGGATGGGTTGGGAGAACTACAACCGGTTCTGGGCGGCGGCGCAGCGTGGCGAACAGAACGCCGAGTCCAGCGTGCAGTGGGAACTCGGCGTCTTCGTCGAGACACTCGCGTTGATACGTGAACGGATCGCCGAGCCCTGGGGTGTGTTCGCATGTGTTCCGGTGCACATGCAGGCGACGGACCAGCTCGCCCTGGGACACAAACGATTGTTCTTCCCCTATGGCCTGATTGAAGGGGAGCCGACCTTCCCGCTGACCAACTTCGACCCGGACACGCTGGCGGCGCGCGTCGCCACGTACACGCCCGCACTGTATCCACGCGGGATCATGGCAAACGCGCAGACACACTGTGTGCAGTTGCCACACACCTATCTATTTGCCCATTTTGCGCGCGGCGGCACCCTGGATCATATCGACCTCGATGGCTTTGCCGAACAGGTCATGCCGGGCAGTGGCAGCGTGATCGCGCAGGCGTGGCGATGTAAGGACGATGGCCCGTTCAAGCGCGCGGCTGCCTCTGCTGTGCGGCGTGAAATCGGCAAGCCACATCCACGCGGCCTCAGCTCGGGGTTACTATTGGGCGATGCAGACCGTTTCCTGGTCGACCTGGCCATGGGCCTGGAAGTGCGCGCTGCGCTGGACGATCTGCACGCGGCGCTGGCAGCCAGTGCGGATGTTAAACCTGCCCTGCGAGGTGTCCTGGCGACGTTGCGCCCATACCAACAGCGGCTTGGTTTCGCAGATGCCTACTACGGCCCGTTGCGTGACGGGTTGAACGATCCGTTGGTCCGCTTGCACGACCCGCGCATCGATGCTGTGCTGCACCAGTTCGGCGATTGGGGCCACCCCGAAGTGCGCAATGGCATTCTGCCGCGTCTGCTGGACGCATTGGAAGCTTACTGTGCTTAGTGCGGTACGAATAGTGATCGCACGACAGTGAATGCACGACAGTGAATGCACAGATACACAGATAATTGACGATAACGTTTCAGGAGGAGCACGTGTATGGCAGCAGAGAACCTGTTTGATCTGACCGGGCGTGTAGCTGTGGTGACTGGTTCAGCGGCGAAGGGTGGCATCGGTCACGCCATCGCACTCGGGCTGGCGCGCGCCGGCGCGAACGTGGTTTCGTCCGATATCGACGAGCCACGTGCGCGCACGACGGCGCAAGAAGTCGAGGCACTGGGCCGCCAGAGCACCTGTGTGGCGTGCGATGTGTCGAAACCCGACGATATCCTCGGCTTGTTTGCGGAGGTGGATCGTGTGTTTGGGCGCATCGACATCCTGGTGAACAATGCCGGTATCGGCAGCCATGCCCATCCAGAGGATCTGTCGCTGGACGAGTGGCGCAGGGTGATCGACGTGAACGCGACTGGCTCGTTCATGTGCGCACAACAGGCGGCACGGCGCATGATCCGCGAAGGCGTGGGCGGGAGTATCATCAACATCAGCTCGATCGCTGGGAGCACGGCCCTGGGGCGGGGCAATTTCGTCTACAGCGTGGCGAAGGGCGCCATCAACCAGATGACGCGCGAACTGGCGGTGGAGTGGGCCCACCATGGGATTCGCGTCAACGCCATTCAGCCGTGTCAGATCCGAACACGCGCGCTGCAGGAGTTGATCACAGATCCTCAGTTTAGTTCCACCAAGCTGGTCGAGCGTTTTCTCAGCGGTATCCCGATGAACCGCCTGGGCGAACCGGAAGACCTGGTGGGCCCCGTCGTCTTCCTGGCTTCCGATGCGTCGAAATTCGTTACGGGCGTCATGCTACCCGTGGATGGTGGCAACCTGGCGCTCAACGCCGGCGGCAGTCATACCTGGCCCCAAGAATGAGCGCATGTAAATGAGCGCGTGTGGTGGACGGCCGGACCGTATGCGACCGTCCACCGCACGCTGCCAGCATTGATGTCCATCGCCAACCACGCCATGCCCTATCTCCTCGCTGCACTTCCCATTCTCATCGTACTGGCGCTTATGCTGTTGCTGCACTGGGGTGGGCAGCGCGCTGGTCCAGCCGGCTGGATTGCCGGCGTTGCAGTGGCTGCATTCACGTTTGGCCTGACCCCGCAGGTGCTCTGGGTCTCACAACTCAAGGGGTTGCTGTTGTCGCTGTACGTGCTGGCGGTGCTGTGGCCGGCGTTGTTGCTCTACAACGTGGTGAACCAGGCAGGCGGTATCCGCGCCCTGGCCAGGGCATTGGAACGCGCGATCGGCGACCGGGGCATGCTCCTGATCGTGATGGCATGGGCGTTTAGCGGCCTGCTGGAAGGGTTGGCGGGATTCGGCATCCCCATCGCCGTCGTGGCACCGATGCTGGTGAGCCTGGGCGTGGCGCCGGTCATGGCCGTTGCGGCAGTGGCGGTGGGCCATTCGTGGTCGGTGACCTTTGGCGACATGGGGGTGATCTTCCAGACGTTGACTGCTGTGACCGGCCTCGACGGCGCGAGTCTGGCACCGGCAGCCGCCGGGCTGTTGGGGTTGGCGTGCTTGGCCTGTGGGCTGGCTGCGGCCCGGCTCCTGGGTGAAGGTCATCGCTGGCCGCTCGTGTTTTTACTTGCGCTCTTGATGGCTGTGACACAAGGCACCCTTGCCCTGGCTGGCCTGACGCCTCTGGCCGCGCTTGGCGCGGGCATGGTTGGCGTGTTGGCTGGCGTCGTCCTGTCGTCTCTACTCCCCAACATCCCCTCTCCCTCTCTCCCCCTCTCCCCGGCACTCCCGCTCCTCCGCTCCCCCGCTCTCCAGGGAGCGCTGCTCAGCTACGGCGGTCTGATGCTGCTGATGGGCGCGATTGCGTTGATACAGCCATTGCGCGCGGCGATCAACCCGGTCGTTTGGCAGATGAATTTCCCCGCGGTGGTGACGCTGACCGGCTTTGTCACGCCGGCCGGGCCTGGTCAGGCGTTTCGGGTGCTGGTGCACCCGGGCACATCGATCTTCCTGGTGGCTGTCTTAAGTTACTCGTGGTACCGGCGCACGGGGCACTGCAGCAGCGGAAGCTGGCGCGGCGCGCTGGCTGCGACGTGGCGTTCGGCGGCCCCTTCCAGTGCCGGCATCCTGGCCATGGTCGGTCTGGCGGCGCTGATGGATCACTGTGGCATGACGCTGTTGCTGGCACAAGGCTTGAGCGCGCTGATGGGTGCGGCTTTCCCGCTGGTGTCGCCGTCGGTCGGCGTCCTGGGCGCATTCGCCACCGGGAGCAATAACAACTCGAACGTATTGTTTGGCCAGTTGCAGAAGAGCGCGGCCATTCTGCTGGCCATCGACCCTCGTATCCTGCTGGCAGCACAGACGGCTGGTGGCTCGCTGGGCAGCATGCTGGCGCCCGCCAAGATCATCGTGGGCTGCAGTACCGTGGGGTTGAAGGGGCGCGACGGCGAGGTATTGCGTCACACGCTGCCATATGGCGTATTGATCGGCCTGGCGTTGGGTGTGGTGGCGTGGTTGTTGACGGCACTCAGCAGGTAGCCCTATAAATGGAATCTATTTGGGAGCTACCTGTCATGTTCGCGCGACTTCAACTCGATATAACAAATGTTAAAGTAACGCTATGGCACATCCTGTTATTGGCTGGGAACACGAGGCAGCCGTCCCGAATCAGCAGTTCAACGATTTTCTGTCGTCACGGGACGGCCGGCTGTATTACGAAGATCTGGATCTGACGCAGTTGTTGGTGGGCGATCGCCAGGATCAAGGGTTGGGCCGCACGCTCGCCAGCCCGTTGGAGATCGTCTACCTGCCCAAGGTGCGGCAAAAGATCGCGCATCTTCATCAGATCTTTGCCGATGTGGCCGGTGAGCTGGGCTATGCCGGGCGTTTCCACTACGCCTATGCATCCAAAGCCAATACAGCCGAGGAGGTGGTGCACGCTGCCCTGGATGCGGGCGTGCATTACGAGATGTCCTCACCGGTTGATACGGTCATCGCGCAAATGATGCAGGCGGCTGGATACCTGGCGCCGGATCGCATGATC
>JAMDDR010000360.1 GCA_023488685.1 Chloroflexota bacterium | reverse complement strand
TGGAAGGGCTGCGCCAGTGCTGTGACCGCCAGAACGGCCGCAGCACCTATCTGCGGCTCTCGACCAAACCGATCGAACAGGCCCTGCTCAAGCCGGCGTTGGAGCGGTTGGGGCACTCTGAACTGGAACGCCAGGCACTGGCGGGCGGCTATTGCCTGCGCGAAGCGCGCACCCAGGCGCCGCTGGTGCACCTGATCACCTGCGGGACGATGGTGCCGGAGGCGCTCGCCGCCGCCGAGTACCTGGAGCGCGAGGGCGTGGGCGCCAACGTCATCCACCTGCTCAGCCCGCGGCGCGCCTTCGAGGATTGGCAACGTTGTACTCAACGCCAGTACCACCACGCTGGCAACGCGATCCTGCGGATCGACCATCACCTGGCAACACTGATTCCACCTGGGCAACGCGGCGCCCCCATCGTCACCGTGCTCGACGGCGCGTCGCACGCGCTGGCATGGGTGGGCAGTGTGTTCGGTCAACGTACCACATCATTAGGCGTCGACAAGTTCGGGCAATCCGGCACACGCCAGGATGTGTATCGCTATATGCACATCGACGTGGATAGCATCCTTGCGGCGGCCTTTGCAGCAATCGATGAGGCATAAACCTGTTGGCTGGCGAATTTGATTTCCGAAATAATAGCGGCTGACATCGCTTGGCGGCAAACTCTGGCCAATGACCCAGTCGCGGCCCTTTTCGGAACAATCACCGACGACCCTGAAGTCAGTGACCACATTGATCAAATCGTTTACACTTTAGTTTCGGCTAATCATGTTTGAATCGGCTGGCAAACAGGAGCAGGTGAGTGGATCGCGGGCTGTGAAACGGCCTGTTTTGTCCGGCGATGGGCCACGCCAAGCCGTACCCTTTGGCAGATGATCGGTGCGCGAACGCTTTTCGCGAAGTCGCTCGGGGAGCGGAAAATCGGCTGGGAAACGAACTCTCGTTAATAGGCGGCGCAGACGAATTGGCGCGCCGCGCCGAGGATCTGTTTGGCGACCAACGGGGGATGCTCGATGCCCCAGCGATCCAGATAGAACGCGTGGGTCTGCTGAGCCGATAAGGAATCGTCATGATCAATCGCATGGGTTGAGGAAAGTCGGGATGAAAGATCAGCACAATCGTCCAAGGCGTGTCTTTGATCAACTGGCGCGTCTTGGCATCCCAGCCCTTGGGTTGGTCGGGCAAGACAACGTCCGACCAGATATGGGCGGTCACGATCACATCGCTCTGGGGGGCGCGCCAAGTCTCGACTCGATCCGGCGGGGTGGCCGCAATGGTCTTGCCCCGGTAGGTACGCGGCAGCGGGCGCACCATCTCCGGCCGCGACGGCTTACGCCCGCGTCCGCGGTAGGGTGGCGCCGTGCGCCGCCGGGCGGTGAAGTTCTTGGGACGGCGCAGGACGACGCGCGTGCAGCCGGCTTTGACAAAGATCACGGGCTTGAATCCGCGATCCACTGTCAGCGCCTCATCCTCGGCCATCTGCTGAACCGCCATCCGAACCAGTTCGTCTTCCAACACGGCTTCACTCAGAGGGTCCACATCCGCGCGCACCAACGCACAGGGCAACGTGAAACGTTGGGTGCCGATCCGACCCACGTCCCCGACGATGCCCAGCGGAATGGCTTTCAACGCCTTGCCCGCCGTCGAATGGTAATGCGTCGTGGGACCGTGCTTCAAGCACGGTCGAAAGAATCCCGTCAGGTCGAGGGCTTTCACGCGATACCCGCCATACTGGCTTCTCTCCCAATGCCCGTCTTGCCGTACCTGTTCGGCCCACGTCGTCACCAGTCGGTGCATGTCCCAGCTTCCCTTGGCAAAGGCACTCCACGCTCGCATCACTTCGGCCTCACTCAACCCGCTATTCGCCAGTGCCGGAATCAACGCACCGCGCGTGACCAACAGTTGACCACTCACCAGTGCCCACAGCACGTGCAGCAGGCCCAGGTTGGTGCCGATGGGCAACTCGATCACGATGGCGATCAACACACTCATCATGCGGTACACTATCCGGGACGTCAGGTTTGCATTTTTGGTTTTCACACATCAGAATGTAAATCCGACGTCATTTTTTAGCCGAAAGTAAAGTTACAAGCAGATAAGGATTGGCCCTACACAGACTGTGCAATCCTTGCCACAGCGCAGCGGCTATCCATCAAACAAGTCTTCTCATTCGATCATCACATCGAACAGATGAGTCTGGCACGTGTGCCTGTTCATATTGGCTGAGTTTTGGTGTCGAACAGAACAACACTGCTCGAGTCCCCTGGTTCGATGGCAATCGGCGGCTCTAAAGGGACTGGGCGCCCCAGGGCTAGTCGGGTGACCATGCAGGTGAATAAACGTGTTCGCCTTCAGTAAGCTGGCGAACATGACCCGTTGCCAGATCGAGCATCCACAGATTATTGTCATCGCTAACATAGGCCACCTAGCCACTGGGTATGTCAGGCGATTGTGGGCTTGGCGCTATCTGCACAGCGGCTCCGGTGCTCGCCGATGTCGTCGCAGTTGGCGAGGACGAGACTGGTGGCAACGCCGGCCCAGCACAAGCAGCCATGCTGGCGACCAGCAAGAATGACCAGGTCAACGAATGCATCCGGGAAGCGATCATTAAAATCACTGTCGCAATAACAAATCCGTGGATTTTGCGCATGGATGGCTGCCATCATGGTAACAAATCGGGCGTAAGGTCCTCGTTAAGATTGGCCGCTGGCCAGCGTTATTCTTAGCGTTCGCCGTATTGCCGGCATCGACAAGGGCGAGAGACCGCTTGATGGGAACAGCCAAACCTGACACAAATACCCGCTGAGAACAAAAGCATTTCGGGCCATTTACCCCTTGACCCCGGCTATTCAAATGTGTTCTAATGTCAGGTCTGTATGCAGAATTACAAGCCTGAAAATCCACTGATCGTCCAGAGCGATAAGACCGTGCTGTTGGAGGTGGATAACCCCCTCTACACGGAGGCACGCGACGTGCTGGCACGCTTCGCCGAGCTTGAAAAAAGCCCGGAATACGTGCACACCTACCGCATCACCGCTCTCTCGTTATGGAACGCAGCGGCGGCAGGCCTGACGGCGCAGGGCATCCTGGCTGACCTGGAGCGTTACTCCAAGTACCCCCTGCCCGATAACATCAAAGTCGATATCACGGATTCCATCAGCCGTTATGGTCGCATCAAGATCGTCATCGACGAGGGTCGCATGCTGCTCGTCTCAGACGACTACAGCCTGATGGAGGAGATCGCGCGCCACAAGCTGTTCGCGCCACTGGTGAAGGCGCGCCTCGGCCCCACCACGTTCGAAATCGATCCCGCGCAGCGCGGGCACGTCAAACGTGTGCTGGTGCAGATCGGCTTTCCGGCCGAGGACCTGGCCGGCTACGTGGACGGCGCGCCGTTGCCTTTCGAACTGCGCGAATTGGGCGCCTTCACCGGCACGCCCTTCTCATTGCGCTCCTACCAGGACGACGCGGCCGAGGTGTACTGGGCCGGCGGTAGCGCAGCCGGCGGCAGCGGGGTTATCGTGCTGCCGTGCGGCGCGGGCAAGACCATCGTCGGCATGGCCGCCATGCAACGCACCCAATGCGCCACGCTGATCCTGTGCCCCAACACCGTGGCGGTGCGGCAGTGGATTCGCGAGCTGCTCGATAAGACTACGCTGACCGAGGACCAGATCGGCGAATACACGGGCCTGAAGAAGG
>JAMDDR010000537.1 GCA_023488685.1 Chloroflexota bacterium | reverse complement strand
TGGCGCGGAACGCTTCGCTGCCGAGATTGGCGCCGAGCGTGGCAACCTGCTCACGCCGGCGGCGCAGGCGATCTGGTTGAAGCGGTTGAACGCTGTGCTGAGAGATTGGGGATTAGAGATTGGAGATTCGGGATTGGAGATTGGAGATCAAGATTCGAATGCCCATTCAATCTCCAATCTCTCCTCTCCAATCACCACATCCCCCTGATCGACCTCGTCAAGCGCACCCTGGCCTATCGCGAGGGCGGCGACACGATGAACGTGATGGTGCGCGACGAGCGGGGACATATCGTCGTCGCCGTGACCACCTCGGGCATTGCGTGGAAATATCCGGGGCGTGTGGGGGACAGCCCGGTGGTCGGGGCAGGCCTATACGTCGACGACCGCTACGGCGCGGCCGCCTGCATGGGGTTGGGCGAGATCACCATCCGCCAGGGCTCGGCGCTGCGCGCCGTGCTCGGCATGCGCGCGGGCATGAGCATGGCCGAGGCGGGTTGCGCGACTGTGCGCGACATGCTGCCGCTGTGCTGGGAGGTCGCGCCGGCCATTGGCAACACCTTCAACTCGCCCGCGTGGGTGCGGATGATGATGATGGATGCCGATGGCAACGTGGGCGGCTATTGCACGCACGAGGGGTTTAAGTTCAAGCTGCAATGCGTCGACGAAGACCAACCCCGCCTCGTGGAATGTGAGTGGGTGAAGGCGTAGTCACTGCTGGCTGGTCGCTTCATACGAAACACTCCCGGGGAGAGAGAATGCCGGGAGCGTTTCGTACGGATTGTGTCGTGATGATCTCAGGATCAAACCCGATTTACTTGGCCGGAACGCCGGCGCTGGCGCCGCGCTTGGCAGAGGCCACAGAAGCGGACCTCGGCTCAAACAGGAGATCGCGCGGGTTTACTTCATCTTGCCCTGCCCGACCGCGCGCCGTTCGTCGATGTCACCAGGATAGGTCAGCGCATCGTGTCCACGTTCGCCTGTCCGGATGCGGACGACGTCGTCGACCGGGTAGATGAAGATGATGCCATCTCCTTCCTTGCCGGTGCGCGCCGCCTGGACGATCGCGTCGACCGTTTTCTCCACGTTGTGATCGCTGAGCACGATGCTGATCTGAATCTTGGGGATCAGATCCATGTGGTAGGATGTGCCGCGCCACGACAGTTCGATACCGCCCTGGCGGCCGTGCCCACGCACCTCGATGACATTCATGCCAACGATGCCGATGGCGTGTAGTGCGTCCTTTACAGCATCCAGGGCTTCCTCACGAATAATCGCCTCAATTTTCTTGGTCATGGTGTTCGCTTCTCCGGGGTTATTTGCCTGCTTTTGCAGGGGATACTGAGCGCATCGCGGGTGTCTGTTGTGACAGCCGGCCACCGGCCATGCGCACGTCCACAGATGTATAGCCAGGCGTGCCCATTTCGGGAATATCCAGGCCGGCCAGCTCGTCCTCGGGCCTGACACGCAGGAGCTTCAACGCATTGAGCACTTTAAAGAACACGTACGACAGCCCAAAGACAAAGACAATGATGGCCACTACCTCACTGGCCTGTGCCAGGATCTGCGTGCCACCGCCGTACAGCAGGCCGGTCACCGGCGACTGTATGCCGTTCCAGCCGGCCGAGTTGGGGTTGCCATTGGCGAAGATGCCCACCGACAACACGCCCCACAGACCATTGGCAAAGTGCACCGGCACCGCGCCGACCGGGTCGTCGATATGGGCCTTTTCCAGCCAGGTGGCCACCAGGCACACCAGAACGCCGGCCACGATGCTGATGATGACTGCGCCGAAGCTGTCGACGAAAGCACACGGCGCCGTAATCGCCACCAGTCCGGCCAGGATGCCGTTCACAGACATGGAGGGATCGGGCTTCTTGACGGGGCTGATCAACCACATGTAAAGCATGGCCACACAGCCGCTCACCGCACCGGCGATCAGCGTGTTGACCGCGGCGTTGGCCGCCAGTTCGCCACCGCCGCCGACGAAGGCCAAAGACGAGCCGGGGTTGAAACCGAACCAGCCGAAGAACAGGATGATCGTGCCGAGTATGCCCATGGGGATGTTGTGGCCTGGCATGGCGTTGGGTGAGCCGTCTTTGTTGAAGCGGCCGATACGCGGGCCGAGCGCGATGGCGCCGGCCAATGCAACGGAGCCGCCGATCATGTGCACGACCCCGGAACCGGCGAAGTCCACCGCGCCGTTGCCCAGCCCGGCGATGCGGCCCAGGTTCTGCAGCCAGCCGCCGCCCCACACCCAGCCGCCGACCAGCGGGTAGATGAACATGCTGACCCACAGACCCATCAGGCAGAAGCCAATGAACTTCAGGCGTTCGGCCATAGAGCCGGTCGGGATCGTCGCCGCCGTGTCCATGAACACCATCTGGAACAGGAAGAAGGCCAGAATGCCGGTGTTCGCGCCGATGCCCATCAGCATAAAGCCGCTGCCGCCCAGGATGCCAAACTGGCCGAAGCGCAGCAAGGGCGTCACCAGCAGGCCGGTCCAATCGCCCAGGGTGACGGGCGAATGTGCCCATTCACCAGCCACTGCCCCAACGGTCGCCACTTCCGAGTACGGCAGGTTGACCGCGCCGAACTGGAAGGCGAAACCGGTCAGCCAATAGCCGAATGCGCCGATACAGAACACCATCATGTTCATCATCATGGTGTGGGCCACGTTCTTGGAGCGCGTGAAGCCGGTCTCGACCAGCGCGAAGCCGGCCTGCATGAAGAACACCAGGAAGCCGGCGATCAACATCCACATGATGTTCACGGCTTCGGTCACCGCCTGGGCCGCGTTCATGGCGTCTGCGGGTGTCGGGTCCTGTGCGAACATTCTTGGGGCGAGTGCGATAAACGTCGCCAGTGACAGCAAGGTGACTGTCAGTCGTAGGGCGAACCGAAAAATTGGTTTTCCACGTAACGCTTGCATGAGTGCTCTCTTCTCCTCATTAGATTTGGATAAATTAGGTATGCAGCAACACGGCTGCGGCGCACGGTTGAGGGCAGCAATAATTCTGCCGCCGAGCGATGATCCGTGTAGATCGTTGCTCCGTATGTGACCTGCAGGAGCAGGTGGTGCGTCGAGGCACTCTATGAATTGAGACTACGCGATAGAACCTCCTATCGATTTTGGATTTTAGATTGGGGATTTTCGATTGCGCCGATATCAGCTCGCTGCTCAATCGCACATCGCCAATTCCAAATCTAAAATCCAAAATCCAAAATCTAAAATCGAAAATCCCCAATCCAAAATCGTCAATACCAGCCGATCAACCCTTTCACGACCACCAGCGTCGAAGCGATCAGCATGGCAACCACGGTCGGGGGCACGGCAGCCTTGATCCAGGTGCCCCAGCCGACCTTGCCGTGATGCTTTTCCAGGTACGCGTAGGACACGACGTTCGCCGATGCGCCCACCGGCGACATGCTGCCACCCATATTAAGTCCCAGCGCGAGTGACCACACCATGATCGCCAGCGCGGGTGCAGCGGGTGAAGCAGCAATATCCCGCAGCACGTACGTCATGCCCAGCGCCAGTGGGACGTTGTCCACCACCGCGCTGATGCTTCCGGCGCCCCAATGCAAGACCAGCAGAAACGCGGGCTCGTTGGTGGTGGCCAGCGATCCAAGCATCCCCGCGATCTGAGCCATGAAATGCGTCTTCTCCAGCCCGCCGACGAGCACGCTGCTATTCTACGCGCGCAACC
>JAMDDR010000048.1 GCA_023488685.1 Chloroflexota bacterium | reverse complement strand
GTCTGACGGTTATCGACCCAACGCTGAGCAGCATCTTCCTCGTACTTCAGCACGTTGTGTACGAACCGGTCGACCACCTTCCGATAGTGATAGCCATTCTGATTGCCTACCAGGTCAGAGGTGGTGAACTCCTCATCGCCGGAGATCAGCATCACCGGCCGGCCGAGCTGCGCCGCCACGTGCAATGCCAGCGTGGTCTTGCCCGTTCCCGCCGGTCCACGAAAGTGAACGGGATAGCTGGCATGGAGATAGGCGAGCGCACGCTGAGATAATTCGTGCACCACCGGGGTTTCTACAAAGTCAGCGTGAGGTCGCAGTGATAGCACTTTCGGCATCCCAGCGCCCATCGTTTGGGTCGTTACTACCATTTCGGTGATACCTCCTATTCGTGCCGTCCATTCCATCGAGACGGCCTGTTTGCTTCATGTGATCAGAGCCTGCAGACATGCCCACTGCCACATCCGCTGTAAAGGCACGGAACCAGTTTTCACGCGCCGCTGCGTAAGCATCGGGATCAGCCTGCCATTGACGCAGTTGCTCATACACCCGACGCACCACGGGGCGCAGTGCCAGCCAGGTCTGTTCGCTCAGCGGCGAATTCAGATCCTGTTTGACACTGCCCTCTCCTTCAAGCACCTGGTGAGCCATACCGCGCTCAAAATCGGTCCCCAGACCGGCGGCGCTGCCCGTCACCAGGTAGGTGAGCGCATCGCCAAAGGCCAGCGCCAAACTGCCATCCAGGCCGAGACGCTGCGCCGCGACAATCGCCAGGGTGGACAGGAGCGATACCAGGCTTTCGGCCCGCGGGTTGCCGCGAGCATCCTGTTCCTTCAACGCCTTCAACGCATCGGCATACACCAAAGGAGGCCTTTCCTGCCAATGGTCGGGAGGGAACAGCATGGACGTAAAGTCTGACGTCGTAAACTCGCCGATGTCACTCAACTCGCCCAGGCTCAGTCGTATCTTCTGCCACAGGTCCTTGATCAAACGGTAGGGCGCCGACAAATCCGGTTGCAACACAATCTCGGGCTGGTTTCCGTCCCGCACCACCAGGCGGCAGTCGATACCCACCAATACCTGCAATTGGGCAGGTAGAGTGATCTCAATGCTGCCGCTGGTGCGTCCAGCGGATCGTACACGCCTAATTCCCAAGTACACACCGCCCTCCCGCGCTAGTTAAGCTAGTAGATCGTCTAGCAGATTCACTGTGTCAAGAAAAGCTGTCTACTTGCGTCAACGAATAGGTCAACGAATGACCAGCGAATAAGCTGGCAAGCAGACAGCTAACGTTGCCGTTCTCCGAAACTTATACAAATCTACACGAGGTAGATTGTGCCTTGCGCACAAGGTGTTCGGTTCCTGCTTCGTCGAGGACTGGCGGACTAGCCGGTCTTACATCCTCTCCACAGGCATCACTTCCCGCGGAACTCGCGGTAGTTTCTGCTTAATCCAAACGTTCGTCGTTTTTGATGATCGCCATGGCCTGTGCGATCCAGTCTTCGCACTTCACCCGCCGTCCGATGTCACCCAGTGCCTCGCGCAATGCTTCAGGATCCGCAACCGCCAACTGCTTGAAACGATAGATGTTGGCGTTGTTCAAGCGTTGCTGCATGGCATACCCGATCCCACGGATGATGGTCAGATCATCTTTTTTTTTTCGTCCCAGTCTTCTTCGGGTGTGGGTTCAGCGGCCAAGTCAGCGACCGGTTCAACGACGCTCGCCGGAGCACTTTCCATGGGGACAGGCATTGATACTGTCGCCGCCGGTTGCGCCGTGACGGCTTCATCCACAGTCTCGCCGGTGCGCTTATGCGCCATCATCGTGTGGAACTGTTCCCATTGATCGCGCGCTGCAGTGTGATCCGCGCGCACAGCGCTCTGCTCCGCCTGGATTCCCTGGCGCAACGCCATGACATCCGACGTCAAGCAAGCTTTTGCGTTTTCCAACTCGTTGCGCTGTTCCGTCGCCATGGCCACATGCGCCTGGCTCACCTGTTGCACGAAGGCAGCAGTATCGGCACGCAACTGGCGCACGTCCTGTTGGAGACCGGACATGAAGCCCTGCAGTTCCTGCCGCTTTTCGGCGGCCATCTGCTCGCGGGTCTTGCGGCTGTTGTTCACAAATGTGGAACTGCTCTGGCGCAGCTCATGCAGGTGCGCATTAAGCTGCTGCTTCTGGCGGTTCGACATTGCCTCACGCGCGGCACGCGTCTGTGCGACGAAATCGCGCGTGTTCTTGCGAAACGCTTGCGCCTGGTTGGCGAGGCGCTGCTGTTGTTCAGCCGCCCTGGCCATCTGTGCGGTATGCGTCTCGTACATCTGCTTCTGCGTGTTGCTGCGGAATGCCTGCATCTGGCTGCGCAACTGATCCATCTCTTGCTGCATCTGTTGCTGCTGTTCTTCCGACATGGCGCACCGCGCAGACCAATCTGCACGTAGTTGGTCCATGGTGCCACTGCGAAGGTCGGCAACCGCCTTAACGCGACTGTCGAAGGCACCCATGAGATCCGCTGTCAACCGCCTGATTTCTTGCTCAAATTCCACGGTCCACCTCCTTGTCTAGACTTCCTTGATACCGTGGCTGGTTCGACAAAGCGAGTGAAGGGGCAGGTCAAAACAGCACCTGCCCCCCACACTCCGCAAGCTCGACAAACTCAAGCTATCACTGCTTAAGCTGTCGCAGCGGCACCAGCGGTCAACCCGACGGCCTCTGCGTACTTCAGGTAGGTGTCGACCCCGGCCACGACCACGCGGGCTTCGATTGCCAGGAGCTCAATGCCCACCAACGACACGCGGACGTACGCATCGATGACGATGCCCTTGTCCAGAATGCGGTCCACCACTTCTGCCAAACTGCTGGATGCGATCGATTTTTCGACTGCCATGACTGAAAGCCTCCTTGATGTGAATTTGGATCGATTGCTCGTCGCAATTACATCATAGTGAGCAATCTTGGTGCTGGTAATCGTAATGATTACGATACGCACCTGGGTACTTCTACCCATTTTTGGCATACGTCAATTTCCCCACTACCCAGTCATGGCGATACTTGCGATGTAGCGACAAAAAATTCTACCGGTGCACGCCAATCAAGCCAGTCTGCAAGGCGATCTGCACCAGCGTCGCCAGGTCCGGCGCGTTCAGCTTATCCATGAGATTGGCGCGATGCTTCTCCACCGTCCTGGGGCTGATACGCATCGTCTGGGCCATGGTCTTGTTGGTGTGTCCAAGAGCCAGCAGCCGCAGCACTTCCTGTTCGCGCTCCGTCAGGCGGCTGATGGGATCTTCGGTCGACTCGTGCAGATGCTTGTTTTGCTCAAGCATTCGTTTGACCACGATATCCGCGACCAACGGGCTCAGGAAAATCTCACCCCGGTAAGCCGCCCGCACCGCCGGGATCAAATCCGCTCGTACCGATGCCTTCACCAGGTAGCCCCTGGCGCCATTCTCCAACACCGCCCGCACGATCGCCTCGTCGGAATGCATCGACAGAATGACCACCCTGGTGGACAATCCCAACGCACACACTCGCCGCGTCGTCTCGGTGCCATCCAGGCGCGGCATGGTGATGTCCATAAGCAAGATATCCGGGGTGAGTTGCACGACCAGGTCGATCGCTTCCTGCCCATCGGCGGCTTCACCGACCACCTCGATATCGTCCTGTTGTTCCAGTAGTAGGCGCAATCCTGTTCGTACGACATCATGATCATCTACGACGAGGACACGTATCATGTCGACGGCTCCTTAATGGCGCTCCACGGAACGGTGCCAACCAGATGAGTCCCTTTGCAAGGGCTTGAATGAATCGTCAATGTTCCACCGAGAAGTTCAAATCGCTCCCGCATGCCCCGTAGACCAACCCCCCAAGATATTTCCCGCACGGGCATACGCCCGGATAGATTTGCAGGATCGAAGCCGCGCCCATCATCCTTGACCGACAACGATACGCCCGCGGGCGATGAGCGTAATTCCACCCAGATATGCGTTGCGCCGGCGTGTTTGACGGCATTCGTCAAACCTTCCTGCAGCGCCCTATAGAGGCACAGATTGACGGCACTGGGCAGCTTTTCCAGTTCCACATCGTCATAGCGGATAGCGATAGATGTGTGACTGGCATACGTGCGGCACACGCTCGCAAGCGCGCGCCGCAATCCCAGTGTATCCAGCGCGGTCGGGCGCAGATCGTGGGCCAGCAGCCTGATCCGCTCTGTGGTGGTTTCGGCCAACGAGACCACCTCGTCCAGCCGCTGGCGCACTTCCTTCTTCACAGCCGGCAACTCGTTCTGCATCCAGGTCAGCGTCATCGTAATTCCGAGCAGATCCTGCGTGACCTCGTCGTGGAGCACCCGGGAGATGCGGCTACGCTCTTCCTCCTGTGCTGCAACCACCTGCTGTGCCAGACAGCGCAGGCGTGTCCGGCTGGCCAGTAACTCCGCCTTATCGCGCTCGTGGTCGGCAATCTCCAGTTCGAGACGCCGCTTAGCTGCTTCGAGTTGGCTGGTGCGTTCAACCACACGCTGCTCCAGCGTCCGATTCAACTGCTCGAGCTCCTGTCTGGTCTGCTCCAATTCCGTCACGTCACGCGCCATGACCAGAATGCTTTCGGTCTTGCCTTTCACATCAAACACGGGCGCCATACGGATGTGTAACCACTGTGACTGTTGCTCCTGGGCCGGGATGAGGGCGCTGGCAAACGGCATCGACAGGGTTACGGTCCTGGGCTGGCGGGTCTCAAGCGACTGCTGCACCGCCGCGTCCCAGGTGGCAGCAGCACCCTCCGGTATTCCCAACACGCCCAGGTCACTCAGAGACTTACCTATCAGTTCCTGCGGGACGGTGTGCGCAAAGGTGGTGATCGCCGGGTTGGCGTAGACACAATGCAAGTTTCTGTCAAACCGGGCGATCATGTCGGGCGATTGTTCCACCAGCAATTCCAGTTCCTGCTCGCGCCGCCACATGGCCGTCTCAATCCGCTCCCGTTCCAATGCAATCGTTAGAACCTGGGCGATCATCTTCAGCGCATCTATTTCTCCCCTGGACCAATGCCGTTCGGTCTGCACTGATTCAAAACCGACCAGCCCGATGAGTGTGCCGGCGTAGATCATGGGCATACAAACCAATGACCGAATGCCTGCTGCCTGCCATATAGCGCGTTCGTTCGCAGCCACGGTGGGTAAGCCGGCCAGGGACACAACAGACACGGCATCGGCTTGCCCAAGTCTTTCCATCAACCAGGAAAATGACGCGACAGGCAGGCCTTGCAGGAGCGTCTGGCAGGGTTCAATTCCATCCGCACACCACTCGTGCGTGCGGTTCATGATGCTGCCACCCGCGGAAAGCCGGAAAATGTAGGTGCGGTCCATCTTGAGGAACGCGCCAATGACCTGCAGTGCCTGCATGACCCCCTGGTGTATCTCCAGTGGCGCCGTGGCCACGAAATTGGTGGCGATTTCGCCGAGCACTTTGCCCAGTTCCAGGCGGAAGCGCAGATCATCCTCGGCCTGCCTGCGGCTTGTGATGTCGTGGATGATGGAGTAAAGTAACTGCCTGCCTCGCACCACAATCGGACTGGCGTAAACTTCGACATCGCGGATCTCGCCGGACGCGAGGCGGTGCTTGAACACGAAATAGCCTTCCCGCTCAGCCCATGCATTCGCCATCCGGTCGTGCACTTCCTTCGGCGGGAGCACGTTGATATCAGTTACCCGCATGGACAACAGGACCTGCTTGGGATATCCATAGAATTTGCATGCGGCAGGGTTGGCATCAACGATCGCCCCGGTCTGGGGATCTACAAGCCACTTGATCGCCAGGTTCTTCTCGAACATGGCCCGATACACTGACTCAATTCCTGGCGGGCTGTCGACAGCCTGCGCCTGGCTCGCGGTGCAAGCCATCTGCTCACCCTCATGACAGCAAAGAGTGTCCTCTTTTAACTCACAATGAGCTGACAAAGCCAATGAGCATAATGCGTGGAATCGTTGTTGTTCTGGATGCATGCTTGCTGTCATTCCCCATTGTATAGCTTCTTTCTCGTTTTAGCAAGCGATACAATTTAGTGGCTATCACTCGATCTCATAACATGTTGTATATTATTACGCAATTCACACGCAATTCAAGAAACCCCCTATCACACCCCGATTGAGGAATGGCTTGATGGTTCGAGTAATGGTCTGAAATGGTTCGAGTAATAGCTCAACAATGACATTCGCGTTCGCTACGATAGGTGCAGTCCTCAGTATGAGCACTCGGTCATGAGCAATCCCCGTTGGCAAGGTCAGGAGACACGCCACCCCATGTCACGAAGAACTGTGAGCACGAGAAGCGTTGGCGGCGATACAGAGAAACCATAGTGACCGCCCCAGAAGGTTCAGTTCAAATGGCTATAGAGCCAAGAGAGCCGGCGCTGCATGGCGCCGGCTCTGCAATACAGACGAGATAGGTTGCTATGGACAACGGAATGTTCTAGTCGTGGACCTGGTATTGCCAGCATTGTCCGTCGCAACGACCTTCACGCTGTGGCTGCCTTTCGCCAGGCCAGGTGTCTGGCACACGTTTGTGTATACCTTCCACTCAACCTCAGCGTTGTCGAGCAGCACCTGGCGGGTGGCGATGCCAGACCAGCGGTCGTAGGCATAAGGTGAGATCCTCACCGTACTGCGATAGATGCGCAGCCCTGTGGCCACGGTGGGTGCCGTGCGATCGCAGTCAATGATCCGATATGGGCCAATCCGGGCCGAGTTGCGACGCGCATCCACCGCGTACAACGTAGCGGTGTGGTGACCATCGTACAGGCGGAAGCGGCTGCACACATTGGTGTATGTGGCGTTGCCCGATCCGCGATAGCGCCCGTCGATGTAGAAATAGCTCCACAGCCTTACCCCAGCGGTCGTGGAAGAGGTGGCCTGGCATGAGTTATTCCAGCCATCGGTGCAGTGCAGATACACCTTTACGGGTGTATCAATTGGCGACGCCAGGGGACCGACTGGTCCTGGTGTCGCGCCTGCGCTGGCCATCTGTGACGCCGCAAACAACACGATGGCCGCCATAACGGTCGCCAGCGCAAATGCTCGCAGGGAGGGAGTGGTTAGGACCGAGTGGACTCGAGCCAGAATGGAAGGAATACAGGAGTTGGAGAGGACGTCAATGAACTTCGATGTATGCTGCTTCATGCAAGCCTCCTTATACGTACTATTATAATCCTATACTCACCGTCGGGCAAGTACCAATAATTGCAACTACGCCCGGTTTGCCCGCCAAATCCTCTGAACGATGAGGTCGGGGAGACCCTACACAGTTAGCAATTAACGTCACGGGATCCACACGGCATCCTGGTTGAAGTCATGGCCAATTCTGGAGATATGAAGGATTCAACATGCAACAATGGGAATATATGTTCGCGCAATGTCACTACGACGCCGACCAACAGCAATGGCTCATCAAGCTGCAAAAGGAATTCGAACTGTACGAAGGCGTGCGACTCCTGGGCCAAAACGGCTGGGAGCTGGCGGGCATCCAGACACAAACTGCGGCCACCGGGGGCAAGTCGGTCGAATACTATTGCCCCAGCTCACTGTACATCTTCAAGCGGGAGATGGCCGCCCAGGGTGAGCCGGGCTGAGCACATCCACGAACGAACGAGCATGTTTGCAGTCTGTTAACATGGGGGAGCAAGGTAGCGAGCTATGCGGCTGATAACGATCATACAACCCACACCACATGACACGCACTCTTATTACCCAAGCCGTATTTGATGAGGCCGGCGAGACAGGTAGACACATACGCTCATCGCGCTATCTCGTCGTGGCCGGAATGATCTGCAACGACCTGGTCACGCTCAGGCGAGCAATCATCAGAATTCACAAAGGACTGAGCAAGCGGCTGATCAACATCCCAGAGTTAAAGGCATACCACACACCAGCGGCAGTTACGACCAAACTGCTCAACAGACTCGCCGCCGAAGATATCCATGTGTACGCAACCATTATCGACAAGCACTTGATCCCACCATCGGATAGCCTCGAAGACTGGTACGCGTATGCCTACGTCACCTGCATGAAACAAGTGCTGGCAGATCATGATTCGGTAAGTTTCAGTTTGGATGCACGCTACACTAATCGCCATCGGCAGCAACGGTTCGTGAATGCACTCCTCGCCAGCACCCAGCAATCAGGCCAATCACTAGCCATTACCTTTGCAGACTCAGCTAAGGAACAAGCAATTCAGGCTGCCGACTTTGTAGCATGGAGCTTCTTTCGGAAGTACGAGATGGAAGACAGTAGTTTCTGCGAGATTCTGAAGGATAAGATCGTTGCTGAGGTCACACTGCCATAGGCAATAAAAAACCGGCTCCCCCTAGGGGCGGATTCTCACCGTTCAAGACGGAATAAGACCTGCTTACACAGATCTGGCACACCTAGGACTTACGAGTCCGGCCTGTTAAGTATATCACATGGGTCATACCACGGTGATACCACTGCAGGAAGGTGTAATGTCTATGCAGACTTGTGTCTGGTTACCCGCAATTGGGTGTCGGTGCTATGATGACGCGCGCAGGACATCACAGACTCGAACGCAGGAGGATTTTGAACCATGACGATCAAAGTTGGCATTCTGGGCTTTGCACATGGCCACGTCAACGCTTACTGCAACCAGTGGCGCGACATCCCCGCACTCGACATCTCCGTCGTCGCCGCCTGGGACCATGACGCCGCCCGGCTGAGCCAGAACGCCACCACCTATGGGCTACACCCCTACGCCGACGCCGGCACACTGCTGGCCGACTCAGAGGTGGATGGCGTGATCATCGCCGCCGAAACATCGCTGCACGCCGAGTTGGTGGAGCGCGCGGCAGCCGCCGGCAAAGCCATCGTGCTACAGAAACCCGTGGCCCTGACCATGGCCGAGGCGGATCGCATCGTGAGCGCGGTCAACCGGCATAGTATCCCGTTCACCATGGCCTGGCAGATGCGCGTCGATCCCCAGAACGTGCAGATCAAGGAATTGATGAGCAGTGGGGAATTGGGCAAGATTTTCATGGTGCGCCGGCGCCATGGCCTGAACACGCACCAATGGCCCACCTTCACATCGCTGTGGCACACCAAGCCCGAGTTGAATCGCGACATCTGGGCCGACGACGCGGCCCACGCCATCGACTTCATCCACTGGCTGCTGGGTGCGCCGCAAAGCGTGACAGCCGAGATTGACTCGCTGTGTGACCCGCGCGTGCCGAATGACAACGGCATCGCCGTGTTTCGCTACCCAGGCGGCCCGTTGGCGGAAGTGGTGTGTTCCTTCACCTGTCCCGCCGCCGAGAACACGGTCGAGGTGGTGGGGGAGAAGGGGGCCATCATCCAGAACTATGGCGATGTGCCCAGTTGCAACGTGCCGCGCCCCGAAGGCGCATGCGGGCTCAAGTGGTACACGTCGGACAGCCAAAAGTGGACCTGCAGCGACATCGCGTCACCGCCGAATCATGGCCACCGCATTGCCGGGCTGGCCGCGCCGTTGTCCGAGTTCCTGCACGGGCGTCGCCCGCCCATCGCCACGGCCGAGGAGGGGCGCACCTCTCTGCAAATGACATTGGCTTGTTACGTGTCCACGCGCGAGGGCCGGCGCGTGCGCATCGACGAGGATGCTATTCGCCAGGTGTGAGCATGCGCCGAGCATGCGCCAGAAACCCGATTTCTCCGAGAAATCGGGTTTCTTAGAGGTCACTATGCCCTATCGTTCCACACCATTCTGCGAGGGCAGTTATTATCACCTCTATAACCGGGGTAATAATCGCGAAGCGATCTTCTTTGAGCAGGAGAATTACAGCTACTTTCTGCGTGAGATTCGCGAATATCTATGTCCGCATGTTGACGTGGTGGCATACGTGTTGATGCCCAATCACTACCATTTACTGGTATATCTAAAGAGCAATGCCTTATCTGATGCCATGCATGCTTTCACGGTCTCGTATACCAAGGCCGTCAACAAGCGGCACAGTCGTGTAGGAGCGTTGTTTCAGGGACGCTTTCAAGCCATCATCGTCGACAAAGACAAATATCTGACTCATCTCTCACGCTACATCCATCTTAACCCACTGAAAGCAGGCCTGGTCGCTAAAGCTGAGAACTGGGAGTTCTCAAGCTACCGCGATTATCTGGGAATGCGCAATGGCACGTTACCAAAACCAGACCCCGTGTTAGCGCAGTTCCCGTCACCTGATGCCTACCGGCAGTTTGTCGAGGATTATGCTGCCGATGAGGACGCGATAGGCCATCTCAAATTGGAGTAAGGGTGTAAGGAGAAACCCGACTTCTGCGAGAAGTCGGGTTTCTGAGCGGTTTCTGATCAGCCAGCCTCTTCAATATCACGCTGCCAGTTGAAATCGCGCACGCGCTCTTCCAATCGCCGCACCACCTTCATTGGACAGGCGTGGGTATACTCCAGCCGGCCCGTCCACTCCTCCTTGCCACGCTCGTTGACCCATTGGAAGATCGGCTCATGCGTGATGAGTTCGCCCTCCACGCCGCCGGTCACGAAGTTGATCTCTTTGGCACGGCGCACCTCACGGCCGTCGGGCATGCGGAAGACGCCGATGTTGACGATCAACTGGAGCGCCTGTGCGATCTCGCGCCGGATGGCCAGCAGCGGGACGTTGCCCATGCCACCCTTGAGGTACAGCGTCTCAATACGCTGCAGGGTGCGATAGGCATCGTCGGCGTGGACGGTGAACATGCAGCCATCGTGGCCGGTGTTCATCGCCTCAAGGATGGCGATCATCTCCGGGCCGCGCGCCTCGCCGAGCAGGATGCGCTTGGGGCGCATGCGCAAACAGTGGCGCACGTTATCGGCCATCGTCACGGCTTCCACACCCTCGGCGCGTTCGCGCGTCACCAGGGCCACCCAGTTGGGCAGATGCTGCAACGCCAACTCCGGCGTGTCTTCGACCGTGATCACGCGATCCTTCAGGTCGATCTCACTGGTCAGCACCTGCATGAAGGTTGTTTTGCCCGTGCCAGTGCCGCCTGAGATGGCAATGTTGAGCTGCGCCTTCACCGCGGCGCGCAGGAAGTTGGCGGCCTGGGTCGTGACGGAACCAAGCTTCACCATGTCGTTGAGCGAACGGGCAACGCTGCGGAAGCGGCGGATGGTGATCGCAATGCCGCCGTAACCCAGGTTGCTGACGAGCGGGTCCATGATCACATGCACGCGGCTGCCGTCGCGCAGACGATGATCGCGCCAGGGCGTCCTCACCGTCACCCCGCGCCCACCCGAGCCGTAGTCCAGTTTGTTGTTGATGAACATGCGCAGCGCGTACTCACTGCGGAACGTGCTGCTTACCTTTTCGGCAAACTTGCCAGCGCGCTGCACATAGATGTGGTCATGGCCATTGATGAAGATCTCTTCGACCATCGGATCTTCCATGAATGGCGAGATCGGCCCCCAACCCAACACATCCTCAGTAAGGCGCTTGGCGGTACTCTCCGTCTCGGCGGCCACCTCCGACTCAGCACCATCAACCAGCAACGGGAGCCCGCGCGTCGGCGCGCTGACGTTATAGGCCTGGATCTGCCGCCGTGCGACCTCCATCACTATCGCGTAGTCATCGTCGGTCGGATTGTCATACGCCGAAGGGGCCAGTTGCCGGCCCGTCTTCAACTCATCTTTGACCGCCTCCAGCACCACGTCGTAGGGACTCGCTTCCTTGACTGGATTCACCGGCGTGCCACGAGCGGCGGCCGAGAAGGCGGGGGCCGAAAAAGCCGGCGGACTCGCAGGTACATTGGGCGTGCCGGATGGAGCAGATGTGTTATTCGCTGGTCCAGTGCTGCTCTTATCCCATGCGGGGATCGACGGTGGCGTTGCCTGCGGCGGCGTCTTGTCATTCCTACGAAACACGATATTCCTCCTCAGACTTTACAACGAATCACTCAAACCTGCCTGATGAACAGACGTTTGATCGAGAAGCCAGGGATCTTGTTATCCTTCACCCGTGTGGCGCCCTGCAATTGCGGCAGGTACATCGCGCCAAGCGCGCGTAGAGAGTTGCCCAGCGGGCCGGAGTCAGTCAACACGTACGGAGTGTGCGTGTTGATGGCCTGTGTCGCCACCAACGGCTCAAATGGGATGGTCGCCACCAACGGCAAACCCAACATGTCCACCATTTCCCGCTCCGACAAACCAAAGCTTGGATCGTAACCCGTCGTCAGCAGACGGAACTTGTTCAGATCGCCGAAATACCGTTCCAGGCTCTGCAATGCGTAACGGGTGTCCAACACAGCCGTCATGATGGGCGGCACGATCACGAGCACATCATCGGCCTCCCGGATGGCTGCCTCGTGCAGCGGCGCAGAGAAGTCCTGTCCCAGGTCGATCACTGTGAACGCATAGGCGCGCCGCACTTGTTGGATGATGGTGCGCGCAATATCGAGGATCATTTGCCGGTTGTGGAATTCCTCAGATCCGTTGTCGGTGGGGCGCAACAACCCCGGCAGAAGATCGAGTTGTGACTCGGGAACAGCCGGCGAGTCCACCAGATAGTTGCGTATAAAGGGCAGGTTGAGCATCGCTGCGCCCTGTACGGCATAGCGCACACCCACGTTCACGATCAAATCATACAGACCACGCTCGATGATGCGCAGGTTGCGCGCGAGGGCGATCTTCATCTCGCTGGCCATGATGTAACCGAGCATCGTGTGGCAGTCGCCCTTGGTCTGGTCGAAGTCCAGCAGCATGGTGGGCTGATTGCCCATGGTCACATGCGACAACACCACACTGAGATTGACCGCGGTGGTGGTCCGGTGCGAACCGCCCCCTTTGGGCACATACACGGCAACAACCCTGCTCTGCCACGCCTGAGCGCGCGCCTCCGGCGCTGCAGCAGGATGCGGTGCAGGGGTTTCGCCCTGTGCGCGCCGTTTTAGCTCACGCTCCACGACCTCGTGCACGAGGTTGACAAAGTTGCTGATCTGAACGGCGTCGAGCGGCAACGTGATATATCCGGCGGCGCCATTTGCCATCATCTGGCGGCCGTCATCGCTGCGGGCCTCAACCCAGCCGACCACCGGGATGGATTTGGTGTGGTGGAACAACAGGTCCTGCAGGATGGCCGTGCGGTAACCCATGCAGTCGGGGGTGATCAACACGATATCAGCATCCAGCCGGATGGCGTTGTCGAACACGCGTTGGGCGTCCTGGTCATAGCTGACGACCTTGATGTCAGTATTGACCAACGCCTCACGCAATTCCTCCACATCCGACGAGTTGCGATAGCCAATCGCCAGACGATACTTCTTTTCGTCAGACATCTGCAAACAGCTCCTTATCCCATCTTCGGCCACTTACCCAGTCGGTTTTGTAGGGCAAGCTGTCAGCTTGCCCTACTGGTCAGCATTCGGCGGCTCATATGGGCTGATTGGGGTGAATGGCTTGGCACCGTCGGCGCGATTGTCGCGCTGCGCATAGAACCAGCGCGCAAAATCGTCCCAGGTCACACCGTCCGTGGGAAGAGCATCCTGGCTACCGTTGGCTGCGCGCACGGCAATGCGTGGATTGCCGTTGTTCAGCACAAAACTCAGCACTTCCAGTTGGTCACGATCCACCTTGAAATAGAGGCGCTTGACATTGCCAAGGGCAGGCGTCGTCTGCTGGCTTTGCTGCGTGTTAGACGATGCCGAGGACGATGATTGGGCCTTGTCGCGGTCAATCCGCAGAATCGTCATGTTTTGCACGACCAACTTCGTCACCGGTGGCGGAATGGTCTGTGTGATATCCGTCCCGGCGCTCAGATCGGCCTCGCCTTCCTGCTCACCTTCCTTGAGCGGCGGCAGCGTCAATGCGCCGCCCCCACCCCCGCCCACGTTGATAATGAGATCGATACGATCACCTGGCTGAATGTAGTTACCCACCTCATCAGGGCCAGTGGGCACAACCAGGTAGTACTCGTTCGTACCTGTCAGTGCGGCGGACAGGCGCGTCTCCATCAGAATGGATGATTCGGGGTCAATCTGCGTCTTGGCGATGGGAAAGCCAGCTCGGATATCGCTGGTAGCCACCTTGTTCCCAGCCAGGCTCCAGTCAGCCAACGTCACCCACTTCGCGGCCGTTTGCTGATCCAGGTTCGCCATGCGTGCCACGCGAAAGAGTTCTGGCTTGAGCACCGTCCCAGCCGGGATATCGATGATGGCCACCGGCACTTCAGTCACGGTAGGGCGATTCAGTTGCAAGAACAGAAAAATGCCAGCCGCAACAAGAATGCCGAGTACAGCGCCGAGGATGAGGAATATCTTGCGCATTGTGTTGACTCCGTTGTGCCACTATGTTTCAGCAAAGAACGTCGGTCGCTTAATCTGCAGAAGGCGCCTGGGTCGTCACTAACACCGGCGCCACAGTTGGCGGCGTCATAATCGACGGCAATGTTGGTGTAACGACCTCCGTTAATATTATCAGAGACTGCGCGAGCTGCAGGCGCTCGCCGGCCAGTCTCTCACTTGCGTTGCGCACCCCGTCCACGTCATAGGCGGCCAGCGCACCAGCCAGGTCGTTGAGCGTAACGGCGACATTGGACCCAGGCGCAATCCGCCTTGCGAGTGCGGCGAAGCCGGCCACCTCCACGGCTGCGCTTTTGGCGGCAGTGATGCGATCGGCGCGCTGCTCTGCAAGCGCCACACGGGCAGTATCGTCAGCCGCCCACTCCGATAGTCTCACCAGGGCGGCTGCCGTCATCGCTTGTGTACGCGCCGTCTGCGTGATCGACGTCTGCGCCACCAGCGATGGCTGGCGCGTTGCCTCTGGTCCCGCCACGGACGGTGGCATCCAGGTCACGGCAATGAACCCTTGCGAAGGTTCTGAAACCTTCGCAAGGGTTTGGGTTTGCGGGCCGGCGAACCACGCAAAATAGGGCGGCAATCCACTCAACCCGGCGGCAAAGACCAGCCATGCACCAGCGGCGGCCACCTTCTTGCCACGCAATCCCTTTATGCGCACAAGAATCACATTGGCGAAGTCTCCGGCCGCCACAGCCAACAAACCGTTGAAGGGCGAAGCGAGCGCAATCCACACCGTGGCGATGTGATCACCGAGCTGCATCGACCCTTTCGACAACAACGCGTGCAGCAACACCACCACGAGCGCCCAGATCAACCCGAACAGCACGAGCAGTGTGGGTATGCGCGTCACCAGCGCTGCCGCCACAGCCAGCGCAATACCAGCCAGCGTGAACGGCAATGGCAGGTGGAACCGGCGCAGGTCGCTCGCGCCCATGGCAGCCATGAGCGCGGCCTGTGCCATCACAAATATCCGCGCCGGCCAGCCAGCCAGAAACAATACGGAACACACCGCACACACTGCCAGCGCAAGCGCACCGCACACAACACCCAGGTTGCGCCGCAGCACCCAGTCGCTATCCTGGCAGCCGTCCGGGGGTTGCCAGCCAGTGCGGCGACTGTACTCACCGGCCAGCCACACCAACGCGGCATAAACCACCAGGGCCATTGCGCCGAGAGCGAGCATGTGAGCGATCACGATAGCCGTCATCCACGCCCTCCAGGTGGCGCCAAAAGCCGGCGAATGGTGACAGGCAGGGCTTTCATCTTCCCGTCCGGGAGGCTGCGCGTGCTGACTGCTTTTGCGCCCACCTGTCGCACCACCACATACCAGTGCGCAGATGAAGGCGGCGTTACTCGCGCCAGGTTGCGTGTCGCCAGCATGTAATACCACAGGATTCCAGCATCGATGTGATTGCTGAGAGAGCGTGCCGTCACATCGACCACACGGTCTCCGCGCCGGATGAGCTTCACCTTCTTCATCAGTCGTGGAGCGGTGGTGAACACGACCTCACGCTTATCGCGCAAAAGGATGGTGAATTTGGGACTGGGTTCCGCCGCGACATCGAGGATACCTGCGTCGCCGTCGACGGACACGGCCTCACGCAAGGCATCCGCCACGATTTGCTCGGCCACCTGTTGCCAACCGTGGGCGGACTGAAGTTGCTGGGCGAGCTCTTTTTCACGCTCATCACGCAACGCCCGGCTCTGTTGCGAGATCGACCTCTGATAGGCACGCCGGAAACCGCTCACAATCACGGCCAACAGCAGAAACGAGAGCGTCAGGATGATGCCCAGCCCACCCAGCACGACGTAGAGCGGGTTTGAGTTGTTGATCAAATCGATCATCACCCGCGCCGGATCCTTGAGGAAGTCCGCCGTGACCGGCTGTTGTGTTCCCTTTGTCACTGCCGCCGGCGTGTCGACCGCCAGTGCGATGTCCACCTGGTCCGTCGTAAACATTTGAATGCGCAACTGGCGCAAGTTGCCGTTCAGGCTCTTAAAACCCACGGGAATGGTGACTTCCAACCCCCAGGCCGCCGCCGTCTGAATCGTATAGCGTCCCGCGTTATCCGTAATCGCCACGGCACCGTCCGACCCACGCACGATGACCTCGGGGATGCGCGCTTCATTCGTGGAGCAGAGACCGTCGCGGTCAAGATCGACACAAGCGATACCATGCACAGCTATGCGCGGTGTTGTAACGGTCGTCTGCGGCTGGGGTGTCGCTGTCGGCGGGTTTTGCGGCGTGCGGGTGGCAGCAACGGGCAAGGGCAAGCTGTAGGGCAAGCTGACAGCTTGCCCTACCGGCAGGGTCCAGGTCACTGCTATGAGCGTTAACGATAGCGTCAGCAATGTCGATGCGTTCATCCATCAACCTTCGCAAGGTGTCGCCATTACCAGCGCATCCTCGCCGTTGGTATAAAACCCAGTGGCCCGGCGTCGTTCGCACATGCCCAACTTGCGATACAAAGCAATCGCCGCCATGTTGCTCGCCCGGACGTGCAGCCACACCGGGTACTGTTCGGCAAACACAGCGTTCATCAAACACGTGCCAATGCCGCTCTTACGAAACGGCTTGAGCACACCCACACCGCCAACATACAGCGCCGGTCGCCCGTCCAGGTCCTTCTTGTACGCAACCAGGTATCCGGCCGGCGTACCATCCATCTCCCCAAGCCACACCATCGCGTCACGGCCATCCGTGCGCGACCACAAGCCGAACAACAACCGGGCGCGCCCGAAGCAGGCACATTCGATGCGACGCACCACGCCCCGGTCGCGCCAGACGGCAGGACGGACGCAAACACGTCCGTCCAATGCCACGGGCTGGGCAATATGCCCAGCCCGTGAGGGAACAGATAGAGGTATCGTCATGGCGTCACCGCAGTTGGCTCGACCTTGGGCGGCGGGCACTCGCCCGAGGCGACACACGCGCTGCGCAAGACCGATTGCACCTCCAGGACCGGCACCCAGATACCACTCGCCTCATCCGGGTCACCGCTGGGCGTGTCCCAATACGACACATCCTTGAAGAAACCGCCCGAGCGGGTGCGCGTGCGCGAGTCATAGGCCGTCGCGCGTCCCGTCTGTCTTAGATCGATCCCGGTCCACTCCGTGGCATATTCCTGCCAGCCGTAAGACCACTGTCCTGGCGACACGTAACCTGGCTCACAGCCCTCATTCGAGGTGCCCTCTGGCTCCAGGGTCGTGCCGTCAGGATACAACTCGGTCGCGTAGCAGGCACCGGAGGGTTGCCATACCCGCTGCGCCACCTTGACGGTCACCTTCCAATCGTGCCCGCAGTACGATCTCAGCGTGACGCCGTAAGCAGGCAGGTTATAGCTATCCGCAGGCCTCTTGTTCACCATATCGAACGCGCGCCCGGACAGTGTGCTCAACCCCGCGCTCGACGTTTGATATATGTAGGTGGCTCGTGGCCCTTGCTGGTCCTGCGAAGCGTTCGCGTTCCAGGAACGGTCGTCGAAGTGCCACTGTGGCTGCGGCACGGTCTGGCCGAACCAATCCTCGCCTCCATTGAAGCGGTGGCTGCGCATGAGTAGACGGAAATCCTTCCAGATGCCAACTTCGTAACCATGCTCGGTCGGGTTACCCTGAGCGTCCACGAACGACCCCAGGTTGGCCGGGCTTTGTGGATCGCTGGCAAAACCGGTACCGTCAACGGGGTTGTACAGTGCAGGCGAGAGGATAAAGGTTGTTGTCACGTTCACCAATGCGCGTGGATATGGCGCGCGCATCACCTCGTTGATCGGGCAGGACGTATTCACCTCGGCGCGCACATTCCACGTCTCTATCTCAGCGCTCGGCTGGCACACCAACACAATGCCTTCCGACGTGATCGTCGGAACACACGGCAGGGTTGTATCCTCGTCCAGAGGCGTGCCTTCGGACGTTTCACACTGTGCCCTCGCCATGCAATAGGTACCCACGGCCCACCACGTACCGCCCTCATATTCATAGGTCGTGCCGTAGTAACCGTCACTACAGGGCAGACCCGTGTCGGAATCTGTCGCGTCACCCACCTGGCAGGTGTATTC
>JAMDDR010000218.1 GCA_023488685.1 Chloroflexota bacterium | reverse complement strand
TTTACGAGCAACCCACAGGAGTATGCCGGCGTGCACGATGCACAGGACGCGCTCAGCGACCGCCTGGTGACGATCGACGTCGACTACTTCGATCGCGACACGGAAGTCATCGTTACTGCAAGGCGTGCGGGCATCGCGTCTGAACAGGCTGGCAGGATCGTCGATATCGTGCGTGACTTCAGGGATTCGGGCGAATACGACCAGGCGCCTACCCTGCGCGCCTGCATCATGATCGGGCGCATGGTGGCCACCCAATTGCTCCATCCGTCGGCAGATGACCCGCGCTTTGTGAGAGTCTGCCTGGACGTATTGGAGTCGAAGACGCCGCTGACGATCAAGAACAGGGAGCGACGGATTAAGGAGCGCAACATGCTGGTCAGCTTGATCGAACATTACTGTGGCGATGCGCAGATAGCCTCTGCGGCTTGATGGGTCTGGAAGCCTGCAAGAAGGAGGGCAATCCGATGAGAACGAAAGGGATGCGCGACATTCCCACCATGTATGGCCTTGCGAAACGTTCGAAACCGAATAGCCGGGATGAGGCGATCACCGAGATGGCGCGTCTGGAGCACGAGAAGGTGCGGCTGGAGCGTGAACTCTCGTTGTGGCAGAAAAACGAGCAGCGTACCCAGGGACGGCTGAAGCAGGTGCAGGATCGCCTGGCGCTTCTGCAGGGCATGGTGGAGAACCACCCCGCAAGTGGCCAACCACCGGAAGGGTCGCCGGGCGCGGATGAGCCGGCCGGCAATGAAGGTGAACGCTGGACAGTGATTCAGATGGAGTATTGACGGGCGCAACGGTCGTGTGCCTGTGTGCGCGTGAAAACGTGATCACCGGGTACGACGAACCGAGGAGGATTTGGATCATGAGCGAAATCAAAGTTGACTCGGAGAAGTTTGAGCAAGCGACTGCCGCTGTAGATGCGCTGACCAGGCTGGCGGATAGCCTGACCGCACCACATGCGCCGCCGCACAAGGTCTCGGAGGTGGTGATGTCTGAAGCCGTAGCCCCCAAAAAAGTCGCCAGGAAGTCGTTGACAGGGGCTCAGATCGTCGCCAAGGCGAAGGAAGAACTGGTAGCGCTGACAGGTCTGTCGGCGGGAACCGTCTCGGGCCTGAGCAAGGATGAGCAGGGCTGGCATGTCATTCTGGACATGATCGAGCTCAAACGGATCCCGGAGTCGTCGGATGTGCTCGCTAATTATGATGTCGTGATGGATGGCGAGGGTAACCTGGTGAGCTACCAACGTACGCGCCGCTATTACCGCGGTGCGGCCGATGCAGAACACTAAGGCTCTCCCTTGCTAGGAACACGTCATGCCAGAACAGAAAATGCAGCATAACATCCAGGCTACCAACCTGGCTGATATCCTTGAGCGTGTGCTTGACAAGGGCATTGTCATCGCAGGGGATATCACGATTTCACTTGTCGACGTGGAGCTGTTGAACATCAAGGTGCGGCTGTTGGTCGCCTCGGTGGACAAGGCCATGGAGATGGGCATCAACTGGTGGGAGAGCGATCCCTACCTGTCTTCACGGGCGCGCCAACTGCAGGAAGAGAACCAGTTGCTGAAGGAGCGATTGGACCGCATCGAGTCGAAGGTCCAGCAGGGAGCGATTGAGCAGCCGGCATAAGCGTGCGCCGTGCTCCATGTTGAGTACAAAGGGGTGAGCCAAATGGCACAACACGAAAAGCGTGAGAAGAGAAAGCCCGAAAAGGGGCCGCTGGGCGATGAGATCAAAATCGACCTGGGCATGGGCAACCTGTTCAAGGGTCTGGGCGATTTCCTGGACGTGCTTTCGAACCTGGCCGAACAGGCGGAAGGCGCCGAGGTGAATCGTTCGGGCGAGATCAAGGTCGAAGGATTGGGCGACAAGGCCAAGGCGGTTTATGGATTCACCGTGCGGTCGGGCATCGGTGGCACGCCCCACGTCGAATCTTTCGGCAACATTCGCCCGACGAAGGAAGGTCCCATTGTCGACGACGTGCGTGAGCCGATGGTCGACATGTTCGACGAGGGCGCTGAGATCGTCGTGGTGGTCGAACTGCCCGGGGTTTCTGAGAATGAAATCACGGTTGACGTGCAGGACGATATCCTGTCGCTGCAAACCACCGGCACCTATAAGTATGGCAAAGAGATCCTGCTGTCGAGTGCAGTCGATCCAGATGGCATGAACAAGTCGTATAAGAACGGCATCCTGGAGCTGCGTCTCAAGAAGAAGGCCTAGCGCCATGCGCAACGTCAAGCACTTCAGCCTCGACCGCATCAACGGCACCGAATTGAGAACCGTGGCTGACGTGGATGGCGGCGTGATCCCGCTCATGCAGCGCGAGGAGACCGTCATTCGCAAGTACGCGCAGGCCAGGCTGTGGCGGCACCGGCGTGTAATGCTCTTCATCCTCGAAGACTTGCAGCCGTTGATGCGCCAGGCGCGTCTGCGCGCAAGTGTGACGGCCAGCCAGATCGCGGACATCCAGGACCAGCCGGCGACTGTCCTGTACGACCTGAAGGCCCTGGACGAGTGCTCGGTATACATCAACCGGCAGGCCTCGGAGCGGGCGGGCTATTGGAACGATCTGGTCGCGATGGAGGGTCTGCTGGTTCACGAACATGCGCACCCCGTGGCCGAGAACGATACCGTGCGTGCGTCGCGGCTGGTGCGCCTGGATCTGGCGGTGGAGGGTGATGAGCGGCTGCCCCGTGTCCTGCAAGGGCTGGCCCAGAAGCTGAGCCTGTACGCGCCACGCGAGATCTTTGCAAACGAGACGGCGCTGCGCGCTTCTTTTGGCGATGTATTGCTGCACCTCAACCAGCGCCTCGTCGCCGACGCGATTCGTGGGCTGGAAGGGCGGCAGGCGCTGCTGCGCCAGATTGAAGATGCCACCTCGCGACAGGCGATGAGCCAGACGTCCGCGGCGGCCGTGCTGCTGGCCGGGGATCTGCAGATGTGCCTGCCGCTGGCGATTGAAGTCGCGCCGTTCTACCGTGTTGGGCAGGACAACATGGCGCGCGAACTGGAGTCTGTGCTCAAGAGCGCGATGTTCCCGTTGCTTGGGCCACAGGTCGAACAGGCCTATCTCGCTTTACGCGCTGCCTACGTCAGCCTGGCGCCCGATCTGAACGCAACCGCGCTGGCTGCCTGGTGCGACAGCGTCGGCGGCGTCCTGGCTGCCAGCCTGGCGCAGGCCGGCTACACGTTGCAGTACCGGATTGATGTGATGAACGAACCTCCGCTGCAGGAGAAGGACGGTTACCCATTGCCATGACAGACCAGAATAAACCACCACTGCAGTATGTGTACTGCATCATTCGTTGTCCCGAGCCGCGCGAGTTCAATACCAGGGGCGTGGGCGAAAGAGGCGACGTCGTGCATACGTTGCACTACCGGGAATTGGCCGCCGTGTTGAGCGATTCCGTGGCCAAGGAGTACGACAACTCGCGGCGCAACATGATGGCACACATGATGGTCCTGGAAGAGGTGATGAAGGAATTCACCATTCTCCCGGTCCGGTTTGGCACCGTTGCGCCGACGACGGAGTCCGTTGTCGGGTCGGTGTTGCGGCGCCGCTATGACGAATTGTCCGGGCTGCTCGTCGAGATGGATGGGCGCATTGAGATGGGGCTGAAGGCGTTCTGGTACGAGGAAGTGATCTTCAAGGAGATCATTGAGACCAACCCCCCCATCCGGCAACTGCGCGACAAGCTGGTCGGACGCTCGCCGGAGCAAAGTTACTACGACCGCATCCGCCTGGGTGAGATGATCGCCAGTGCGATGGATCGCCAGCGCGACATCGACGCGGAACTGATCCTGTCACGGCTGAGGCCCTTTGTCCACAAGACGGTGCTCAATAAAACCATTACGGATCGCATGATTCTGAACGCCGCCTTCCTCACGAGCAGAGAGTGCGAACCCGATATGGATCGCACGGTCCAGGATTTGGATGCGCGCATGGGAAACCGCGTGGTGTTCAAATATGTGGGGTCTGTCCCCCCTTACAACTTCGTCAACATTGTGCTGCACGTCTAAACACCCTATGGTAGAGACGCGCTGCAGCGCGTCTCTACGGCGCGTCGCTACCTATAAGTAGACGCGCGCAAAGGACCATACGATGGGACTGTTTGACATTCTGACCTTTCCGGTTTCGGCCCCCATCAAAGGGGTCATCTGGCTGGCGGAGAAGATCGCCGAGCAAGTCGACCACGAGTACTACAGCGAGGAAGCCATCCGCAGACAGTTGATGGATCTGGAGCTGAAGTTCGACCTTGGCGAGATCAACGAGGAAGCGTATATGGCCGCCGAAGAGGAGTTGCTGGCGCTCCTGAAGCAGGTGCGGGAACTCAAGCGGGCTGCCGCCGAAGAGGCTGGCGGGGACGAAGACGAGGATGAAGACGAAGATGAAGATTGACGCCGGACGGCACCCGTGGTGCGGCAAGGAGGAAATCAATGGCAAATGACGCACAGGAAGCAACCCCGCGAGACCCGCTGCAGACGTTTCGTGTGGCAGAGGCATTGCCCAAGGACGTGGGGCGGGCGCTGATCAGGCTCGATCCGCACGACCTGGAGACACTGAAGGTCAGCATCGGCGACGTGGTGGAGATCGCGGGCAAGCGTCGTACGGTGGCGCGGACCATGCCTGCGTATGCGGCGCAGCGCGGCCAGGGCCTGATTCAGATGGATGGCATTGTGCGCGCGAACGCGGGTGCCAGCCTGGGTGAGCAAGTGTCTGTGAGCGCCGTGAAGGCACAACCGGCGCGCGCCATCGTCCTGGCGCCCGCAGATGGGCAACGTGCCGGGTCCATCACCTCGCAAACGCGTTACCTGGTGCGGCTCCTCGACGGCATCCCTGTCATCTCCGATGACCAGGTGCGCGTTGCGATGATCGGCGCACGCGCACAGACCTTCCGCGTGATCGAGACCACCCCGGCCGGCCCTGTATTGATCAACGCAAACACGGTCATCCGCATCGCCGGCGAGGGCAAGGCGAGCGCGCGCGACACGATCACGTACGAGGATATTGGTGGTCTGCGCCGCGAGATCAAGCGCATCCGCGAGATGATCGAGTTGCCGCTCCGTTATCCCGAGATTTTCGAGCGCCTGGGGATCGAGCCGCCCAAGGGCGTGTTGCTGTATGGCCCGCCCGGCACCGGCAAAACGCTCATCGCGCGCGCCGTCGCGGACGAAACCAGTGCCAACTTCCTGCACGTCAATGGGCCCGAGATCATCGACAAGATGTATGGACAGTCCGAGGCGCAGTTGCGCGGCATCTTTGACGATGCGCGCCGCAAGTCCCCGGCCATCATCTTCATTGACGAGATCGATGCCATCGCGCCCCGCCGCACAGACCTGAGCGGGGATCGGCAGGTGGAGCGCCGTGTGGTGGCCCAACTCCTTGCGCTCATGGATGGCCTGGAATCGCGTGGCAACGTCATCGTCATCGCAGCGACGAACATCCCAGATACGCTGGACCCGGCGCTGCGCCGGCCGGGCCGCTTTGACCGCGAGATTGAGATTGGCGTCCCCGATCGCAGCGGCCGCCGCGAAATCCTGGATATTCACACCCGTGGTATGCCCCTGGCGGGCGATGTCAACCTCGACAAGCTGGCCAACACGACGCACGGATTCGTCGGCGCCGACGTCGCCGCGTTGTGCCGCGAGGCCGCCATGGGCGCCCTGCGTCGCCTCATGCCGGAGATTGACTTCTCACAGGCACAGATCCCCTACGACCGGCTGATGGCGCTGGAGGTCAACCAGGATGACTTCGACGGGGCGCTCACCGAGGTCGAGCCTTCGGCTATGCGCGAGGTCTTCACCGAGGTGCCCGAAGTGACCTGGGATGACGTGGGCGGGTTACAGGAGATAAAGCAACAGCTCATCGAGACGGTCGAGTGGCCGTTGCGCTATGACAAGCTATTTGAGTACGTCAACGTGCGCGTGCCCAAGGGTATTCTGCTGCATGGCGCGCCGGGCACAGGGAAGACGCTGCTGGCAAAAGCGCTCGCCCGCCAGAGCGAAGCCAATTTCATCTCGATCAAGGGGCCGCAGTTGTTGAGCATGTGGGTGGGCGAATCCGAGCGCGCGGTGCGCGAGGTGTTCCACAAGGCTCGCCAGGCGGCGCCCTGTGTCGTCTTCTTCGACGAGATTGATGCGATTGCGCCACAGCGCGGCAGCGGGGGGGCGAGCCAGGTGACCGAGCGCGTGGTCAGCCAGTTGTTGACGGAGTTGGATGGCATTGAGGAGTTGAAAGGGGTGGTGATCCTGGCTGCCACGAACCGGCTGGACCTGGTCGACAGTGCCCTGCTGCGCCCGGGCCGCTTTGACCTGCTGTTCGAGATGCCGATTCCCGACGAGCAAACGCGCCTGCAGATCATCCGGGTGCATACGAAGAAGATGCCGCTGGCCAGTGACGTGGACCTGGGCGTACTGGCTACCAGGATGGAAGGCCGGGTAGGCGCTGACATTGAAGGGCTGTGTCGCCAGGCCGCTGTGCTGGCGATGCGCGAATTCCTGGACACCCACCGCGGTGACAACCTGGTCAACGAATTCGTTGACGCACCTGAGTTGCTGCGCAGTTTTCACATTGGACAAAAACACTTTGAAGCATCCTTGCGCGGGGTAGGCTGAAAGTCCTTTAGGGGCTGAAAGTCCTTTAGGGCAGATAGACATGAAACCCATTTACCTCTACGGGATCATCCCGAACGACCAGAAGATCATCTTTGACGAAGTGTGTGGCATGGACGACGACGACGACGAGGTGTACACCTGGCCCTTCGGCGGTATCGCCGCTGTGGTCGGCGCCAGCCCGTTGGAAGACTATCGCGGGCTCAAACGCGATCAGGCCATGCGCTACCTGGTGACGCACCAGCGTGTGGTGGAAGCCGTGCTGGCTCACTTCACCGTGTTGCCAGCCAAGTTTGGAACCCTTCTGCCCGACCTGGGTCACCTGGAACGCCTGATGATCCAGGGATGTGCCTTGTTCCAGCGCTCGCTCTCCAACATGGCCGGGCTGGCGCAGATGGAGGTGGTGACCCTGTGGAATCTCCAGCGAGTATTTCAGGAAATTGGACAGGAGGAAGCCATCGCGCAATTGAAGATGCGCATGGCGCAGCATCCCGCCGACCAGACGCTCGACGAGCGTGTAGCGCTCGGCCGGCTGGTCAAGGAATCGTTGGAGCGGCGGCGCACGGCGTTGGGTGAACGCATCGCGCCGGTGTTACAGGCGTTGGCGCGCGATAGTGTGGTGAATCCCAACCTGGACGACAGCGTGGTGATCAATCTGGGTCTGTTGCTGGACGATGCAGGACGCACGGCATTGGATCGCACCCTGGCGCAACTCGACCAGGCATTTGGCGGGCAACTCACGTTCCGTAGCGTGGGCCCGTTGCCGCCGTATAGTTTTGCCACCATCGAAGTGCAGATCCCGACGTTCGAGATGATTGATGCGGCCCGGCAACTCCTCGGGTGTGGGTGCGCCGTCAGCGCCGATGAAATCAAGCGCGCCTACTACCAGGCCGCCAAGCAGGCACACCCGGATCTCAATTCAAGCGGGCAGGGATTCGAGTCACGCATGGCAGCCCTGACCCAGGCGTATAAGCTGCTGGCGTCGGTCGCAGAGACCCAGGCGCTGGTGCCTGCCGGCGGGGATGGTCGCTGCAGCCTGGCTCGTGACCAGATCGATGGGACGTTGTTGATCTCGGTGCGGCGGCAGGAGTTCAACCAGCAATAGGCAATCGTGGGATGAGACCATGACAACGAATTCGTTGGCGCAGATGCAGACAATGACGCCGGATTTGGCGAGCGATGTGGGCTACTACGTGTACGCGATCGCGCGACCGCGCGATGAGACGTGCGCGCATCCGCTGCCGGCCGAGGGGATCATCCCCGGCGCGCCCATCGAAGCGCTGTCCTATAAGGACACCCTGGCCATCTTCAGCCCGGTGCCCCTCTCTGAATTCAACCAAACCGCCCTCGAACAAAATCTTCAGGAGGCAAACTGGGTGCGCAATCGTGTCATTGCGCACCAGGCGGTGCTGACCAGTTTGCTCGGTGCCTACACAATCGTGCCACTCCAGTTCTGCACCGTGTACTTGAGCACAGAGCGGGTCTTGAATGCGCTGGCAGACGGCTATGCCGGCTTCGACCAGATTCTGAAGCAATTGTGTGGGGCGACCGAGTGGGGGGTGAAGGTGTATTGCGACCTGCCCGTGTATGCCAGGCAACTCGAAGAATCGTCCGGCGCGTTGAAGACGCAGCGCGATGCGATGAAGCGCGCCAGGCCGGGCACCGCTTTCCTGCTGCGCAAGAAGCTGGAACAGGCGGCGCAAGCAATCGCCGAGCGCGCCGCGACGGACACGGTGCAGGATATCCACGCGCAGCTCGCCGCCCAGGCCAGCCACTCCCGGTTGAACCAGGCTCAAACCGCTTCCGAGCATGGACATAGCGACGAGATGTTTTTGAACGGCGCGTACCTGGTCGATGATGCGAATTGGCCGTCTTTCCGTGCCACGCTGGATGCGCTGGTCGCGTCGTTGCGTGAGCAGGGATTTCAGATTGAATTGACCGGTCCCTGGCCGCCCTACAATTTCGTCGCCAGTCGCGCAGATGAGGCCACCGATGGATGACACCATTACCAAGGAACGCCAGGTCACCATCCTTGACCTGCTGGATCGCATCCTCGACAAGGGCGTGATCATCAAAGGCGATATCACCATCTCCGTGGCCGATGTGGACCTGGCCTACGTCGGTCTGCAGGTGTTGCTGTCTTCTGTCGAAACCATCGAGCACATGCGCAAGGTGGCGCTGGGCCTGGAAACCGTGCATGCGACTACAAACGACTAGCTCTACCGAGACATGATTTACATCTACGGGATTGCTGAAAATGGAGGCGCGCTGCCGGCCGGCGTGACGGGCATCGACGATGCGCCACCGTATTTGCTCGACGATGCGGATATCTCTGCCATCGTCAGCACGGTCCCGTCGCAGCGCATTCCGCTGTCCGAATCAAATATGTGGCGGCACGAGAAGCTCATCGAATGTTGCATGGACGGCCGCGCCGTCCTGCCGGCATGCTATGGGACGGTGCTCGATGATGCGCCAGCCGTGCTGGCGGTACTGGCCACCAATCATGCGGACTTTGCGTCCAATCTCAAATGCGTGCGCGGCAAGGTGGAGCTCAGTGTGCGCGTGTTGTGGGAGGATGCCAGCGCGGCAGTGGCGACCCAGACCCTCTCCGCTACGCCGGAGACTCTCTCCGCTACGCCGGAGAATGTCGCGGATGATAAAACACGTCATGGTCTCGCCTATATGATGGCCCGCCTGCAAACAGATCGCGAACAACGCGCCCGGCGGCAACGCGGGCAGATCTATGTCGATCAGATCGACGCCACGCTGGCCAAAATAGCCGTCCTGCATACCCAAAAGACGTTCGTCACACCGGGCTTGCTGTTGACGGCTGCCTACCTGGTTGAGCGCGAGCACCTCGCGCACTTTCGTGCCGCGCTCGAGACGCTCGCGGCGACCCAGCCAAACTTGCGTTTCCTGTGCACCGGTCCCTGGCCACCGTACAGCTTCGTCACCGTCAAGATTAGACTCCCGGAGTCACACTCCCGGAGTCTCAAAGACTCCGGGAGTGTGACTCCAGCCCATTGAGTGAGGACGTATGGCTACATCCATTGTTGAAGATCTCGACGCGCTTTCCCCTGAAGAACGAGTCCTGTTCGGGCAGGGCAATATGGAATCCTTTGCCAGGGAGATCGACCAGGTGGGCCGCAGCCTGCCGCAACGTATCAATGCCGATCCAGAGGGCGTGGAGCGTGGCCTGGCCAAACTTGTGCTGACGGTGATCGAACTTATCCGGCGCATGCTCGAGCACCAGGCGTTGCGCCGGATGGAAGGGGGATCGCTCACCGACGATGAAATTGAACGCCTGGGTGAGACGTTCATGAAGCTGGAGCAACGGATGGAGGATTTGAAGCAGGCGTTTGGGCTGGAGGGTGAGGATCTGAACCTGAACCTGGGCCCCCTCGGCGATTTGATGTAAACGCCTTCACCGTCTCATCTCTCCAAGATGTATTCTGACAGGCGCACCATTAGGGGTCAATGCTGCCCATAGCATCTCCGCCGTCGGATAGTGCTGATAAGCCTGGTACCGGGCGCTGTAAAACGTTCCCGCACCCCAGGCTGGGACATGATTGATCTCGCGCATGGCGAGCTCGAACAACGGGCGCAACTCGTTGTGCACCCAGAGTTGTCGCAACAGGTCGGTGTCATACAACGAGATGGCAATGCCGTCCTGGTGGATCAGGTCGGCGAAACAAAGACAACTGTTTGTCCGGTGGTAATCCATCCAGGATTCATAGAGCCTTGCCTCGACACGGGCAAGGACCGGCACGAGGATGGTGCCACTGGCGAAGATGATACCGGCGCGCAGTTGAACGACCGGGTTAGCCGTGAGCGACTGCAGGTATTCACGGCTTTCACGGATATAAAAGCGTGTCTCCCAGCCGGTCCGATCGGTGCGCCAAAAATGGCTGTAGATCATGCCCGGCCGCAGATGGTGGGAGAGCGTTCTTGCATCAGCCCAAACCTCCTGTCTTGGGCTGCGCTTTTGTCTGGGACTACGATAAAAAACTTCGAACATATGCTGTCGGGGTGGGGAACATCGACAAGGTCATAGATCAGGTGCAGAATCGACCTGTTCGCTTGCGGTGTATGTAATGATAGCAGTTCTGATTGAATTTGAAATTCGGATGTTTACCTAACGATGAACTGTAATAG
Organism: Chloroflexota bacterium; assembly: GCA_023488685.1. Lineage (GTDB taxonomy): Bacteria > Chloroflexota > Anaerolineae > J036 > Brachytrichaceae > CAIXPS01. The sequence goes on along the minus strand of JAMDDR010000218.1, from coordinate 7,665 downwards.
TACGAGCAAATAGGGACTATTACCCGCTTGCACGCGGTGTGTTCATCCATCATGGAGCCGGTTTGTTGACCGCTGTCTCGCGTTGTGCGCGCTTCAATTTAAACCCCGTTTTATTGTGGCATCTACATTCCATGTGTATGTAATAATGCCGGCGATGGCAACACTGTTCAACGCCCGGCGTAATGCGGCCAGGGCGCGATGCTGCAACGACTTGACTGCCCCTTCTGGCTTGTTGATCAACTCGCCGATCTCGGCGTTTGAATACCCTTCCAGAAACTTCAACACGACAACATTTTGTTGGTCCGGCGTCAGCCCTGCCAGGGCTGCGCGTACCTGTGTGCGCATCATGCGAGCCTCCGTGACGTTTTCCGTCTCAGTAAGATCCACGTGATCCAGACCGGCGTCGAGCGACACGACGGTGCCGGGTGGGTGCCGGCGGATGATATCAATCGCTAAATTGTGTGCAACACGGTAAAGCCACACCGATAGATGCTGCGGAGACTGCCCCTTGTGCAACACTTCCAGCAGCCGCCGCAGGGTCTCCGCGGCAATATCCTGTGCTGCTTCGGGGCTATCCACAAAGTGATAGGCGTAACGATACAGACGCTCAAAGTAAGCGTCGTAGATCTGGCCCAACGCCTGCGGGTCCAACGCACGCGCCCGGTCGAGCAATATAGTATCTTCGTCCACAACAATGTTGAGCTTTAATGCACTGGCTGTCCTAGCAGTCCAAGTGAACGGCAATGTGCGGTGTTTTGTGCACGTCACTCTATAGACGAAACAAAAGCGCATAAGATACGGGTATGCCGTCTCGAATTCATCATTATTGAAAAAGCTACAAATACTACTTTTCTGCGTTAAAGCCCTGATGAATAGACGATTGGCATCGCGCACGATATGGAGGCAACTATGTGGCAAGCATTACACCTGTCACGTCAAACCAATGCGGACTTTGTGACCTCGGCGGAGGAACTTGGCCGGCGCACATCTGCCCGGCTGATCATCGCCGTCGGCTTCCTTTACCTGGTCTGGCACCTGGTGGCGACGTTGTGGTGGCCTGGGGGGATTGGTTGGACGGTGTGGTTTATCAGTCCTTTGGTGGTGGGTACGTGCGCGTTGTCCTGGCGGTTACTGCGACAGCGCTATCTGCTGGCCCAGGGTGTTTGGCAGATAGGTCTGATCCTCTCTATTACGCTGGCGCTTCTGCTGTTCCAGCAATCGCGTATTGCGTATCTGTATGCCTTGATGCCGTTGATGGTTGTCATCAGCGTCGGATGGCCAGCGGCCATCCTGGTTGAAGCCGTGCTGGCGTTGTTGCTCCTGCCACTGTACGGTGGTGTCTCGTTGCTGCCGGTGCCTGTGGACGAGGCGGTGCAGGTGCTTATCGCCGGTGCAGTCACTGGCTTGCTCGGTTGGACCGCATCCGATTCGCTGCTGATGGTGACGCATTGGTCGCTGTCGAGTTATACACAGGCGCGCGAAGCCATGGACGAAGCGATGCAGCATCGTGGCCAACTGGCGCGGGTGTTGAAGGATCTGGACCAGGCATACCATCGGCTGCAACGCAGTAATGCGGCACTGGTCGCCGCCTGGAAGGTGGCGGCCGAAGCGGAGCGCTTCAAGGCTGAATTCGCGACGCACATCAGTCACGAACTACGCACGCCCCTCAACCTCATTGCCGGTTTCACCGAGATGATGATGACGTCGCCCGAGAGCTACGATCGGACCCCGTTGCCGGGCGCTTATCGCAGGGACCTGGATGCCGTTTATCGCAGTGCGCAACACCTGCTTGCGCTGGTCGACGACGTCATCGACCTGGCCCGCATCGACGCGGGCAAAATCGTTTTATCGCGCGAGGAAGTCGATCTCGCTGTGCTCATCAAAGAAGCGACGGATATGGTTAGAGATTATGTTGCCGCCAAGGGCCTGCACCTTGATGTGGAAATCACCAATGATTTGCCTCGCTTATGGCTGGATCGTTTGCGCATCCGCCAGGTGCTGTTGAATTTATTGGTGAATGCCGCGCGTTTTACCGAACATGGGTCCATCCATGTATCGGCAGCATGTGAAGGGGATGAGGTCGTGGTGCGTGTGACCGACACCGGGCGCGGCATTCCCGCGCCCGAACTGCCGCGCATCTTTGAGGATTTTCGCACCCAGGATGACACGGGCGAGTCGCATTGGGTGTGGCACAGCGGCACCGGTCTGGGGCTCCCCATCAGCAAGCGCTTTGTCGATCTGCATCACGGGCAAATGGGGGTCGAGAGTGTGTACCTGCACGGGACGACGATCTGGTTTACGCTGCCCTGCACACCCGCTCCTGGTCGGGCCGTGCCGGGGGGGACGGATGCTCAAGGGATTGGGCAACGGACAACGGAGCTGCTGCCCCGCCGCCCGGCGCCACGTCATGCCGCGGGCGAGCGTATCATCATCGCCGTTCACGAAGACTCGCAACTGGCGCCGTTTCTGCAACGCCACCTGGATGGGTACCGGGTGGTGGGTGCGGTGGATGCGAACGAGTGCCTGGCACTGGTCGAGGAATTGAAACCGGTGGCCGTGGTGATGGAGCAGGGACCGTTGGGAACGGGCGTTGGGTACAACGCGCCATCGTCTCTGAAGAGGGCGCCATTCCGTGGGAATGCATTCAGCCTGGCGGCCCCCCAGATGAACGGGACGTCCCTGGGCGAGATGACGGTGGTGCGGTGCGCGCTGCCTTCCAACCTGAATGTGGCGCGCGAACTTGGCGTTCGGGAGCTGTTGACCAAGCCTGTCTCGCGCGAGCAGCTATTTGCGGCGCTTGACCGGCTTGATCGGCCCGTAAAAAGGGTGCTCGTCGTCGACGATGACCCCGAGATGGTGCGCATGATCCAACGCATGCTGGTGGCGCGCCTGTGCGAACAGGATTGCCTGGAGGCATATGACGGCGCGGAAGCGTTGCAGCTCATGCGGCAGCAGCCCATCGACCTGGTGTTCTTGGATCTGAAGATGCCCAACCTGGATGGGCGGGAGTTGCTGCGACAGATGGCCGGCGATCCACATCTATCCGCCATTCCCGTGATCGTTATTTCTGCCCAGGCACAGGATGGCAGCGCTGACCCACTCCCGGGAGATATTCAGATTACACACGGCCATGGCTTCCGATTGGGCGAACTGGTCGCAACGCTCCAGGCGGTCTGTGATGCACTGGCGCCAGGCTGGTCTTAACGGCTCTCCCGACTTTGGCGGGAAATGGCTCTCGCAAAGGCGCATCGGCATGCATGCCGCAGAGGCTAAGAAATCCCTTTGCGTCTTAGCGCCTTTGCGAGAGATTCCGTTTCAGCTTCAGCTCGACCAGGGGGAGAGTGCTTCAAGCAGCGCCTGTTGCGACACCGGCTTGGGCACGTAGGCGCTTGCGCCAAGCGTGCGGGCGATCTCCGGCTGGTTCAACACAGAGCAGATGATGATGGGGATACCGCGTGCATTCAGGCTCGATTTGACCGCCAGCAGGAACTCCCAGCCGTCTTCCCGCGGCATCATCACGTCGAGGATGATGACGTCGGGCCGTGTGCTGGCAAGAATCTGGCGCGCTTCCAACCCATCGTTGGCGCCGATCACCCGCCAGGCGTGGCCTGAGAGATAACGTTGGAACAGTTCGATCAAGCCGTCGTTATCGTCGATGACCAGCAGCTTGCGGGGCGCCTGCCAGGGCCAGGTCAGCCGTAGCTCCCATGTGCCGGCGCCATGTGAGACGCTCAGTGAGCCATCCATCGTCTCCATGAACGATTGGCACATGGTCAGCGCCTCCGCCGCGTACCGATCGTCAAACCGCGGGCTGGCCCGCACGCTCAGGATGCGCTGTGCCGGGTCGGGCGTGCTGGTCACCTCCAGCAGGCGTGTCCCTGGTACGTTGAGCACGCTGCTCAGTGCGACCAGTAGCGCCTGTCGCAGCACCACCCGGTTCGCCGGCAACCCGCGCAGCGACGCCATGGAGACCAGGCGCATGGTGATGCCCTTCTCCCGTGCGAGTGGCTCGATGACTGCCGCGAGGTCGGCATCGTCAATGCCCTCGCGCGCGCTTTGGGCCGATATACGCTCCGCTTCAGCGCGGATCATGCCGCGCCGGACGTCCTCGGCCGGTTGCCCGGCCAGGGCTGATTGCAGCTCCTGGCATTTCGTTTGCACTACGGTTGTCAGTGCCTGGGTGACCCGTGATTGCTCGCGGTAATACTGGCTCTTGGCCAGGCCCAAACGAGCCATGACTTCCGTGGGTTCAAGACCTTCGATGTAGCGCAACTCCAACAGGCGGTAGGCGCGCCAATCGGGGGAGTGTGCAGGCGTGCCGGCGACAGGGCGCAGGGAATGGATGCAGGCGAGCAACGTGCGGCGCAGGTCCTGGCTGCGTTGCACAGGGTTTTCCTGGCCGGGGGTCAACACGTGGCCAAGCGGGTGGTTCTGTAACGCTGTCGAATCGTATAGCTTGCTCAGCGCATCATGCACCAGCGCAACCAATCCCTCCTGACCGGCTGGACGAGATGGCTCTGACATTGGCATCCTGGGACTGTCAGCGGAGTGAGAGCGGACAAAAGGACTTCCATCTTTTCCTGTGCGGCGCTAAGATGAAAGACACTCTATATCCAAACCACTTTGGCAGTATAGCACACCCGCGCCACCCGCGGTGTAAGGAGGAAGTACAGTCCGATAGCAATGATGTGGAGATCGCCCATCCATAATCCGTTTGCTCGTGTCACGATTTCGTATACGCGTGGATTCCCATCCCACAGGCGATCGAGCCGGCGCCCTTCGGCGGCTTGATGCGCGACAGGAGAAGATTGAAATGACAAGCAAATTTTCGCGCCGCAATTTTCTGCGCGTCGCGGGCATGACGGCTGCAGGAGCCGGTCTGGCCGCGTGCGCACCCCAGACCGTCGTCGTCACCCAGCAAGTCGAAAAGCAGGTCGAAGTCGAGAAAGTTATCACCGCGACGCCAGAACCGGTTGCCGTAGCGCCGACCAAGAGGGTGAAAATCTACGTGCATGACCTGGTGCCGGAAGATACGACCGGCCCAGGCGCTTTTGGGCTTGAGCAGCAGAAGGAGTTTGCCGAGAAGTATCCCGAGATCGAGGTGGTGCACCTGCCCTGGCCGAATGTCACCGTGGAGAAGCGCAAAGAGTATTGGACGGCTGCCCTGAGTGCCGATTCAGGCGGGCCCTCGGCGGTGCTCTTTGACAATGCCGAGATCGCCATGGAGAATGCCAGCGCCGGACTCCTGGCGGAGTTCGATCCTTTCCTGCCACTTTACTTCAAGGAATGGAACGATGTCTCGCCGTTCATCCAGGATCTGGTCAAGTACCAGGGCAAGGTTTACTCGATTCCGGGCAATGTGGAAGGCATTGGGTATGTGGTGCGCAACGACTACCTGACGGAGGCGGGGTACGACGAACGCTTCGAGCCCAAGGACTGGACCGAATGGGAAGCCATGGTCAAGAAGCTGACGAATGACAAGCACCAGGGCTTCATGTGGAACTGGCTGCTCGGCGGCTTTGTCGATAACAACGGCGGGGCACAGGCGCTTGAGAAGGACGACAAGAGCATCGAGCTGCACTACACGGCCAACGAGAACCTGGAAGCGGTCAAGCTGTTCCATGGCCTGCTCCATCCCACCAACTACGCCTCCAAGGATCCGTTTGCGGATTTCGGCGCGCTGTTGAACGACTTCCAGCAGGGCAACATCGCCGTGTTCCCGTTCTTCCCCTCCTGGCTGAACTGGCTGTTCGGCACGGCCAAGTTCCAACCCGAGCAACTCAACTTCTACGCGAACCCGTTGGGCCCGAGCGCTCTGGCCGGCAACACGCTGACCAAGCCAGGTGGCTGGGTGAACTGCCACGCCTATGCGCTGGGCACCCATCAGAAACCGGAGGAACTCGACGCGGCGGCGCGCTACATCTGCTTCATGCATAGTCTCGAACAGATGCAGAAGCAGGCCACATGGTTCAAGGATAACGAGATCAAGGGCGTGTTCGCGTCGCCATTCAAGAGCATCGATTGGTCTCAGGTGTCGTACGGCGTGCCGGAATGGTGGGGCCCGACCCTGCCGACCATGATGGATCGCGCGCGGGCGCCCCTGGCACCCGATTACAAGGGTGGCACGTACTGGGACAAAGCCATCGAGCAGATCATGCGCGATCCGGCGGCCGATATCCAGAACGTCCTGCAACAGGCAGAGGACACCTGCAAGCGCGAGTGGCTCGACGAGTACACGAAGAAGTTACAGGAATCCTAAAGGTGAGAAACCCGGTTTCGTGCAATGCATTGCCTGCGAACTTCGCTCGCACCGTGGTGGATCCAGGCTCGGGCGAGCCAGAAACCGGGTTCCTGAGTCTGAGATAGTGCACAGGACGAGCGACGGGATCGTCTGTTAGGAGTATTTTCATGACGCAAATGCAGGCCACAAATCCGCCTGCGGATGCCAGGCGCCGCAGCCCGCGCCTGGCGCTCCCACGGATCAAAAAGATCATTCCCGCCCTGATCTTCCTGGGACCGGCGGTGATCACCTTTGTCATCTTCCGCTACTATCCACTGGCCCAGGGCTTATACATGAGCCTGTTCCGTTGGGACAACGTCAACCCTCCGGGGACGTTCGTGGGCCTCAACAACATGGGATTGGTGATTACGTCGTCGATCTTTCACGAAGTCTTCATCAACACCGTGCTGCTGTATGTGTTCGGCATGCTGTTCGGTTTTTGGGTGCCTATCGTGCAGTCCCTGTTCCTGAACGAGATCCGGCGTGGACACTATCTATACCGTTTCCTGTACGTGCTGCCCGTCGCGGTGCCCGGGATTGCCTTCCTGATCGTGTGGAAGTACATCTGGCACCCGGAGTTTGGCCTGGCCAACGCCGCAATGCAGTTGCTGAGCCTGCCGAAGCAATTCTGGTTGAGTGATCCGGACCTGGTCAAAATCACGTTGCGGCTGCCCTCGCTGCTGGGGGGTGGCATGGGTATCCTGATCTACCTGGCCGCCATCCAGAACATCTCGCCCGAGATCATCGAAGCCGCGATCATGGATGGCGCCAATGCCTGGCAGCGCACCTGGCGCATCATCGTGCCCAACATCATGCCAATCGTCGGCATCCTGTTCGTATTGTCGCTGACAGGCAGCCTGCTCGCTTTCGACGATGTATGGATCATGACAGCAGGTGGGCCCGGCTACTCCTCCACCACCCTGGTCATGGGCGTGTATCAGCAGGCCTTCGTTCAGAACCAGTATGGCATGGGTTCCGCCTGGGCCATGTGGATTCTCATATTCACCCTTGTCTTCACCCTGGCGCGGCTGCTGACCATGCGCGAGGAAAGAATGTGACCGCGTTGCGTACGACGTGGAGGTGCAACCATGGCAACTACGGGCGGCATATACAAAAGGATTTTTAACGGACAGCGACCAGCACAGGTCGCTCATATCCGCACGTCACGGGTGGACAGGGCTTTCCGCATCTTTTGCTATTCGATCAGCACGGTGTGGGTGTTATTCGTTCTCTTCCCAATCGTGTGGCTCGTCGGCAGCACCTTCAAAGACCCGGTGGACGTGATGAAGATGCCGCCCGACCTGCTGCCGCGCGCACCGTTGCAGTACACCGTGCGGCTCGACTTTAGCGACGTGGCCGGGCAGGAACCCGGTCAACTGGAACGG
>JAMDDR010000235.1 GCA_023488685.1 Chloroflexota bacterium | reverse complement strand
GCAGACGCGCGCCAGGACCAACCCCAAGATCGAATTCGTCACCCATAGCGTGATCGAGAAGATCGAAGGGAACGGCAAGGTCGGCGAAGTCATGCTAAAGGACATGCAGACCGGCGAGGAAAAGGCCACGCCGGTGGATGGTGTGTTCATCTTCATCGGCCACGTTCCCAACACGGAGTTGTTCCAGGGCCAGTTGGAGATGGATCACGAAGGCTATTTAAAGGTGGATGCGCGGTTGCACACCAGCGTGCCGGGTGTCTTCGCCGCCGGCGAAGTGCACGACAACTGGTTCAAGCAGGCCATCACCTCCGCCGGGTTCGGCTGCATGGCCGCGATGGAGGCGGAGAAGTTCCTATCTCAAAGCGAGTAGTAAGCCGGGGAAAGTGCAGGCTCACAAGGCACTTTCCCCTGAGCGTCGAACCCATGTTGTCGAACCCATGTCGCGGAGATCGTATGATCCTTTGCACCCGGTTGTAATTAGTCGTCCTGAAAAAGCCCATCGCGGCTCATCCGGAAGCCGGCGCCGTGGTGGGCGACGACTGCGTGAAGCAACGCAGCAGCTTCACAAGCTTTTGGCCGGCGGTCCGGCGATTCCTGGTCGGTCTGGCTCTGCCCGGCCATCACGTTTGGCTTTATTCTGCCGCATTTCTGCTAGTCGCCAGGGACGACTAACTACTCCCCCAATTCCTCCATCTCTACAGTCTCCTGCACGCCGGCCCACCTGAGAATGTGCTTCACCATTTCGACTTTGCTGGAATCCACCAACACGGCATCCGGGCCGAGTTGGCCACGTAGATAATGTTTCAATTGCTGGCTGGCGAGAATCGTTGTGAAAGCCTCAGGATCGTGGCAGCGTAGTATCGTGACGGCGCTAACCGACGCTTTGGTCATACGTTTGGTACCTGCCCAGTTTCGCAGCGCCACTTTCAAGAAAGGCGGCAGCGGACGGGCCAGACGGCTCTCCAGCAGCGCAAGCAAATCACTGATTCCCATGCCGCGCTTGACTGCTGTTGACACGCTTACCGACGTCAATCGCCATTTGTTCTCCGCAGTGCGTTCGGCCCACAAGTTCAATTGGGCAGCGATGAACAAATCCGCATCCGTTTCGCGCAAAGTAATCTCGCCGGCTTCGGTGATGGAAAGGCACTTCGACGGCGGCAGGCTATAGTCTACTTGCCGGGTGGTGCGTGGTCGCGAAGTTGCGTCGCGTGGCAACAGCAGATATCGCTCGCCGATGGCCGTGCCGGCTGCGCCATCGGCAATCACCTCATCACGCGCGTGCCCACTCGGATACTCGATCAGCCGGACGGCGCGGCGCAGGGAGATCTGCTCGCGCAGGCCTGCCCACGACCGCAACTCCACCACGACGTTCTGTGGCAACGCGGCCTTCGCACCTGCTTGCAGCCCTGCCAGCAAGACGTCGATCGTTGTCCCGCTCTCCAATCCTCGATACACGGCATCACGCGTGAGCCGATACTGCGCGGTATGTTGTTGTGATGATAGGCGTTCGGCGTGGCGTTCCAGGAAGGCCAGTTGCTTCGGCGCAATCCGATCCAGATACGCGACGATGTCAAAGTTCGGTTGAATGATCCATACTGCTTCCACGGCATGCGGTGTTGCGTTAGCCACAGATCGTCCTCGCGCATCCGGCTGTGGGCAGAGAATCTCGCGACCCAGTTCGCTGAGGCACACGCTCGTGATGGTTCCGTCCTCAAGGCCTAATTCCACCAGGCCGAGTCCATAGATCCACGTCGAGAGCGCCTGCTGCATCCAGAGGGCTTCGCGCTTCAACCAGTCTTTGCGCAACTGCTGACGCCATTTCTTCAGGTCAGTCTCTTGCTGCGCCGGAGTTCGGGAGTAAGTACTGGGAGGATATGCCAAGTAGCCCAATGAGAAATCCTCACCCACGCGCTCGAACCAGGCCTGTTCGAGGTCGCTCAGCGCAAAGAAGGCAGCGCCATTTGGCGGAAGTGCCATTAAGGCTGCCAACAAACCGATCCGCCCATCTGTCAGGTGGTTTCCAATGGGTCGGCTGAGATAGTCCTGGGTCCAGTACTCCTGCCAGCGTTGATTGTTCACAAAGCCGGACAGCAGCTTGCCTACCTGCTGCGCATACGTTTGTTCCGCGAATTGCTCGGGGGAGACGGTCAACACAAGTGCATCGCCCTGGACGACGAGCAATTCCGCAGCAACCAGTGCGCCGACAAATGCATTGGTTGGATCCGGAAAGGGTAGGCCATCGATCTCAAAGCGATCGCTCCACTTCAGTGTGGTCGCCAGCTTGTTGAGATCGGCCGTACGAATATCACGTGCGCGTGTCTTGTTCAGGCGCAGCGAACCCATCTGAGCAATCGCGTTCAAGATACTGAGCATCTGCAACGCCACACTTTGCGGTCTGCGCATGTGCATGGACGATGGCTGCCGCGTTACGGGCGCTATCTTGAACGCATTGACTTGCGGTGGCCCAACGTGTGCCAGGATACGCGCATCTGAAATCATCGTCTGTGGTGCGTAATCTGAATAACTATAGGCGTGATAATCCTGGCTGTCGTATTGCATGAGACCGTGCCGGGTCAATGGATCGAGCAATAGAAAATGATCCCTTTGGAGGTACTTTGAGGTTGGCAGGGGCACGCCAAGGGTACGAATCGCCACCGCGAGACCATCCGCGCTCACGGTGCCGCCGAACTGTTTGAGCACTCCCAGCGCCGCGCGTTCAAATGGCGCGACTCGATCCAACATGGCACGCACTTGCTCCGGGTCGGCCAATGCGGCCCTGACGAAGGCGATGCACTCATCCTTGCGCGTGAGTTTGCCGCCGTACAACCGCACCATCGATTTGAGGTCTTCGACCCTGGCATGCTCCAGGTAGCCGTCAAACGAGCGTTGTCGCATGCTTATGCCTCCGACACCTTCGGCGTGTGCCCGATCTTGCGCAGACGTAACAGAAGCGCGTCGAATTTGTCGGGTGCGACTGCCGCTTCGGTATCTGACAGTCGCACCAGGATGAAGTGCGCGATCAGCGGGTCCGCCATCAATGTATCCAGCAGCAACTTGTCGGCAGTTTCGATGATCGGCAGATTGTCGTGAAGTGTGATCTGGTCCATGATTTCATTCGGACTGTAACTGACTCAATAGTGTAGCTCAACGAGATGATAAAGCTCAGTCGATTCTCCTATCATGACACTATGACCCAGGCGATTCCCTGATATCCGATCGAACTGCATCTACAAAGAAGCGGCGCATGTCCATCCAGCTTACCCAAACCGACTTTGATCATCTGTTCGCCATCTTCGAGAGTCTGGCTGGTCATATGGAGCGCCGCTGCTGGGCCGGGCATACCGGGCGAAGAAAGTGTGTTGTTCATCGGCAAGGCGCAAGACGCTTCGCGTGTGCGCGTGTATCGCACGGAGAAACGGCACCAAACTGTGTCTCAATGGACACGAGTATGCCAAATGCCAACTGGAGCAGGCCGGGATCGCCTACGAAGCGCTGGACAATGGGATTCTGAGTTGCGCAGACGCAACGCGCTTGCATGCCATTTGCGACGGCCTGAGTGCAGACCAGATCGAAGCCTTCTGTTGCAGCCCGGTTTGGCTCAGGCGATACCAGCCGGGCCATCTGGCGGCCTGAAATCTTGACTCATATGCAACAAGATTCGTTCTTTAAGAACTTTTGTTGGGGGCCTGCATCAACTCACGGGCGCAATCCAGATCAGCGTGTGTCTGTCGTC
>JAMDDR010000297.1 GCA_023488685.1 Chloroflexota bacterium | reverse complement strand
GCCAGAAGTATGGTTTTGATGTTCTTGGCGCCGACATGCGCATGAGCATTCTGCGTAGCCCGATCTATGCGTATCATGATCCATATAAGCCGGAATCCGGGCGGGCGTATGTGTACCAGGATCAAGGCGTACAGACGGTGACGTACCAGCTTGTTCCACACCGTGGCCAATGGCAGAACGCGACCATTCCGCGCCGGGCCTGGGAGTTGAACGTGAAACCGCTGTGGGTGAATGAATATGCCCATGAAGGCAAGCTGCCTGCAAGCGCGTCATTCCTCGATGCAGAACCGGCGAATATCCTGCTGGCTGTGTGCAAGCAGGCCGAAGATGCGCAGGCGCTCATCGTGCGGGGTTACGAGACCAGCGGTCAGCCGGCGCACGCCACGATACGTATGCCCTACCTGGGCATCACCTGGCAGGCAGATTTTGGCGCGCATGAAATAAAGAGCTGGCAGATCACCCCAGGGGCAGAGGCTCCGGTCGCGGAGGTGGACCTGCTGGAACGAGGCGTTGGACCAACGTAGTGTCGAAGGTAGAGCAGTATGTCAAATGGACACCCTTATCCCAACTGGCAAGCCTTGTTCGATGCGCCGCGTTCGACGTTCTTTGCCGGGCACGCTGCTGATGGCATGGTCGACGGCACGCCACAGGCGGTGCTGCTGCCGTCAGGAGAGGCCCTGTTTACCCAGTCGAACGCGCGTGTATTGATCGGGCAAGCCGCCAATGGCGCGCTGCGCCTGGCTGCATTGCCGACCCAGGTGTATCCCGCACCAACGGGTGAAGGCGAATTCGGACTCGGCCCTGGCATGTATCACCATTTTGATGTGGCGATGTATGCCGGCGACCTGTCGTATCGCATCTGGCTCGATGGGGTTACGACACCGGAGGACCTGGTCGCGGACGATCTCGATCCTGAGACGATCTATGCGGATCATTTCCTGCCCTTGACGCGCTTGCGTTTGGATGAACTGGAGGTGTCCCTCGTAAGTGTAGCGCCAGTGGCGCCGGATGGAGTGATGGCGCCACTGGCACCCGCGCCGCTGCCTGGCCCTGCTGGCGCGATCTATGTATTGCATGTGCGCAATACAGGGAGAGCGAAGGTTGGCGGAAAGTGGACGAAACTCAATGCGCCGTTTGAAGCCGAGTGTGGGTTCAGCCTCGCCCAGGGTGAGGAAGCTGTGTTCGAGACTCACGTTGCCATGGGGGCGAGTTACACAGACGTGCTGCCGGTCATCTACGAACTGCACCGGCGCAGTGCACTGGAATGGCTCAATCTCACAGCGGGATTCTGGCGATCTCGTCTGGGCCAGTTGAATGTCGATGCAGAGGATGCGACTGATGACGCACGATTCAGCCGCGACATCTATATCCGTTCACTGTTCGACAATTTCAACTGCCTGCAGAGATCCATCTGTGCCCCGAAATAGCTCGCCAGGTTCTGCTCTTCTTCATGACGCGCAGCCGTGCGCCTAAAGGGCCCAGGGATCACTCGGTGCCGATCCTGGTTGCACCGTTGATCATCGCCCGGCAGTGGTTGCAGGTGACCGGGGATGTTGCATTCCTGCGCCAGCACCCTGAAATCATGAGGGCGTTACAAGGCATCGTCGACGACCTGCTCGCGCTGCAGTCACCCGGCGAGGTCTTATACCCCAGCCGCTTCTCCAGCGATGGCCCGGTAGGCCGGCGCTATGACCATGGCACCAATGTGAAGGTCTACAGTGCCTTTGACTCGTTTGCCTATCTGCTGCGCCATCTGGGTTTCACTGAAGAAGCGGAACGCTATATCACCATCGCGCAAGGCATCCTTGCCGCCATCGATCGCACGATGTGCTTCGATGGCCCGTTTGGAACTCAAGTGTCCGGAGGAACGAACCTGGGTGAAGCGCCTGGTGACTTCTATCTGCCGGAGGGCGTCCCGTACTATGATGGCGAGGATACGTCGAGCATGCTGGCTCCCATCTATGGTGCATGTGATTTCATGCACGAGCCGTGGGTGAATTACCATCGCTTCGCACGTTCGATGTGGTGTGCCAACTACGACCCGGAGTTCGATGTGCTGCGCTGGGGGCCGGGCGAAAACGGCGTATTCGATGGCACAGCCTATTTCTCGCGGTTGGGCGGCAGCTTGACACGGGTGGAGATGCGTGAGGCGATCCGGACATTGCGCCAAAATGGCACTGATGATGCGACCGGCAGTGTGTTCTGGTGGCCGCATGGTCGTGAGTACAAACGCGCCCTGACGCGTTGCAGCCAGGGTCAAGGCGCGTGGGCGTGGCAGTACCTGCAACAGTGGCTGGGGCTCGGTGTAGATGCCGTCGAACGGGTGTTGGTGCTTGCCCCGCGTGGCTTGCTTACGGTTGTTGAGTGGGAGGGTTTTGCGGCTGGCCACCATCGCTTCGACGTGCGTTGGGTAGAGGATGGCAAGAGAGTGGTTGCCACGGTCACCAATAATAACGATACGGCGTGGACGTTGCGCATCGGTTTCCGTCCTTCAGGCGCCGGTGCAGAAGGTGTCCTGGCGTGGCAGACGCAGACACTCGCTGCGGGCGCAACCATCACATTGGAGCATCAGGTACAGATGGTGTCTGAGCAGGATAGCATGGACCAAGCCGCTGTGCTGCGCCGGGAGACAGTGGATTTTGGCGATGCGGAGGGTGTGGTCTTCAGACGTTTTGGGCCTGCGCTGCTGTGGGGGCACTGGGAGACCGAACTGTTGTGGGATACCCGCGCCATGCCTCTCAGCATGCGTTTTGTGGTGGTGAATGCAACGGGTAAGGATTGGGCAGACGTTGTGGTGCATCTCTCCGTGCCGGAGGGCTGGAGCGCACAGGGGCGCTTACCCACACACTGGACGCGCCCGGATAATATGACTGGCGGGACAGTGAGATTGCATCTGGGTGTATTGCGCCATATGACACGCACGGTTGCGCCGTTCTGGGTGCGCGGACCACGCGCGTTTGAAATCCGTCCGGGTTGGACGGATGACACAAAACCTTTCCACGCGGCAACCCAGCCGGGGCCGGGGTTGCTCGTCGCCAGCCCCGATGTTGGGATGGCCAGTGAGGCGATGTTCGCTGCGGAGCTACGTGCCACCAGCCACGATGGAACGGTGATGAGCCGGTCGTAGCGCGGAGCGTGGAATAGTTCAGTCTGCATCTGAGGATGCAGACTGAACACTCGGGGCTGAGACGGGGGGGAAAATGTCCCCGACTGCGTTGTCGCCAAGAAGACGCCCCCGAGACGGGGGCTGAGAGCGGCGTGAATGGTGGATGACGCCCCCGAGACGGGGGCCGAGAGCGGCGTGAATGGTGGATGATGCCCCCGGGGGCTGAGAGCAGAAGGAGAGAGACGGGGACTGCGAGCCACCAGGGTGCGGCAGCGAGCATCGCGCATATTGCTCACAGCCCCCGTCTCGGGGGCGTTGACCTTGCGCACCACCAGGGTGCGGCAGCCGCCGCCAGTTGTCAGTTGTCAAAACCCCCTGACATCTGTCGTGCCGCCAATCCCATCGCGCCTAAGCACTGCGCACTCAGCACTCGGTACTCGATACTCGGAACTGCGAGCGACAGTGGGGTTTTGGTCACACAGGAAAGCGACCAGTTGTCGCCACTGAGAGAAATCCGGCACAATCGTGTGCGCACCGGCACGTATCAGACGCCGACGTTTGGTTGTATTCAGCCCGAAACGCCGCTCCTCATTGCTGGCGATCCCCAACGAGTGACCACCGTAACGGCGCCCAATCCTTACCCGTTGCATTCACC
>JAMDDR010000312.1 GCA_023488685.1 Chloroflexota bacterium | reverse complement strand
CCCATATGACCTCCTTGCCACGGCATTTGCGCCGCGTACTGCGTTTCTTGGGTCTGCCTCTCGCTCTCTATCATCGTCTACAGTTGTCGTAAGCGTTTTGCCAATGAAAAATCATCGAAATGGCAGCATATACTTATCGCCATGGGTAGGAGGACAGATGATGCCAAAGCTTGTGGTTGTGATGGTTGCATGTCTGTTCATCATGTCTATCGCGGTTCCACAAGTGTCGACCGGATGGGTTAAGGCTCAAACTCAAGAAAGGCCGGAATACGTCTCGCCTCAACCTGGTGCCCGGTTTGTCTCCCCTCGGACGACGATCGCGATCCGGCCTGGTGAGTTCATAGACCCGCGTACGCTGGATCGTGCGTCGTTCGACGTCGTCGGGACAAAGAGCGGCATCCATCATGGCTCCGCTATTCTTGCAGATGACGGCAAAACGATCGTCTTCAAGCCCGCACAGCCATTTGCATTGGCAGAGACCGTCACAGTGGTTCTCAACGCAGGTGTCGAGACCTTGTTGGATCATGTGCTGGGTGAAATAACGTTCGACTTCGTGACATCTGCGCGACAGACCGACACGCCATCTGGGGGCGATTCTCTCGTGGCATCTGATGAACGAAGCCCGGTCACATCTGAGCGCCCGTCAACCTCTCCAGCCAGTCGCGCACCGGCATTCGTCACGTTGCCACCGGATTACCCCGCTCTGTCCATTACCGCACCGGCCACTGGAACCGCAGATGGGTATGTGTTTATGGCCCCGTTCATCTCATCCGTCCTGTCGGGCACGTTGCTCATCCTGGACGACGCCGGGCAACCCATCTATTACAAGAAGCTGGCTGGATGGGCGGCGGATTTCAAGCAGCAGCCCAATGGCTTGCTTACCTATTGGACTGGAGGACAGTTCTATGCCATGGACAATACCTATAACATCGTCGATACATACCAGGCTGGCAATGGCTATGTGGCGGATGTTCACGACTTGCAGTTGTTGCCCAACGGGCACGCCTTGTTACTGGTTTACGACAATCAGACGATGGATCTCAGCCAGATTGTGCAGGGCGGATATCCGACGGCTACGGTGATGGGTCTGATTGTTCAGGAACTGGATACCCTGGATAACGTTGTTTTTGAATGGCACAGTTGGGACCACTTTCTCATTACAGATACATTGGTCAGCTTGACGACGCCGGTGGTGGATTACGTTCATGGCAATGCCGTCGAACTCGATGCGGATGGCCATCTTCTGATCTCGAGCCGCAATTTGAGCGAGATCACCAAGATCAACAGGCAAACGGGCGATATTATCTGGCGACTGGGTGGGAAGGACAACCAGTTCATTTTTGGGAATGGTGCTTCACCTATCGATACTCAGCATGACATTCGGCGATTGCCGAATGGAAACATCACTCTCTTTAACAATCGAGCCAACCTCCAGCCGGCGTATTCCAGTGGCGAGGAATACCGGTTGGACGAAGAGGCCAAAACGGCCACTTTGGTATGGGATTATCGCAACACGCCGGATATCTATGCAGCAGCGATGGGGAACGTGCAAAGGCTACCCGGTGGCAACACGGTGATCGGTTGGGGAACTGGGAGGATGGCTACGGAGATGATGGCTGATGGCAGCAAAGCGTTTGAAGTGAAGCTACCGGTGCCGTATTGGACCTATCGCGCCTTTCGTTTTCCGTGGCACGGCTACCCCTCGACGCCGCCCACACTGATCACACAGACGACCGTCCTCACGACGGAACTCTTCTATAGCTGGAATGGGGCGACCGATATATCCTCCTACCGCATCTATGCTGGGAACGATCCTCATCCCACGACCCTGATCGCCACGGCGCCGAAAACCGGATTTGAGGAGCAGACGGTGTTGCCCAACGCTTCGAATCAATGTCGCTATTTTCGGGTGATGCCGATTGATAAGAACAGACTGGAAACCCAATACTCCAATGAGGTTTCTATGTGCTATGGATCGCTGCCTGCTCAACTGCATCTGCCCGTCATGCTTCGATAAGCTGCCGAGAGTACTCGCCGCGCCATGATCGTCGATCGACCTTGCCGAAGACGGCGTGGCGATTGTGTGCGGGGTTGCCAAACCGCAATCAGTGAGGGTCTATTTGAGGGCATAGACCCTGTATTTCTCGTCGCTCATAGCGGATAGGAACTCGGAGACAGGCATCATCAATCGGTCGGCTTCCTCACGTTCATCCAGGCTCCATTTGAAGGTCTTGTTGTAAGAGAACTTTATCCAGCCGTTCGCGTGTTTATCCACGCCCGTATGCCCTAACACAATCAAAACCGGTCGACCGTATCGTACTTTGATGTCGTGAGCAGCCGATACTAACTCGCCGAGGGAGAGAACACCATTGGCCTCCGTTGTCCAGGATACCGTCGTTCCAAAACGATGCTCCCTGGGGAGATAAATCGTGTTGTGCGCATAGTAGGGAAGCGATTCAATCAAATAGTCTGGTTCGGGCACAATGATTGCATCACGGTAAACCTCCGACTCATTCAGGAAAGCGCCAAAAGCCTTGCTGGAACTCATATCCATTCGTATGTCCAACAATGCGATACTGGTCTTGGGGATGTTCACCAGGATCAGACCGAATAACGCGCCGTAAAGACCTATGTTGAAAAGGGGAGGTTTTTGCTTCGTCACAGTTCCAGTGCCCCACGATGCGAGGGCGATCCAGTAAAGGAACAGGATGAAGGACAGAAACAGACCTTCGTGCCGGTAGCTTCCGATATACCCCACATAGAAGAACACGCCAAGCGCAATTTGCCCTCCCAGCGCAGGCAGCAAGAGATTGGGACGATGCAGCAAGCCGAAGACAGCGAAATAGAGTAACACGGTGCCGGCAACCGGTGGAACCATCGCGGAGAAACTGAGATCTGGGCGGAAGATGGCCCCGAATAAAGCAAATGCAAGGTCATTCGCGGTGACGGAATAAACGTCAGTCAGGATGTTGTTCTGTGGAGGAATCGTGCCGAGGGCGCACAATACGATGCCTGTGGCGCTTACAGCAAGCGGGATGAAGAAAGACCAGCCCAGCACTTGTCCCGGCGCGGCCTTTCGTGCCGTCACGGCATCCCAAACCCACAGCACCATGATCAAGCATACGAAGATCGCCGAGTGAACATTGGTGTTTGCAAGCAGTGCCAGGACGAAAGATAATGGCAACCAGTGTTTTTGTTTGTTGCGATACAGTGACGCAGCAATAAACAGCAACAGCATACTGATGCCGTAGTTCCGCGCCATGACGGAGTACTCGTAGAGTGGAAGTGCGCTGAAGATGAACAAGCCCTTGATCCAGGGTGGAAATGGCGACAGAAACATGAAAACAGCCACAGCGGCAAAGGCGACGATGATGCTCGTGATCGGAAGTACAAGCGGTGTATCGGCGATTGACTTGCCGACATAAAGTAGCAGATACCAGAGTACGGGATGCCCCTCATTTCTTGTCAGTTCGAAAAGATCCATTAGCGAGTTGGCGGCACGCGCTAACGACCATGCCCGCACTTCATCACGAAGATATTCATGCCTGGTCGTGGTGAAAATCACTGCAGCGAGCCATGCGCCAAGCAGGATGACTACGATGATTGTGTGAACTTTATTGAATGACAATGATTAGTTCCCGATGCTCAAGGATGTTCACAATGCCATCAGCCTAACTGCGAATGGCGATCAGTTTGATGAGGGATATTCTAATGTGAAGAGATGTTAAGCGCACTCGGAAGAGCGCGCACATAGCGTGGTAATAGGGGTTTAACAAAAGATGGCTGCCGCTACGGAATGGTAGCCATCTGGAGCAGCCAAGCTTGGTGGCCGAGCGCATGTGATATAGTCAATTTCGCAATATATCAACGTGAGCCATGCTCGCGTTGTCCATCGGAGGTGTTGGTGAGCCCCACAGGATCCACTGCCCCTTCAGGTCTTAAAGCCGAGTTGTGCATATCGCCACGACCCGTGATCGTCCTCCTGCTGTTCCCAGCCGTGGTATTGGTCTTCATGGCCCCGAGTTCTCCTGATCCGGGATTAGCATCGGCCCTGGCGATTCTCTTCTACGTGCTGACGCCGATACTGTGGGCTATACACGACCAGAAAGAGCAATTAGGTCGCTGGACCACCGTCCTCGCCTTGATTGCCGTCATCCCGTTGACCCGTTACATTCTGCCGATTCCAGGCTTGTTCGCCATTTTCGCCCTCTCCACTGTCCTGTCGGCCGCGGTGATCGGCCTCTCGGCAATGATCCCCGTGGCAGTCGTGGAAACTGTGCTGCTCGTACTGGCGGTCGTGCACCCACCTGACGATCTATCTGGAGGAGAGATTGGAATAACCCTGCTACTGGTGTGGGGCTTGGTGGGAACCTTGCAAGGGATGTCTTCTGCTCTAGGCGAGTTGGTTCGCTGGTCGTGGGATCACTTCGAATATTCGCGGACGCTCCTGGAGGAAGTCAGTGAACGGCAGGTGCAACAGAAGGAGATGCTCGACGCCCTGGCGCATGCCAACAGGGAACTCGCGCTCGCCAATGATCGGCTGGCTGCCACACGCCTGATCGCGGAGGAAGCCAGGAAGAGCAAAGCGTCGTTCGTGGCGAATGTCAGCCACGAACTGCGCACCCCTTTGAACATCGTCATTGGTCTGGCGGATGTCCTCTTGCGCAGACCACGAATCGATGGCCAGGAGCTTTCACCCAGTGTGCGAGAGGATCTGGCCATGCTATACCGCAATTGCGAGCACCTCTCCAGCATGATCAACGACATTCTGGATCTGAGCCAGGTTGAGGCTGGACGGTTGGCGCTCCATCGGGAGTGGGTAGACCTGAGCACCCTTGTCAACAGCGCGCTCAAGATTGTCTCACCGCTGTTAAAGAAGAAGGATCTGGCCATGAGCGTCATGATCCCACCGGACCTTCCATCCGTCTATTGTGATCCCAGGCGTATACGGCAGGTTGTGCTAAACCTCCTGGGTAATGCGGCCCGTTTCACGGAGAAGGGTAGCATCACCGTCCAAGCTGAAGTTGATGAGAGCTTTCTTCAGGTGAGTGTGACCGATACGGGCCCGGGCATCTCGGTGGACGACGCAGAGAGAATCTTTGAGCCTTTCCAGCAGAGCGCAACAGGGCCGTGGACGTCACGAAATGGGAGTGGGCTGGGCTTAAGCATTAGCAAACAGTTCGTCGAGCTCCACGACGGACAAATGGGGCTACAAAGCCAACTCGGCGTTGGTAGCACCTTCTACTTTCGCCTCCCCTTTGTCCCCCCGGCTGGCCCACGAGCTGCACCAGCCCGGTGGATCGTGGATGACTGGGCGCCACGCAACGCGCAGGTGGATCTGCCTGCGGTACGGCTTGAGCAGCGACTCATCCTCTGCGACCCCACGGGTGAGGCGTACCCGCTTCTCATCCGCTATGCCGATCAGGTTGAGTTCATCGATACCCGCAACCCGGCCGAGGCTCTGCAAGCTTGCGAGCGTCTCCCAGCCCTAGCTATATGGGTCAACGCCCATACCCTGGGGGAACTCTGGGCGCTCACAGAGGAAATCCGCGCCGGCAAGCCCGACATGCCCATTGTCGGCTGCTCTCTGCCGCCGCGGGCCACACTTGATTTATCGGGGGCCTCAGGTGTCCTGCTCAAGCCGGTGCTGTATCGCCAGCTCGAAGAAGCGATTGGCCAGATCGATCGGGCGGTGAGGCGTGTGCTCATTGCTGATGACGATCCCGATACGATTCACATGCTCTCGAAAATGCTGCGCGCTTGCGATGAGAACCTGGAGATCATCGCTGCCACCGACGGCCGGCAGGCCCTGGACGAGATGCGCAGGCGTCTGCCCGACCTGGTGCTGCTGGACCTCATCATGCCGGACATGAACGGCTGGCAAGTTCTGGCAGCCAAGGCGGCGGAGGATGGCATCCGCGACATCCCTATTCTCATCCTCTCGGCCACCGATCTTCAGGATCATCCAGTCTCCAGCCGGTTGGTGCTTGGCACCATGGGCGAGGGCTTATCGCTCAACAAGCTGCTGTGTTGTGCTCAAACGCTGGCGAATCTCCTGTTGCAGCCCGACTCCGCAGCCCCTGGTTAAGGGCCTGGATGAGCTGCTGGCATTGCACAGGTTTACGCAGACAGGCCACAGCCCCCAGAGCGAGTGCCAGCTCCTCTTCGCCCACGACCGAGCAGACGACTACCGGTATATCGCGCGATAGGTGGTGTTCATGGAGCTGAGCCAACAGCTCCCAGCCGTCGACGTCCGGTAGCATCAGGTCCAGCACGATGGCATCGGGACGCACCGTCTCGATATTCTCAAACGTCCGGCTCCCAACCGGCACGCTCACCAACTCATAGGCTGTGCCAGCGACACAGCGCCGGTAGAAATGCACCAGGTCCTGGTTGTCGTCGATGACCAGCACCCTGGCTTTATGAACCAGGGGCACTGAGATCCGTAAGGCGAACTCGTCGCCTTGACTGAGGTAGGAGATGTCACCCCCTAGTGATGCCAACAACTCCCGCCCAAGCCAGTCCGCCGGAGGTGGAGCGGGTACCAACGGCGCGCCGGCGACGGTAACGTTTACATGCCCGGCGGCCTTCTGGGCGGAGAGCTCAATCCATCCCTCCGTCATACTCCGCAGCAGGTACGTGATGGTCGCTACGAGAATCTGGTGCATGATGGAGGAATGGACATCGACTTCGATATCCGGTTCCACCGGCCCGAGCTTCAGGGTAACGCCCCGCCTGGCGGCCAATACAGCCGCAATCTCGGCAGCACCCCGAAGAACCTGGCCCATATCGATGAGCGGGGTGGCGGTGTATTCCCGGAGGGAAGCCAACTCCTTCTCGACCTGCAGGTGCCAAGCGTCCACCGGCGTTGTGCCGCCTGCCATCTGTGCCGAGGCAGCCACAGCAGGAGCGGCGAGTGGCTCTGTCCAAAGGCGCGAAGCCAAAACCTCGACGGCCTGGGCCTGCTCGCGCGCCAGATGCCGAACGCTCAAGGCCAGGTACTCGGCGGTTTCTTCTTGGGAAAGATGCTGCAGGTAGCGAAAGGTCAGGATCTGATAGAAGCGCCAGGCGCGCGAGTCGGCGGGCGTATCGGCATCTGGCTTGAGTTCCTGGATGGCGCGGACGATAAGAGCGCCCAGGTCTGCATTCTCTGTCCGTGAGGCGCGACCGAGGGCCTCCTTCAACCCGGGCGTGGGGGTGTACGCAGGATCGTGGAGGTGGGACAGCAGGTCACGCAATCCCTCACAAAAGTCGCTGAAAATGATCATCTCACGCCTTTTCCGTCATCTCAATGTCCTTCCCATGGCATTGCTGAAGGCACGGAGGACCCTATAATTTTACGCGGGTGACCAGGATCAGCCCCTCAATGTCTTGGGGTATTCTACTATCCGTCACCAACGTGGTCAAACAATTACTCCACATATGGTCGAGATTGTGGAAGGAGGTGACCTGCCCAGACACACCAAGGCGAACCACCCTGTCCGCTATTCATCCGGCAGTTTTACCTCACATAAGGAGGATCCCATGTCTCGTTCGCCCTTTCGCAAGAAGATTCCCCGGCGCGATTTCCTGGCGCTGATCGGCAGCGCGACAGCGGGTGTGGCGCTTGCGTCGTGCGCACCCCAGGTTACTTCCGCGCCAACTCCCCAACCCGTTGAACCGACCAAGGCGCCGGCGCCGACAACTGCGCCTGAGAAAGCCGCAGCAGCCTTGAAGGTTTGGGCTGACACGGCTTTCGTGCCGGCCATGCAGAAGATGTCTGAGGGTTTTACTCAGAAATACGGCGTGCAGATCGACTTCAACCCGATGGGATTCGGCGATATCCTGAACCAGTTCCAGCAGGCCGGCCCAGCCGGCGAAGGCCCCGATCTCATCGACATGAATGTGGACTGGCTGGACCCACTGTCCAGGGCGGGGCTCCTGGCGCCTATTGACTATGGCGATAAGTTGGACAAAATCGATCCGCGGGCCGTCACAGGCTGGAGTTTAGCGGGTAAGATGTACGCCTTGCCCCTCGCCATGGAAAGTTACGGCATGTACCGCAATCCTGACCTGCTGGACCAACCCTTGAAGAACTGGAATGACCTCGAAGCGGTGGTTGACGATCTGAAGGAGAAGGACGTCGAGTTCCCGATCCTCTTCGAGAACCAGTCTTACGTCGATTACGGCCTCATCACCGCCTTCGGCGGTTACCTGTTCGGGACAAACGCCGATGGTTCTTACAACAATCAGGATGTGGGCCTGGACAACGCAGGCACCCTCAAGTACGCCCGCTGGGTGGATTCCATGGTCAAGAAGGGCATCTTCAAGCCGGGACAGGATAATAACACCTGCGAGACCTTATGGACCGGCGGCAAATCAGCTCTTTATCCCTCCGGGCCCTGGCATATTCAGAACTTCAAGACGGCCGGGATTAAGATCCAAATAGACATACTGCCCGAGGCCGACAAGGAGGCCAACCCCTTCCTGAGCGTGCGCGCCTTTGGGCTCAACAAGCTCGGCAAACAACTCGCCCTGGCATCCACCTACCTGACGGAGTACCTGGCCGCCGATGAGCCACAGAAGATCTTCTCGGATATAACGGCCAAAGAGAGCCCCTGGTTGCCGGTCAAGGACAAGACGACGGACGTCCTCATCAAACAGCAGATTGAGGCAGCTAAGAATGGCATGCCCATCCCGTCCGTGCCGGGCGTCATGAGTTACTGGAACGCCATGACAGATGCGACGGCCTTGATCCTCAACCAGCAGGGTGATCCGGAAGAGGCCTTCAAGAATCTGGCGGCGAAAGTTCGCGAAGGCGTCAAGTCAGCAGCCGGGTAAGCACGTTGCTCGCACCCAGGCTTGTACAAGTCGTCAGGGGTGCAGATGCCGGCGCAGGGAGTCTCTCCCCCGCGCCGGCATCTGCACCCCGCGGCACATACCAGGCCGCGTATTGATCGCCTGGAACGGGGCGGATATGACTAGAAACGAGAGCAGTCCCAAGAGCCATCCGACCGGATATGCACAGACGTCTTTATCAGGCCTCCTGATGCGCCTGCTATTCCTCCTGCTGGTGGACATGGGGGCGGTCTGGTTCCTCAGCCAGTTGATGAGTGAGGGTATCTGGTTCCTGGCAGGGGTGATCATCGTCTGCGTCCTCGGGGTTAACGTATTCTTCATCTCGCGAAAGCTCTACGGGCTGCGCTGGCTCAGCCCGGGGTTGGTGCTCCTCTGCCTCATGGTGATCGCGCCCATCATCTACACCGTTTATGTCGCGTTCACCAATTACGATAACAATCACGTCCTGACTGAGCAGCAGGCAGTGCAGGTCCTCGAGTTGGAGACCTACCTGGATGAGGGTGCACCCAAGTACACATGGACGGCATTCCGTAGGAATGTCGCTAACGTATCTCCCAGCGGAAAGTACGCGCTCTGGCTCAAGCCTCCGAGTGGTCAAGGCCTACTGGCGCTACCTGGGGAGCCGCTTCAATCGGTCCAGCCAGGGACGGCAGGGGTGGGGCCATTGAACGCGGAGGGTGTTCCCGAGAGCATCGAAGGCTACCAGCGCGTGAGCCGGGTGGATTCGGTGATCGCCATTTCAGAGCTGAGCCAGATCGAGTTTGGCCAGGCTCCGAACGTCATTAAAATCAAGTCCCTGGACGAGGCCGCACAGTACAAGCAGAAGTACGCCTACGACGCGGAGCACCACACCGTGCTCAACCAGGAGACAGGCAAAACATACGCCCCGATCGAGGGGACTTTTACCTCCGCAGACGGCGAGAAATTAAGCCCGGCCTTCTTCACCGTGGTGGGCCTGCGGCACTTTATAAACACGTTCACGAATGAATCCTATCGCAGGCCGATCCTGGAGATTTTTGCCTGGACGGTCACCTTCGCGATAGTCGTCGTCGCCGTGCAGTTCGCCATTGGCCTGGTCCTTTCCGTGGCTTTCATGGATCTCCCGCGCAGGATCGCCAAGATCATCCGCTCGGTGCTGTTGCTCCCCTACATCATCCCGGCTTACCTCAGCGTCCTGGTCTGGTCATCCATGTTCAACCCCAACCTGGGCATCGTCACAAAAGTCCTCAACAATTTATTCGGGCTACCGCTCGACTGGACCGTCTACCCCATGGGTTCCAGGATCGAGGTTCTGCTGGTCACGTTCTGGCTGGGGTTCCCCTATTTCCTGCTCATCAACTCGGGCGCCCTGCAGGCCATTCCGGAGGAGATCCTGGAGGCCGCCGAGGTGGACGGCGCGAGCGGCTGGCAGCGCTTCTGGAGCATCACCTTCCCCCTGCTGATGGAGATCGTGGGGCCGCTCATCGTCCTGGCGGCTGCATTCAACTTCAACAACTTTACGGTGGTCTACCTGCTGACCCAAGGTGGCCCCCCCATGCCCAACGTTCTGACACCGGCCGGCCACACCGATCTCTTGATCACCTATACCTACAAGCTGGCCTTCACCTTCACCAACTCGGAGTACGGGCTGGCGTCTGTCATCTCCATACTCATCTATTTCGTCCTGGCCCCCGTCGTGTACACGCAATTCCGCCACCGACAAGTCTGGGCAGAGGAGACATCGAATGCCTGACGCCACAGCAAATCCAAGAATCGCAAAAGTGCAGAGGGTCCCCGCCACATCCCTGGCTGGCATGGTGAAAAGCCGCAAGGGGCGCCGGCTCATACGGCTGGCCATCGTCGGCGTCATCGCGCTGGTGGCGCTGCTCTACACCGTCTTTCCCGTCTACTGGGTCCTGGTTGCTGCGCTGGATCCCCTGGGCAACCTGGCCACTCAGCAGTTGCTTCCGCAGCGGGTTGGTTTGGACAACTTCAGGCTCCTCCTCCAGGACCCCGCTTATCCCTTCGCCACCTGGATGGCCAACTCCCTCAAAATCTCCTTCATCACCGGCGCCATCTCGGTCTGCCTGACGACCATCTCGGCCTATGCCTTTTCGCGCTTTCGCTTCCGCGGCCGCCGGACCCTGATGAAGGGGATCGTGCTCGTGCAAGTCTTTCCCAATATGCTGGCCCTCGTATCCCTTTACTTGATCATTCAGCAGATCGGCATGTTCATTCCGATCTTCGGCCTGGACACCCACGGCTCGCTCATCCTGGTCTATCTGGGCGGCATTTTAGGGGGCAACGTCTGGTTGATGAAGGGCTACATCGATACGATCCCCAAAGAGTTGGATGAATCGGCGATGATCGACGGCGCCTCACACTGGCAGATCTTTTGGTGGCTCATCTTTCCCCTCATCAGGCCCATGCTGGCGGTCATACTGGTGCTGGTCTTTATCGGCGCCTACGGGGATATCATCGTTGCGCGCGTCCTGCTAAAGGCCAATGAGCAACTGACCGTTGGTGTTGGCCTCTGGCAATTCGTCTCCGCGTGGCAAACGCCGCAGCGGTGGGGGCCGTTTACGGCCGGCGCCCTGCTCGCTGCCCTCCCGGCCCTGGTGCTCTTCTACGCGCTCCAGGATTGGCTGGTGACAGGTCTGACGGCGGGATCCGTGAAGTAATACGCACTCGCGAGGAAAAGAATGAACAACCTCATTCCCGATGAACGACGCGTCATCAGCTCGTTTGACCTGACCGGTGTTGAGTTGTGCACGGGGCGGTTGCGCGATCAGTACCAATGGACGCGTGACTACTTCCTGGCCGTGCCGAATGACGACATGCTGCTCGGCTTCCGCCAGCGCGTGGGGCTCCCCAGCCCTGGTAAGGCGATGGGTGGCTGGTACTCCGGCGATGACCGCGAGATGTGGTACAGCGAAGGCGGCGGTGCCCATGCCTTCGGCCAATGGCTGAGCGCTTTCTCGCGCATGGCCAGGGCGAATGGCGATGCCGCCATGCGCGACAAGGCTCTCTCGCTGTTGCACGAATGGGCCAAGACCATCGACCCCGACGGTTTTTGCGCCTCGGTAGGGCGTAGCGGAAGGGCATGGGTCGGCCATTACACGTACGAAAAGACATGCTGCGGCCTGGTGGACATCGGCCATTACCTGGAGAACCGTGACGCCCCCCGCCATCTCGAGAAGATCACCCAGTGGGCCATGAAGAACCTCGGACGAACCCGCCTGCCAGCCGGCGTGCACAACTACTCTGGCGAGACACCTTCCGGGGAGGGTGAGTGGTATACACTCAGCGAGAACCTGTATCGGGCCTACGAGCTGACCGGCGACACGATGTACAGGGATTTCGCCCAGGTGTGGCACTACACCACCATGTGGGATGGCCTGGCCGAAGGGAAGGATACCTTCGTCCACGGCCACGCCTACAGTCACGTGAATACGCTGAGCAGTGCCGCTATGGCGTACGCTGTCACGGGCGAGCAACAGTAT
Source organism: Chloroflexota bacterium (assembly GCA_023488685.1). GTDB lineage: Bacteria > Chloroflexota > Anaerolineae > J036 > Brachytrichaceae > CAIXPS01. Next base: position 6,368 of record JAMDDR010000312.1, on the reverse strand, counting down.
TTAAAGGCCATCACCAACGGCTATGAGATTCTGTGCAGGAACCACCTGTATGCCACCGGCGGCTTCGGCCCGCGCGAGACTTTCTTCCCCGCCGGTGGCAACCTGAGCCGAACGCTGTGGGATAACATCAACTGGTGGTCCTACCCGTCGAACTTTGAGACGCCCTGTGGCTGCTGGGCTGCCTTCAAGCTATGTAACTACCTGACGCAGTTCACCGGCGCGGCCTCGTATGGCGACTGGGTGGAGCGCTTGATCTACAACGGTCTGGGAGCAGCCCTACCCATGGCCGGCTACGGCAAGACGTTCTACTACTCGGACTACAAGCTCACAGGAGGCTCGAAGGTCTACTACCCCGAGTTGTGGCCGTGCTGTTCCGGAACGTTTCCACAGGCAGTCACGGAATATCACGATCTGATCTACTACAAGGATGCAACGGGCCTTTATATCAACCTCTTCGTGCCATCAAAGGTGCAATGGGAGCATAACGGCCTGGCCATAGAGGTCAACCAGGAAACTGGCTATCCGGAGAGCGAGGGCGTCCATGTGAAGGTCAACCCGGAAGGCGCGTGCCGGTTCGCGCTGCGTTTCCGGGTGCCGGGCTGGGTGAGTGGAACGGTTACGGTCAGGCTCAACGACCGGCTTGCTGACGTGGTGGCAAAACCCGGAGACTGGGCCGTGATCGACCGCGAATGGCGGAAGGGTGACACGGTGGACATCCGGCTGCCGATGGCGCTGGTCTTCGTGCCCATCGAACCGGTGGTCCCTCATCGGGTCGCTCTGATGTTGGGGCCGGTGGTGCTGGTCTGCAGCAAGGCGGGACGTTTGGAGGGAGACCGCGCTGATCCGGCCTCATGGATCCTGCCGATGGGCCAGCCGATGGCCTACGCCGTGCGAGGCGATCCCGCCCAGGGCCTTTTCCAGCCCTTCTATCAAATGGCCGAGGGGCAGAAGTATTGGATGTACAAGGATGTGATCGTGTAGATTGCGATCGCGTGAATGGAGAGGCGGACTTCGATGCCACCTCAGCCAGTAAACAGATCAGATGAGTACAACGCAAGGAGGATGACCCATGCCAGGCACTCGTGTCCCGAAGGACCTGTCACACGTCAGGGGGTTCAACTATCAGTCGGCGGCGACCAAAGATCACACAGACCATTGGCTGAACTACAACCCGGCGCACACCGATTTCGAACTGGACCTCGCCAGGCGGCTCAACCTGGATCAGGCTCGCGTATTCATCACCTACCAGGCCTATGCCCAAGGCAAGGAGACGTTCGTGGGCAGACACCTTCACCTTGTGCGCGCCTGCGAGAAACGTGATATTGGCGTGATGATCACCATGATGTATCCACCGGAACTGGTTCAAGACCGGGCGTGCTGGCCCGTTTTCAGAGAATTTGCGGCGGATCTCACGACCACGCTCTCCCACGAGCCAGCCCTGGCATTCTGGGACGTGTCCAACGAGCCCGACTACGGCATGGAGCGTTGGCCCGACGTGGTCCGAAACAAGATGGATCACGCAAGGCACATGGCAGACCTGTTCCACGAACTGGACACGGTAACGCCAGTAACCATCGGCGCCGCGTTTGAACCCGGAATGGAGGCGCTGAACGATGCAGTGGACGTGCTGTCGTTCCATGACTACTCGCCCACGAGGGCCGAGATCAGGGCCACCCTTGAGAAGGCGAAGCAGTTCGCCGCCGGCGCCGGCAAGCCCGTCTTCGACACCGAGATAGGTTGCGTGTGCCGGGCGAATCCGTACGACGTGACGCTTGAGGAACACATGAAGGCGGGCATGGGTTGGTACATCTGGGAGCTCATGGTCACGGGCCAGTGGGGCACGGTCCACGGGGTCTTCTATCAGGACGGCACGGTGCGCGACCCCTCCATCGCGGCGGCAGTGCTGGGTTTCTTTCGCAAGCGTGGGCCTGATATTGTCCCGACTGTCCTGGATCGGGAAGGGCATGTCAAACGCATCGTGGCTGAAAGCAGGGCCTGGCTGGCGCAGACCGACAGCAAATGGGAGGACGGCCTGTATCATGCTGAGGAAGCGGCGAACCTGCTGGAGGCCGGAGAACTCGTCCCGATGCGCGAGTTGCCCACACGGGAAGTGTCCCTGATGCGCCCTGGGCAGGCCGACTTCTCTGCCTTGCGCGCCTTGCTTCAGAGATACATCGACATTCTTGAGCCCCATATCCTCGAGAAGTAAGCGACGCAAACTTGCTTTCCGGTCACACAGAAATCCGATTGATCGCCTGACAGGGTTTGTGAAGCATCGGCGGCCGCCTTGAATACGATTCAGGCGGCCGCTGTGCCCACACCCAATCCCCAATCGATCCCCTTTTTGGGGGATGACGATTCCCCATCCCTAAACGTACCCTCAGTTGTGTTGAGAGGGCTGATCAGAAAAGCCGTTGCCGGGGATACTCGCCGCATATAGCCCTTATTGCCCGTCTCTGGTTAACAAATCGGTTTTGAGTATTCACCAGTTCTGAACAACTTCACAATACCATCCAATACAGGTTTAACGGCCATGGCGTTACACCATTTCTTATGTGCATGCTCGAAACCCCGTCTCGGGGTGGCGTCGCTGGGCGCGTAGAACGACTGGGTGGTCGAGCCTTTGGCGGACTGCGACACCCAGCCAAACTTCAGCGCGCTGATGAATGTCCTTGGCCGCAGTGTTGCCAAGAAGACGCCCCGAGACGGGGCTGGGAGCATACAAGCTGATGAAGGGCACTGGCCGCGGTGTTGCCAAGAAGACGCCCCGAGACGGGGCTGGGAGCATACAAGCTGATGAAGGGCACTGGCCGCGGTGTTGCCAAGAAGACGCCCCGAGACGGGGCTGGGAGCATGCAAGCTGATGAAGGGCACTGGCCGCGGTGTTGCCAAGAAGACGCCCCGAGACGGGGCTTGGAGCATGCAAGCTGATGAAGGGCACTGACCGCGGTGTCGCCAAGAAGACGCCCCGCGATGGGGGCTGGGAGCGAAGTGAATGAGAGCGGAGTGAATGGTGGCTGGCGACTCGGCACGGGCTTGGAGCGCGCAGCCTGGTGTCGGCGAGTGAAATGGTCATTTTTTTATAACGTCGATTAATAAAATGAGAGCAAGTTGGATACAAACGAGCGTACTGGAAACTGGGCAGCAAAATGCCAATCGTGTAGACACCCTGCCCAACCGAGATGTGCGTCGCACGGTTCCCTGGGTGTTTCGGTTGACCGGCATGATGTTGCTGGCCAAACTGGCCGTTGAAGTAGCAGATGCCCTTGTCGCGGGCTGGGGAGCGTACAACGAATGGCTGTGGATGACGCTTTTGCTTGTGTTGCCCACCATTGGCTTACTGTGCGTCATAGGACTATTGTTACTCCGGCGCGGGCGTGCGCTTTCCTCGCAAACCCTCGGACGATTACTGGCGATCATTATGGTTGTCAACGCCATGCAAATCGTTGCCCGTCCCATCGTCCTGTATCTGGTTTCGGTGCAGCAGCAGACTGGTTTGCTCAGCGCATTTCTGGCTGGAAGCATCGGCGGATTTTCTCATTTGCATGCGCGCCCGCCGACGGGGGTCGTGTTCATGATGATCCCGGCAGTGCTGGGTGCGTGGATCAGCGGCAAACAGCGAGCCTGGCGTTGGGCGGTGCTCGGCGTCGTGTTGAGCGTATTCGTCATCCTGTTGCTCAATCACCATAACCTGGCCATCCCCGAGCTCATCCCCTATGTTGCCGAGGACGTTGCGCTGGTTTTGTTGACGCTCTTTGTCGGTTCGCTGGCTGATCATGAGCGTGCTGAACAGGCACGCTTGCAGCAGGCCAATCTGCTCCTGGCGGAGCAAAGCAAGGTGCGCGAGCAGTTGGCAACTTCGTGCGAGCGCCTGCGCATGGCGCGTGAGTTGCACGATACCGTAGCCCACTCACTCGCCGGGCTTGTCTTTCAACTCGATGCGTTGGAGACACAGATGGGCGACGCGCCTGAGAGCGCACAGCAAACGCTCGCGCGCGCGAAAGACATCGCCAGGCAGGGGCTTAGCGATGCGCGCGTGGCCGTCACTGACCTGCGCAAAGGCATCGTGGATGATTTCGGGCTGCTGAATGCTTTGCAGAAACACGTCGAAACGGCCACCGCTCAGGGGGGTGTGCCCATCACGTTCGAGCAGATCAACTGCGGAAAAGCAGGGGTCAACACGTTGAACAAGGCCAGCTCCGATGCGCTCTTTCGCATCGCCCAAGAGGCCATTTATAACGCATCCCGGCACGCGCATGCCAGACAGATCCGGGTCAAACTCGTTCAAGAGCCCGTGCCTGCTTCGTCGCAGGCGAGCCTGAAGCTCAGTGTGGAGGACGACGGGATCGGCTTCGACGCATCCACCATGCAAGCGGGGCATTATGGCTTGCGCGGGATGCGCGAGCGCGCAGCGTTGGTCGGGGCGCGTTTCCGGCTGGATAGCCGCATCGGGGGAGGCACCATCGTTTCAGTGGTATTGCCGCTTAAAACATGACAGACAAAATAAGAGTATTGATCGCGGACGATCAGGATGTGATCCGTGAGGGGTTGCGAATTGTTTTGAACCATTATCCGGATATCGAGGTCGCCGACGTGGCCGGTGATGGCGCAGAAGCCGTGCGCAAAGCGCAGGATTTGTGGCCCGATATCGTGCTGATGGATCTCAAGATGCCGGTGATGAACGGGATCGAAGCCACACGCCGGATCACAGAGAAATTACCCGGCACGCAAGTGGTCATCTTGACGACCTATGACACGGATGACTGGGTGTTCGAGGGTGTGCGCGCCGGCGCGCAGGGTTATCTGCTCAAGGAATCCGGCTCTGAAGCAGTGGTCGCCTCGATTCGCGCAGTGCATCGCGGCGAATCACAACTCGACCCGGCCATTGCGCGTAAAGTGTTGGACGCGTTTCGGCGTTCATTGCCACCGAAAGCCGAGCCGCAATCCAGGGATGAGCCGCCCATTGAGCCGTTGACCGAGCGCGAGCGCGGAATTCTTGAGTTGATTGCGCAAGGACTGAGCAATCGGGAGATCGCCATCAAGCTCAGTCTGACCGAGGGAACCGTGCGCAACTACAGCAGCAAGATTCTGTCGAAGCTGCATGCATTTGACCGGACCCAGGCTGTTATCAAAGCAGCCAAACAAGGTATTGTCAAGCTGTGACCGATTGGGGGGTGTATTTCGTCAAAGTGGCATGCAATATGCCTACCAACCCTTGCGAAGGTGTGCACCCTTCGCAAGGGTTGGTCAGGACAGGCGTTGTGACATGTGACAAGTGACAACAGTTGTCACTGGTTGTCACACCGGCGGTGACAGTCCCAGGTAAGGGCCGCCGCGTGCCGCGCCAGCCGAGCGACCATCCGCTGGTTTGGATTCGGAACAAACGTTCTAATCATGGAACAAGTGTAGTTCGATCGCTCCGGGCTGTTCCATCGTGTGACAAGAATCATCTCCGATCTATTACTGCGGGCAATTCCCAATGGCAACTCCGCTCCTTAAGATAGGACGTGTTGGCCGTTTCACCTCTGTAATGAGTGAGGGACAGTGCCAAGAGGAACTTTGATAGGAGCGTAACCATGTTTGGAAAATTGACTAGAAGTCTCATCTCTCTGACCGCAATCGTAGCAAGTACCGCGTTGGCATTTGGGGCAAGCACGGCAAACGCGGCATCCAATGCCGAAGCGGCTGTGACCACGGCGGCTGGCCAGGCGGTTGTTTCCGTCAGCATGCAGCAACTCAACCAGCGCGTGGCAACGGTGCCTGCCCTGGCGTCGTTGAAGGATGGCGACCGGGTCATCATCAGTGATGACGGCACGGTCACCGGCGCAACCTGGCAGGGCATCTACGTGTACCATCCCGCCGGGAGCACTGTGACACCGAGCGCCATGTATGCGCGCTGGAAGGATGGCGTGGTCACCATTACCCCTACCCCCGCTGAAACCGAAGGCGATCCTCTGCCCGGCACGCTGGACGCCGGCTATGTGACATCGGACGAGAACATCAATAACGGTGCCCCCTCTCAGGTGCTCCGCAAGCTCATCACCGATACGAGCGACCCCAGTGTGTTGCGCATCCCTGACAACGCATGGCTCTTCCGCGTCAATGGCAGTGGCCAATACACGGCGCTGGTGGATGTGTTCGTGTTTGAGTCGGGCAGCCAGCCGGTGTGGCACCAGGTCAATGCAGACGATACGACCGAGGATATCGCTCAGGGCAGCCAGCCGGTGCCGGTCGCTGCCTGGTACTGGCAGGCGCAATAGGCGCAACGTAGATCGCCGCAATGATGTCAATTCATCTGCGGCATGCATCGCGACAAGCCGGAGGCGCAAAGACGAGATTCTTTGCGCCTCCGGCCTTTTCCTGCCTGT
>JAMDDR010000548.1:3385-3801 GCA_023488685.1 Chloroflexota bacterium | reverse complement strand
CCCTGGCCTATTCGTATCGGCCGGCTCGCGCAGCCTGCCCGTCCGATTGTGCCCACCCAGCCCCCGTATGTACGCACATCCCCTTGGCCTATACATAGCGGCCGGCCCGATCGCGCCCGTGCAACCCGCCGTCCACAGCGACATATGTACGCGACCTAGCCGTACCCTTGCGGTTGCCGGTGTGTCGGCGAAACGCGATCGCGCGAACCGCTAACGCGCACCCGAATATGTGCAACACCTTGACAAGTGATCCAAAGGTTACTATACTTACCTTGTAAACAGAACGTTTGTTCTACGCGCCGCCCGACGCCACCACCACGAATACCAATGCAAATCACCAACCATCAACCACAAGCGACCAGCCATCCAGTTGTCACATTGTCACAACCCGCCAATAACCAGCGACCAACGACCAG
>JAMDDR010000548.1:0-3375 GCA_023488685.1 Chloroflexota bacterium | reverse complement strand
ATTGACGACCCGGTTTCGCCAGGCCCCTTTCGCGCGCCGCGCGCCATGGTCGGTCGCCGACCTTGCATAGGTAGCCCGCGACTTGCAGTCGCGGGGCATGTTCGCTCGAGCCGACATTCAACAGCAAGCCGGTTGTCAGTTGTCACTTGTCACAACCCCCTGACAACCGCTTGTCCCCCGCCGGGCATGTTCGCCCGAACCGGCATTCAACGGCGAGCCAGTTGTCAGTTGTCACTTGTCACAACCCCCTGACATCTCCTGCGCTTGCCAATCCCCTCGCGCCTGAGCACTGTGCACTTCGCACTGCGCACTCAGTACTCAGCACTCGGTACTCGGAACTGCGAGCCCGTTGCCCGACCGTTGCACAGCGGTTACAATCCAGGCACTTACATAGATTAACCATGGGCACGCGAGCGAGTTTGTCAGCATTACGGGGGCGGGCGATGGCCGTGATCAAACAGGCCATGGCCAGCGGCAGGCGCTACCAGCTCCTGCTTGAAAATGCGCACGATATCGTGCTGTTCGTGCGCGCCAGCGACGGTTGCATCGTGGAAGCCAACCGCTCGGCCATCGAAGCCTACGGCTACACGCGCGACGAACTCGTGCAGTTGCGTATCGCCGACCTGCGCGCTCCCGAGACTCGCAACGCCATCTACGGACAGATGGGCGTTGCAGACACCCACGGCATCCTGTTCGAGACGGTCCACCGCCGCAAGGACGGCAGCACTTTCCCCGTGGAGGTGAACTCGGTCGGCGCGACCATCTACGGCGAGCGCACCCTGATGAGCGTGGTGCGCGACGTCACGGCGCGCAAACGGGCCGAACAGGAGCGCGAGGTTGCGCTGAGCAGAACGGTCGAGCTGTACGAGAACAGCCGCAGAATCGGCCTGGCGCGCGAGCCCGGCGAGATGCTGCGCGTCCTGCTCTCCAACAGCATGCTCAAATCGTGCAACCGCGCCGCGGCCGCCGTCTTCGCCCAGCCCTGGAAAAAAGCCGGCGACACGCCGTCCGATCTGCACATCCTGGTCGCCTGCGACGAGCAAGGCGACGTGCCGGCGCTGGCCGGCCAGTCATTCGAAATCGACGCGGGTGTGCTCGCGCTGATGCGCCAGCGCGACGAACCGCTCTTGATCGCGGACGCGCACGTGCAACCGGGATTGCCTGCCCGCCTGCGCCAGTACCTGGACGACATGGGCAGCCGTTGTTTCGCCACGCTGCCGCTCGTGGCCGGCGGCGCGTGGTATGGGTTGCTTGCCTTGCACTGCCGGCAACCCCACCAGATCAGCGAGACGAACATCAGGCACATCCAGGGTCTGGTGGACCAGGCCGCCGCCGCCATGCATAATGCCCTGCTGCTGGAGGCGGAGGCCAAGGCACGCCAGGAGGCGGAACGCGCCAACGAGTTGCGGCTGCGTTTCCTGGCCATGATCTCGCACGAATTGCGCACCCCGCTCACCTCCATCAAGGGCTTCGCCTCCACCCTGCTGGCCGACGACGTGACCTGGCCGCCGCAGGATCAACACGAGTTCATCCGCACCATCGACGAGGAAGCCGACAAGCTGACGGACATGATCGATCAGATCCTGGACCTGTCGCGCCTGGAAGCCGGCACGCTGCGCATCAATCCCAAACCGCTTTCGCTGGAGGCAATCACCAACCTGGCCATGGCGCAACTCAATGCGATCACGCGCAGCCACACGCTGGTGATCGACATCCCCGCGCAATTGCCGGGCGTGCACGCGGATGGACAGCGCATCGCGCAGGTGCTCACCAACCTGGTCGACAATGCGAGCAAATACTCGCCCAAGCACACGACCATCACGGTCGACGCCCTGCTCGACGGCGCGTTCGTGCAAGTCAACGTGCGCGACGAAGGGCGCGGTATCAGCCCGGAGGAACGCCGCTACGTGTTCGAGGCGTTCCGGCGTGGGGGCGAAAAGAGCATCCGCAACAAAAAGGGCGCCGGGTTGGGATTGGCGATCTGCAAGGGGTTGATCGAAGCACACGGGGGACGCTTGTGGATCCAGGAGCGCGCCGGGCCAGGCACCACCATCTCCTTCGCGCTGCCGATCGTGAGAATCTAACAACCTCCCCCTACCCCTCCTTAGTAAGGAGGGGAGAACGGCACGCGGCTCCTCCCCTTCGCAACGGGAGGCTGGGTCGTTCTCCTCCCCTTAGCAAGGGGAGGCTGGGTGGGGTTATACCCGCTGGCAAAAAGAAAGACCCCTTCGTTCGATATCTGGCGGATATCTGACCGAAGGGGTCTCTCCGGCGTCCCTGTTTTGGCGGATGGGATCGCCCAGACGCGGCAGCGTCGTTTGTGGGACCTGCGTACAGCCACGAGCATCGTTGAAGCAGCAACATATGTCGATAAGCGATGATGAGAGCGGCAGTGGATGGCGTCGTATTCAGTTGTAGCAACAGTGTGTTATCGATAACCTGCAATGCTGGCATCAGCGCACGATGTTGTGCTTCGTCGAAACAGCAATGGTCTGCGATGATCGATCATGCTTACATCCGCGTACTGCAGTGCATAACGTTGTGACGGCAACGGAGTACCCTATTCAGCAACCTAGCATCGACGTGTTGTCGTGTGCTCGTTGAGCCGTGATGAACAGCGATGATCTGCAATGGCGACAGCGATGCGTGACAGTCAGCTTCGTCGTGACCGCGTTGGTGATCAGTGCTCGATGATGGCGACGGAGATAGCCATGTGCGGCGATGTGGATGCTTGGGCAACAACGTGGAGGCGATGGACTTCAGTGTTCATCTTGTCGTTCGTTTCAACCGCGTGCCCATAGGATACAGCGCGGGCGCCTCTTCTACATCACTGGAATCAGGTATATCGCATACCTGATCGCAGGTATTTGAATGAGGCACCCGCCTTCCAGCGCCCCTCAAAGCGCAATCGTATGCGCAAAGAAATATTCACCCTGTGGCGGCGCCTGGAGTGCCCAGTTACCCTGCGGATCGATCACGCCGCTGGGCGCAGAGCACGGTAGGTTCAGCGGGTCGCAGTTATCCACCGTCACGATCCATAACTTCCCGGCGGCGGCCCGCATGCGCAGGTTCGACTCGTGATACCACCATGCCACCTTCGACATCTCACCGCCATCGCGCCCACCGTTGACCGCGTGGAACACCACCCGCGCGCCCAACCGCGCCAGTTGTTGCGCCAGGTGCGGGTCGGGACCCGGCGTGCAGCCGGGGTTGGCCCACATATCGTTGCACACCAGCCCGCCGGCAGTGACACCGCGCAACTGGAACACGCCCAGCGGCTTGACGGCATAATCGTTGATCTCGCCCACCGGCGGGTCGGTGAGCGTGCCGCAGGTGAGGATCTTGGTGTGGAAACCCAGGTAGGTGCCGTCCGCC
>JAMDDR010000590.1 GCA_023488685.1 Chloroflexota bacterium | reverse complement strand
GCATCTGGAGCCGGAAGGGACGACTTTATCAATCCGCTGTGCCGGTACAACCGCTTTTTTCACTACTCGAAAGTGCTCGTTTTCAGAGGTCGGATGCGATTTGCGCTCTGATTGCGCAATAGTTAGGCTAGACCAGAAACAGTGCTCGGATTATTAGCGTCTTCAACGACAGGTAATCTGCCTGACCTTCGAAAGGCGTATCAACAGTATGTGGAATCATGGTCTTCTGCTGATGACTAGGCGGTGAAACACTTGCTGTTTGACTGAGCGGGGTCGGCTAGACTCCCGGAGTCTCCGAGACTCCGGGAGTCTGACCGTACATGAGTGCCAGTTGCGTGGTTGACTTTTTCTCGCGCCGGTCCGTCGTAACGACGCCGTAGGGGCCGTATGGCGCCAGCAACATCGAATCCCCCAGCGCCTTGCCGTAAAAGTCGCGCCGGTGGTGGTAATCGGCCCAGCACCACAGCACCCCGCCAGACACTTCCGCCACAGCCGTGATCCCGTTCCACGCGGCCTGGATGTAGGCGGCCTGGTACTCCTCGGTCATGCGCGCATCGCCGTGCAGACCGTGAATGCCGTGCGAGCCAAACTCGGTGACGACCCACGGCTTATTTCCGAAGGCGTTCTTCACGCCTTGCAGGTGGTCGTAGGTGGGCTGCGTGACGGTGGTTGCCATGTCTGCAAAGTGTTGAGCCCGCTCGCCACCGAACAGCCCAAAGTACAGATTGGTGCAGACGATATCCGCCTGGTCGAACGCCGGATGTTTGCTTGCGTCGCCGGCCGCAACGAACGTGACGAGCCGCGTGGTATCAAGCTCGCGTGCCTTGTTCATCAGCCGGCGCACTGCTGTGACGCCCTCGGGCTGGTCTGTTGCGCACTCGTTGCACATGCTCCAGATCACGATGCACGGATGATTCTTGTCGCGCCGGATGATGTCCACGAGCGCTTGCTCGGCGGCGTTGATCACCGGCACGCCGTTATCGGGCGGCGGTCCCCACCAATCCACGCCCCACCAGTTGAGCGGCACTTCCTCCAGCGCCAGCAGTCCGATCTCGTCCATGATGTCGAGTTCGACGGGATCGTGCGGATAATGCACGCGCACCAAGTTGGCGCCTGTCTGCTTGACGCGCAGCAGGTCGGCGCGCATCACATCGGCCGGCACGGTCGGGCCGTAACCCGCGTACTCGTCGTAACGATTCACTCCCTTCACCTGCAGTGGCACGCCGTTGAGCAGAATCTGGCGTCCGCTTACGGCGATGCTGCGCACGCCGAAACGCTCGCTGCGTTGATCCAGCGTCGTACTCGCTTTGCGCAGGCTGACGGTCGCGCTGTACAGGTTGGGGGCGTTGAGCGACCAGCGCTGTGCAACGGCGATGTGAAGGTTCAATTGCGCAGTGGCTTTGCTCTGTGCCGGGCAGGTGATGCCCGCGTTTTGCAGTTGCCCGCCGATGTTCAATTCAAGCGTGCCGCTCAAGGCGCCTGTATCGGTGTTGGTGACTTCGACGCTGCACGTCACATCCGCACCCTGGCCGTTGGGCTGCGCCACGATCTTGACGTCGGATATGTAGGCGCGCGTGGTCGTGACCAGCGACACCGCCTGCAAAATGCCGCCGTACTGCACCCACTCGATCACCCGTCCGCCGGGTAGCCACTCGTCGCGTGGAGCGTTGTCCACGCGCACCACCAGGATATTTGGCTGGTTGGCGTGCAGGTATGGGCTGGCGGGGAACTCGAACGGCAGGTAGCCGTTATTGTGTTCGCCCAGGAATTGGCCGTTCAGCCATACCCTGGCCTGGTAGTTGACCCGCCCGAATATCAGACGTTGCCACGCAGCCGGCTGTACCCAGGCGGTGGGGAGTTCGGTGACGTACCAGGCGACGCCCTCGTAGCCCCACAACGCCTGGTCGTGCAAGTCCCATGCGCCAGGAACGGTGATGGCGCCCCAATCGCCATGATCGAAGTCTTCAAAGAACCAGTTTTCGTTCTCGCCGCGGTTGTCCTGGTCCAGTTGGAATTTCCAGGCAGAGGCCAGCGGTTGGATGGTTTGGGAAATGTTTGCCTTTGATGTCATGGTTGGCTCGGGTTGCGCCTCCCTTGCTCGTGCGGATGGCTCAGTCGCATGCGCCGGGAGGAACATGCTTATGACCACTTTACCATCATTTGATACTGCCCAGTATTATGGCCTGGATGCCGTCCGATTGGCTCACTTGGTCATTCTGAGCCACAATAGGCCGTCACGAGGCGATATCGAACTATGACTCAATACACGTTTCACTTGATCGGCAACGCGCACCTGGACCCGGTGTGGCTCTGGGATTGGCGTGAAGGTTTGAACGAAGGAATCATCACGTCGCGCACGATTCTCAACCTGATGGATGAGGATGATGAATTGACGTTTATGCGCGGCGAAATGGCGCAATACGAGCACATGGAGACACACGCCCCGGACGTGTTCGAGCGCGTGCGCGCTTACGTGCGGGCAGGGCGTTGGGATGTGGTCGGCGGCACCTATGTACAACCGGACACCAATCTGCCTGCGACGGAAGTGTTCCTGCGCCACTTCATGCAATCCCAGGAGTATTTCGAGTCACGCTTTGGGCGGCGTGTGCGTGCCGCCTGGGCGGCGGACTCATTCGGCCACAGCGCTGGCTTGCCGGAAGTGCTGGCTGCATCGAGCATCATGGGCATCGCCTTCACGCGCCCCGGACCAGACATCCTGCCGATTGCCAAGCCGGCGTTCTGGTGGCAGGGGAGTGGTGGCTCGCGTGTGCTGGCCTATCGTCCACCGATGGGTTGGTACGGCAACGAGCGCGACGAGATGCCGGCCCGGCTGGACGGCCTGCTGGCGGCTGCGCAGCAATGTGACCTGCGCAACGTGGGCGTTTTCTACGGGTTGGGCAATCACGGCGGCGGCCCATCGCGGCGCAGCATCGCCGATATCCGCGCCTGGGCGCAACAGCATCCCGAAGTCGAGGTGGTATTCTCGGGCTTGCACCGGCTGCTCGACGGGGGATTGGAGGAAGTGGCGGAAAAAGGTGATGATTTACTGCCCACGCAGCGTGGCGAACTCAATTTCTGTCTGCGTGGTTGTTATGCCTCCGTCGCCAGGCTGAAGTACTTCTATCGAAAGACCGAGGCCGGTGTGTTCCGCGCCGAGCGCGCCGATACGGCCATTCGTGCAGCGCTGAGCCAGCCCAATGACAAGCCCTTGGAGGACGCCTGGAAGAGCCTGGCTTTCAACTCATTCCATGACATCCTGCCCGGCACAGTCGTCGAGCGTGCGGTGGAGGACGAAATCGCGTGGCTGGGCGGGGCGTATCACCAGGCACAGAAAGTTGAGAACGATGCCTTATTGGCCCTGGCGGCGCGCATCGATACCTCGGTGAAGCTGCCCAAGGGCGACCACCCTGGCCCGGTGGCTGTGCTGGCGTGGAATCCGCATCCAACCGAGTATGACGGCCCGGTCGAGGTGGAAGGCATGCTGGACTACCGCCCGATTTGGGCCTATCGCAACCGCTCCGATGAATTGCCGGTGGAGTTGCGCGACCAGGCCGGGCGCAAGCTGCCGATGCAGGTTGTGCCGCCCGACAACACCGCCATGACGGAATTCCCGTGGCGCAAGAAGGTGGTCACGCGGCTGCAACTGCCGCCAATGGGCTGGAAGGTGCTGACGCTGGCCTGGGTGGAAGGGACGCAAACGCCCCAGACGCCCGAGCCGGTACAGGTGCCACGCGCCGGCACGATTGATAACGGCATTTATAAGGTGGTTGCCACAGTCGGTGCGGAAGGGCTGCAAGTCTTCCAT
>JAMDDR010000217.1 GCA_023488685.1 Chloroflexota bacterium | reverse complement strand
GCCGTGGCATCAGACCCGGTCAGCGTAAGATGCCAGCCGCTACCATCGATACCCTGGTCTGAGGCGCCGTTGAGTTGCCAGCCGTCCTGGTTGCACAATCGCGGTGGCCGGTAGGCCATGCCGTTGGGCGTGCCTAACTCGCCCAGTTGCCCCTTGAACGAAAAGTGCCAGCCATATCCACCGCTGCCGTGCGACCATGCGGGGAAGGGCCAACCGAGCAGGTGAGCATAGGATGCGCCGTTGTTGGTGGTGACATAGCCCGCGCTGTCCATTGCGCGCGTGCCCAATGACTCGCGCCAACGCGCCTGCATGCGCTCACGAATGCCGTTTGATTCGACTGCCGGCCACAGCATCGAGGCGCACAGCCACTCATCCCACAGTGTCGTCTTCGGTCCAGAAGGCAGGATTGGGTAACGCGGAAACAAGTCCGGACCATTGAGCCAGTCATCCCAGGCGGGACCGTCTGGAAGAAAGTGCTTCCAGAAGAGCATGCGTAGTGCAGCCATATCGTCCTCATGTCCCGGCACGAGGAAGTGAGGAAAATCGTCGGGGATGTCGTCGGGAATGTGTAGCACTTCCGTCATAAGTATGCTAATCCAGAATAGCCTGAGTGCGGATGAGTTGCCCGATCTGGCGCAACACCTGCTGCTCTTCAGGATGGATGTCGCCAAACGGTCGCGGGCTAATATTCAGCATGAATACGGCTTCCCGGCTGAGTGATTTATGCAACGCCTGAATAATCGTCTCGGCGGGCTTTACCCGGTGCAGGCGCGGCGCATAGGCCCAGCCGGTGTTCAAATTCCACCACACCGCTTTTGCCTTGTCGCCCACCTCCGTTGTGTTGAACCCGATGGTATTCTCGCCTGGCATGTCCAGTTCCCACACCTGGTAGTCTTCGCCAGGCAATGGCAGCACGTGTGTGTTGTTGGTGATCACGGCATGGGGCTGGAGTTGATGGATCAGGTTGTACGTGCCTTCCAGATCCCATGCGCCGCGTGGGGGGAAGTATTCCAATTCGTCACCCTCGAATCCGGCGCGCGGCCAATAGCCGTCGAAGAGGATGCCCCCAATCTCGCCATAGTTGGTCAACAGTTCACGCAACTGGCCCTGATAGTAAGCAACATATGCCGGCCAGTCCTTACGATAAGCGGGATGCGTCCAGTCCAGCAACGAATAGTAAAAGTGCAGTTTGAGACCGCGGTCGCGCAGTGCCCTGGCTAACTCAGCGATGACGTCACGTTTAAATGGCGTGTTAGTGATTTTCCAGTGGGTCAGCGCTGTGTCCCACAAACAAAAACCATCGTGGTGTTTGCTGGTAAGCAGCAGGAACTTCTGTCCACTCTCCAGCATCAGGTCCGCCCATTCTTCGGCGTTGAAGCGCGTAGGATTGAACTCACCCAGGCGTGTGCGATAAGCATCCCACGGAATGCGTTCGGTGAAGTAGACCCACTCACCACGGCCGTTGAGTGAATAAAGCCCCCAGTGCATCGATAGCCCGTATCGCGAAGCGATAAACGCTTGCAGGCCTTCCTGTGTTGCCTGCACGGCGCGCTTTACTTCTTCAACTGAATAGATTTGATTCTGTATCATCGATTAACCTCGTCCATTGCTTGTGAGTTTTACTCTTCTGTGTGCAGATAGACCACGAAATCACCGGAGCGCCCCACGAGTTGCGTGTGTGCGCCGGCGGGCAATGTTTCACGCCCACGCAGCACGTGAATATCGGCCATAGGTACGGGCTGTATCGACCATGGCACGGATGTTCCCGTCAGGGGTGTCGCGTCCACATTGGTCGCCGGTGGACAGGATGAACCGCCCGCCTGCTGCTGCAGCATCGATGGCGCGCTTGGATGCGGCGATCACATCCGGCACACTGCCGCGCAACATGACATCGGTGGTATGTAGATTGCCTTTGAGAACGAGTTTCTGGCCGTAGAGACGTTTGAGCTCGGCCAAGTCGCAATTGCCCATGGGCGGGATTTCGAGCGGGTCGATGATGGTGAGGTCAGTCTCCTCGGCCATGATCTTGACCAGTTCCTTTTCTGGTCCGCACGAGTGAATGTGTGTGGGCATGCCGGCTGCTGAGGCAAGCTCGATGACGCGCTTCACGGCCGGGAGCGCCAGTTGCCGGAAGATTCGCGGTGTCTGGAAGACCAGTGTGCCGGAACCTCCGACGCACAGGAAATCTGGTTTGACATCCAGTGACATGACGTAGCGGAAGCGGCGTTCCGCAGTGGCTGTGCGCTCGGCCGCCCATTGCTCGTGCAATTCAGGATGATCATAATAGTTAAAGATGGACGCCTCGTTGCCCAGCGCACACGTCGAAGCGACGAAGACGCCGACTAAGCCTTGATCCCCCATCATTTGCTTGACGCGCTTTAGCCCTGCGGGGCTGGTGTCCACTGGTTTTACCCCTTCGAGCGGTTCGTAATGTGAGGGTATGTCCGGTAGCCCAATCTTGGCCGGTCGCACGCCCATCGTCGGCGGGTCTGCCACATAGTACACGTCGACGGCCGGTTCCCACACGCGCCGATGGTTCTCTGTGTAGGCGCGCTGGGTGACGACACGCTCGGGGTTACGAAACACGATGAAACGCTCCCACTCAGGGCCGGTGTGGTCCTCGAAGGGGAATGACAGTGGAAAATACCCATCCATGACCGCGTCAGTGTCGAAGTATTTGGCGCACGCGATGTAGGCTTCCCATATGGGTGGATCGTTGTACAAGTAGAGCTGCCAGAAGGGTTTGCCGGTCAGCCGCGCGGGGATCATGTTCGAGAAGTCGGGCGCAACTGGCACGCAGTCTAGGACACCACCTCGGATAACGGTGAGCAGACGTTCGCGATGATTCATTTGGATTCACGTGTGCTTGACGAACCAGTCCAAGAGAGCGTCGGCTTCCGCTTGACTACTGGTTGTCGTGCAATAGATCACCTTTTCCGGCTCCAGTTCGCGATGTAACAGTTTCATCTCCTCAGGGGTGCCCCACACGTGCACCGCTTTTCCTCCCGCTTGCACGCGCTTCAGGAGGGGCAGGAAATCCAGGTGTGTGCCGTTGCCATCACCGGGCACAAACGACAGCGTGTGCAGTCCTCGACTTTGCAAGAGCAAGTCGGTGTGTACCAGCGCGCTGGGGCCATCCCAATGATAGACCACGTGCTTGACGATCTCGGCTTCTTCCTCCAATGCGGGCAGCACCCAACGCTGGAACATGGCTGGACTGATCAGCGCGGCGAAATCGCACTGCAGGAATGCCGCGCCCTTCATCGAGTAGATCACGTGGCAATAGCCGTGTTCGTCCATGCGTCCAGCCGCGCTGATCGCTTTCCATACCTGTGGGAAGATCGCTCGTGCATCTTGCATGGCCTGATCGATCATGGCAGGTTGTTCGATCAGGTCGAGACACAATCGTTGCGGCCCGCGCAGCGCTGATAACAAGTCCATATTGGTGTGCAGATCCAATGGCATCAGCAGCATCTTGCCGGCCATACGCTGTGCCGAACGGCGATAGAGCTCAAGCATACGCTGCCAGAGCGGGTGATCCTCCTTGAGTGTGAGCGGAAGCGCCTTCTGCCAATCACGTACGAGGGGTACAGACCAGTTGGTATCACCGGAATCCCGGCTCCACTCCAGCCTGGCGCCGCAGAAGACGGCGATCTCGTCAGGGCCAAAGCTGGGCATGTATGCGGGGATGGCCTCACCTCCCCAGTAAGTGGCACTGGCGCCGGCTAATGCCCGGTCGATGAGCACATCGATATCACCGTGCACCCGGTCAAAGTAATTGCTGGCCGCTGGCACCTGTATGCCATCGCGCGGGGCGGTCACGCACACAATCGGGCGGTCGATGATGTCGCCGGCATAGAACGCTTCCCAACGACGCGCAGCCTCTTGCATATCCGGCTTGAAAGCCAGGGAGACGATTTTTTGTTGTTGCTTCGTCATGATCCATCATCCTTGGTACAGGTTGAGTGGGTAATTCATTGGCTCTCGCACTATTGTAGGCATCCCGCTGAAACCTGTGAATTGGCATGGCGCAGCTTTTGTTGCGTGCGAGACGTAAAAAAGCAGGATGAGCATCCCCTCTCGCTCATCCTGCAAGTCTCAGCCACGTGGCTCTGGCGGCGTATTTACTTTTGGGATTTCTTCCACTCGTCCAGTTGATTCTGAAGTTCCGTGAGGAATTTCTCGCCGCCTGCGTCCTTCAGCTTCTTCAGGTATTCGGGCATCGTCTTCTCGGGGTCCACACGTCCTTGTGATAGGGGAACACCCACTTCGGCATTCACCGTTGCGATCTGAGAGATTTCAGTAGTGACCGGATCCTGAACAAAAGCAAAGCCCATGGCCGCCGACACAGCAGCGCTCTCGTTCAACTCGCGTGTGGCGTTCCACACGTCATCCTCAGCCTGTTCCATGGTAACGAACGGAGCGTTGAACTGGTTGCCGAACATCCAGTCGGTGTTGGGGTTGTAAGTGCTCTTCTCGGCAGTTACGCCTTCAGGGAAGCCAATCACCTTCTTGCTCTTATCCTGCCAAACCCAGTGCGTTCCCTCGATGCCTTTGCAGATCAAGGTGTAGAGATCGACGTTCGTGTTGAGCAACTCGAGCAACATCGCAGCACGCTCAGGATTCTTGCACGTGCGGGCGATGCCGTTCATGGTGGCGGCGACACTGCCGGTGCCGATGATCGGTGGCGCATTTGGCGTCATCGGCACGCTGACGAAGTCGAAGCCATACTTGGCCTTGTCTTCCGATGCGCGGCCAGGTTTGGCACTGTTGATCGGTACACAAGCGTACTTGCCGGCTTTCATATTCGCTACAAAATCCTCCCCTGAGGTCGGTTCAGATGGCAAGTATCCTGCGGTGTAGTACGTGCGTGCGAGATCGATGGCCGTCTTGTATTCCGGTACCTCCACACAGAAGCTCGCTTTGAGGCTGGGATCGTCGTACTTGAGCGATACGTAAGGCTGAGTGCCAGTGGCGAGTCCCAGATCGTCATACCCCCAGTAGGAGGGCCACCAGGTTTGCTTCTCATCCGGCGCAAACCACCCGGTGGGCCACATACCGGTCGAGGATTGATCCTTCTTGATGGCGTCGAAGAACGGAATGTAATCCTCGAACGATTTCAGTTTGCTGACGTCCCACTTATACTTCTCGACGATATCCTTGCGAACGTCGAAACCGAGGATACTGGCCCATATTTGTTCGTTGATTGCGCCATAAAGCTTGCTCTTGACGCGACCGGCGTTCCAGATATCCGGCTTGATGCTGGCCCAATACTTTGGCGCATACTGTGGCAGCAGGTCATCCAAAGGCAGCAGGTTGCCATTGCTAACGTTGGCGTAGAAGTTGTTGGCCCAGGTGCACGTAAACATGAGGTCGATCGCCTCACCGGCGGCAAGTGCCAGTTGCAGCTTCTCGTTGAAGGCGCTCCAGTCCATGGGCGTCAATTTGACCCTGGCCTTTATCTGCTCCAACGTGATCTTGCTCATCTCGTCGGCGACGAACTGCGCGTCCTGCATGGGTCCCCATGCCAGGAAGTAGTAATTCAACTCCACCTCTGGCAGCTCTGCCGGTGCGGTCGTAGGGGCGGTTTCTGGGGCTGTGGTTGCCTCTGTTTTCGAGGCGCTGGTAGGCGCAGTGGTCGAAGATGATGGTGGGACCGCGCCTGTACAGGCGGCGAGGACAGCACCAGACGCTGCTGTGCCAGCCAACTTGATGAACTGGCGGCGACTTAGTGATTGAGACATTTTCATTCCTCCTATCGTTGTGTCGTTGTGACGTGGGAAACATCCAAAGTGCATGAGAACATGCTGGTTTAGGTGTGACACGCAGGTGTATGGATTGACAATCCCTGAGAGTTACCTCCTTTTGCTGATTGTTATGGGTGGATAGTCATTTCAACGCCCCGATCGTGACACCACGAATGAAATAACGCTGCACCAGCAGGAACACCAGCGCAGCCGGACCGGTCGCCAGAACGGCCATTGCCATGCGCACTGTCCATACGGGTGGTGTCATGCCAGTTGCCTGTGGGCTGGCTTCCATTGCCCTGATATTGGTTAAGATGCGATACAGCATGTACTGCAACGGCTCAAGATTGTGGTTATCGATATAGAGCATTGCCAGCCACCAGTCGTTCCAGTACATGAGGACCAGGAAAAGACCCACTGTGGCGAGTGACGAGGTGGACAGAGGCAACACGATCTTGAAAAAGATGCGCCACTCCCCGGCACCGTCGATGAGCGCGGCATCCAGCAGCTCCTGTGGCAGGCTAGCGAAGTAAGTGCGCAGCAGCAGTACGTACCACGGCACGACCAGGTAAGGCAGGATCAGTGCCCAGACGGAGTCCTTGAGATGGAGCCCCTGGGTCAGCCAGATGTACCACGGCACCAGCCCGCCATTAAAGAGCAAGGTGAAAAAGATGTAGAAGGATAGTTGTTTGCGGAACGGAAAATCCGGTCGCGAGATGACGTAGGCGACCAGGGACATCATCAGCAAACCCAGCCCAGAGCCGACCGCTGTGATAAAAGACGTGACGCCGTACGCGCGTAGGATTTGGCCGGGAACCCTGAGCAGGTAATCATAGGCGAAGGTGGTGAAGCTCCGCGGGATCAACGCGTAGCCGTACAGGGCGATGTCCTTTTCCTCCGAGAAGGATGCGGACACCGTGAAAATCAATGGCAACACGCAGAGCAGGCCGATCAACGCCAGAATGACGTGAATGAACCCTTCGCCAAGAAACCCTTTGGCTTTGTAGCTCCAACTGGAATGTGCGCGAATCATGCTGTACCCCTCGGTATGAGATTGTTGCGGGAGAGTGCTTAGAACAGTGACCGATCCGGGTCGATGCGCCGGACGATCCAGTTTGACAGGAACACCAGCACAAAGCCGACCACTGCCTGGTAAAAGCCAGCGGCCGATGCCATTCCGATCTTGCCTGTGCGCTGTAGCCCACGGAATACGTAGGTGTCAATGACGTCGGTCGTCTTATAAAGCAGACCCTGGTCGCGTGTCACGATGTAGAAGAGGCCGAAGTCGGCGTAGAAGATGCGGCCGATCGACAGGAGTACGTTAATGATGACGAGTGGGACGAGCAGCGGCAGGGTGATATAAAGCGTTTGCTGCCAACCGTTCGCGCCGTCCACCTGTGCTGCTTCATAGAGCTCCGGGCTGATGGCCATCATGCCCGCGAAATAGACGATGCTCCAGAACCCGACGCTCTTCCACAGGTTCGCCACTGTCAGTATCCACCGCCAGTGTTCGGGAGAGGAATACCACTGTACGGGGTCTGCACCCATGCGGGTCAACTGTTGGTTGATCAAACCCGTGTCTGAGTTCAACAATGCAAACACGAAGGCTTGCACGATGACCCACGAGATGAAATATGGAAAGAACATCGTGGCCTGGTAGAAGCGTGTCACGAAACGGCGCTGTATGCGGTAGAGCAGAATGGCCACCGTGATCGAGGCGACGGTGTTGGTGATGATGAACAGCCCGTTCATGAAAAGTGTGTTGAAGGTCATCCGGAAGCCGTCTTCCGTGGATACCAGGAACCGGAAGTTCTGCAGACCCACCCACGTGCTGCCGAAGATGCCTTTATCAAAGCGGTAATCCTGGAAGGCAATGACGAGGCCGAACATGGGGATATAAGAAAACAAGAAAATCCAGATGACTGCGGGTGCTGCCATGAGCAAACGGGTTGCGTTTTTTCGCAAACGCTTCCGCCAGCGTGTCCACACTGATTGCTGGCCGGGCTTTTCGCCGATGGGCTGGATCGGCTTTGAGCGAGTCAGTTCGAGCATTAGCTACCTCGTGGTTGAGTTACGTGTCGGGGGGTGTACCTCATACATATGGATGGCATGCCTATGGTGAGAGATACCACCCGACGATCCTATAATACGGACGTTCTACCGCGCTGACACGCGGATTCGGACACGCGAAGGACACCAGGCGGACATGACAAACGGCTCGCTACATGACGCGTTTCTGCATGAGTTGCGACAGGCGCTGCATTACCTCTATGTCACGGCGCAGTTGCGCAAAAGCCCACTGTTGGACGTGTTTGGGCTGTCAGACCGGCACAATCCTGTGGCAGCACTGCAGCAAATCCTGACCGAAAATATCCGGGCGTTGAAACCGGATTTACACATCCCCCCGCACTCGGATGCCTGGCGTATCTACCACGTGCTGACCTATTGCTACCTGGAACAGTCGAGCCAGGTGAGCGTCGCATCAAACCTGGGGCTGAGTGTGCGCCAGTTGCGGCGGTTGATGCGTATCGCCGAACAAGCACTCGCGGACCAGTTATGGCAACGTTATGATATCGCCTCACATGCTGATGCAATCACCGCTGTAACATCGTCCGGCGCTGGTGAGTCTGTATCACAACCATCCATTGCGAGTGGGCTAGAGCAGGAACTGGAATGGTTACGCGAGTCCGTGCCCAGTACGGTAACGGAGGTCACATCCATTCTCTCTGCCGCCTTGAAGACGGCCTGGCCTTTGCTGCAGAGCGCTGGCGTACAGACTGAACAGCGTGTGCCAGAGGATCTCCCATCGGTGTCCGGCCAGTTGCCAGCCATGCGTCAGGCGCTGGTGAATCTGCTCCTGGCGGCGGCGCGCACCGTTCCTGGTGGACGACTCAGGGTATCTGCACGCGCCGATCCGAAGTCGGTGCATCTCTATGTGCAAGCTTGTGGCAGCATTGACCCCGCTCACGCGACACAAGTGGACATTACAGAATACGTGAATATGGCCCGGCAGTTTGCCAGTTTGTTCGGCAGCACCATCGACGAATTGCCGGCGCAACTGGGGCAGGTATTCGCGGCTGCCATCACACTACCCATTGCAGATCAACTACCTGTGCTTGTGATCGACGATAACGCGGACACGCTGCGGCTATTGCAGCGTTACCTGTCCGGCACGCACTACCGCTTTGTCGGCGTCCGAGATCCGGACCAGGCTCTGGCTGTTGCGGAGACACTGGCCCCGCCACTCATCGTCCTCGACGTGATGATGCCCGGCGTTGACGATTGGGAACTGCTGGGACGTCTGCGTGAACATCCGCGCACACGTTTCGCACGGATCATTGTGTGTACCATTTTGCCGCACGAGCAACTGGCACTCACCCTGGGTGCTGCCGGATTCCTGCGCAAACCTATCAGCCGGGAGGTACTGCTAGGGGCGTTGGATCGGCAGGCGGCATCACTCGCGCCAAAATCGCTGTAAGGGCTTCTATACAAGCCAGCACCTGGGACATGGACAGGCCGTCTTTACATGTGACGGCCAGCGCCTTACTCATGATGGGTTGGCCAAATGGATCCTGGGCAGAGATCAGTATGACTGGGATATCGCGCAATTGAGGGGCCTGACTTTTGGCAGCCAGCAACTGGAAGCCATCCATTTCAGGCATGATGAGGTCAAGCAATATCGCGTCCGGTGGGTCCTGCTGCATCAGCGCCAGTCCCTGGCGCCCGTCCGATGCCCGCACCACGCGGTAACTGCGCTCCGACGATGACAACATGCGGCCAAAGAGTTGCAGCGCATCCGGTTCGTCGTCAATCACCAGGATGGATCTTGCGGCGGGCGCCAGACGGTCCAAAGCGCTTAGCAGCGCTTCGCGGGAGATTGGTTTTACCAGGTATTCGTTCGCTCCCAGTGAGCCGGCGGCCTGACCTGTGCCTGGGATGGAGCAGATGATGGCAGGAATGCCTTCTGGTGGCACCGAGCACTCACGCAGTCGTTGCAGTTGGCTGTCGATCGGCGCGTCATTGACGATGAGTGCCTGTGCAGGTGATTGCGCCAACTGCTGGGCGGCTTCCTGCACGGTAGGTGCAGAAACAACGTCGACATTATCGAGATAGCGCCCGAGCAATCGCTGCATCGTTCCGTTTGTCTCCACCACCACGACGCGTGGGCGTGTGACTGGCGGCGCTAACCTGGATGGATGTGTGCGTTCCACGAACGATTGGTGGGGACTGAACCAGCGCAACACGCCACTCTGCAACGGCGCCGGCGGATTGATGGGCAATCGGAAGGAGAAGGTCGCGCCGCGTCCCACCTCGCTTTCGACCCACATCTTGCCGCCATGCAATTCGACAAACCCTTTGCTGATGGCCAACCCCAAGCCAGTGCCGCCATAACGTACCCGGATGCTGCCGTCTGCCTGTTGGAAGGGTTGAAACAAGCGCTCAATATTATCTTGCGCGATACCCGGTCCCGTATCGGCAACGCTGATGACCACATCGCCTTCTTCCTGCCATGCTTTCACCTGTACGCCGCCATGCTCGGTGAACCGGCCGGCATTGCTCAGCAGGTTCAACAGCACTTCACGGATGCGCAGACGATCGCAGAAGACGAGTGGAAGGTCGTCGGGCAGGATGGTTACGAGCTCCAACCCTTTTGAGGTGTAGAGGGGACGCACGGCGATACTTGCGGCGTCGATGACCTGGGATAGCGAGACGCGCTCTTTCGTGAGCGCTGCCTGCCCTGCCTCAACCTGGCTGAGATCCAGCACATCGTCGATCAGGCCCGATAGATGCTGGCTATTGCGCAGTACAACCGCCAGGTCGGCCAATAGGGTAGGTGGAATTTCGCCTTCATATGTTTCGGGTGACTGCGTAATCATCTCGCAAAAGCCGATGATCATGTTCAGTGGTGTGCGCAACTCATGGCTGACATTGGCAACGAAGCGTTCTTTCACGTGGCGCTCGTCTTCGGCAGCCTGCCGTAGCGCCTGTGCCTGTTGGTTCAGGCGGTTCAACTGCAGGTTGGCGGAAGTGAGGTCTTCCAACGCTTGTTGAAGCTGCACCTGATAGTCCTGCGCCTGACCGAGCAGCGTCGTGCTGCGCTCGTAACCATACCACGCCCAGTTGACTGCGGCGATCAGGGGACGCAATGTCAACCAGATCAGACCGAGTGTGCCCCACATGGTCACGATTGAGATCACACGGAGATCAGCCGGTGCCGGCAGTAAAGAGGTCGGTGAGAGCAGCAGGATGGCCGTATTGAATCCGGCCACGGCAAACCCCGCCATGCGGCTGATCATCAGCATCGCCAGTCCGGCCGGCAACGCCAGCAAGCAGAGCGCAATCGGGGTTTTCCCAAGTGTCGCCACACCATAGCAAATGGCTGCTGCACCTGTGACGAAAAGCCATGCCGCAACCGGGTAGCTTTTCGTGGTTAGGATCGCAATGGTCAGCGCCAGCGCCAGGATGACCGCGCCGGCGGATGCGCCGATGGCAGGGTCTGACAGCCAGGCGGTGCCGCCGACGAGGATGGCGGCGACACACAACCCAATGAGTGCGAACAGCAGCGAGTCGGAACGCAGTTGTTTCAAGAATGCGTCGAGCTCAGAAGACCACGTTGCGGCACTTCCATTGGACATCTGTGATGGATGAGACGGATTCGCAATTTGCTCCATAGACTTTAGGATATGGTATCGACTGACCCGGTAGCCAGTTGGGCATTTGTCAATTGATCGCCTGGGACCGCTTTGGAGTAGCGCATGTTTATGGCGCGCAACGCCTCTGTTGCCAACTTAGGTGTACGGTTTGCGTCGAGCAGGCCGTTGGATTCCTGTTCAGTATCCGTCAACTGGGTGTAACAGAAGCCGGCAATGGTTGGGCTATCCAGGACGGCCAGCATCAGCTCATTGTACTTTTCGAGATACTCCTCAGCCGTAGTGACAGTGCCGTAGCCATGCCAGGGTTGCCCGGCCTGGGGGGCGTAGCTGATGCCACCGCACTCGGTCAGAATGACCGGTTCACCCCGCCACACCTGACCTGAGATGAGGATGCTACGGTAATGTGGTTGCACCGTACGGATGGTTTGCTCCAGTGCCTCTGGCGTGCCATAGCGTTCGCGCAGGGTCGCGCCGTCGAGCGCATAATCGTGAATTCCCCACACGTCACTTGCCACGTGCTCCCAGCCGTCGTTGCCGATCACCGGGCGGGTGTGGTCGAGCGCATGGGTCAGGTAGTACAGGGCGCGCACAAAAGATTGTTGTGCGGTGTCACGGGCCAGACTCGGCACGCCCCAGCTCTCGTTGATTGGCACCCAGGTCACAATACAAGGGTGATTGTAGTCGCGGTTGAGCACCTCAAGCCACTCGCGTGTCAGGCGTTCGATTGCTGTGTTCGTGAACACGTAGGCATTTGCCATCTCCCCCCATACCAACAGGCCGATCCGGTCGCACCAGTACAGGAAGCGCGGGTCTTCCACCTTCTGGTGGATGCGCACCCCGTTGAAGCCGAGCTCTTTGACCAGTTCCGCCTCACGCCGTAACGCGGCCGCGCTCGGTGCGGCCAGATGCGACTCCGGCCAGTAGCCCTGTTCCAGTACCAGGCGCAGATAGTAGGGCAGGCCATTAAGCAGGAAGCGGCCACTGGCATAGCTGGCGCTGCGTAGCCCGGCGTAGCTCTGCACATCGTCGATTGCCGTCTCCCCATCGTACAGCGTCAACGCAGCTTCGATCAGGTTGGGGTATTTGGGGGACCATAACAACTGGAGCGGGCGGTTGAGATCCGTTGCCTCAATGAATATCTCGCGCTGCAGTTC
Source organism: Chloroflexota bacterium (assembly GCA_023488685.1). GTDB lineage: Bacteria > Chloroflexota > Anaerolineae > J036 > Brachytrichaceae > CAIXPS01. The sequence goes on along the minus strand of JAMDDR010000217.1, from coordinate 6,206 downwards.
GGCAGTCTGTATCATGTATGTGTCGTCGGTCATCAGCCGGTCTCTGAGCCATAATCGCACGCGAACCTGTAATGGGTGATCGGGCTGCCGGTTGAGCTTCACATGCAATCGCAGGAGACCACGATCCGCTTCTGGCGTCCAGCGCAGTTCGGAAATGTGTACGTCTGCAACTGGCTCCAACCACACTGGCTGCCAGATGCCGGTGGTGCGGTGATACCAGATGGAGTGTGGACGGTTGCGCCACTCCTGTTTGCCGCGCGGTTGGGCCAGGTCGCGCGGCAAATCTTCGGCGCGCACGACGATGATCTGTTCGCCGCCGTCATGTCGCAGCGCCTTGGTAATGTCGGCGCTGAACGGCGTGTGGCCACCCTCGTGTTGCGCGACCAGTTGCCCGTTGACCCACACCAGGGCGCGGTAATCAACGGCGCCAAAATGCAACAGCAGTCGTTTGTCGCGATGTTGTGGCGCTATCTGTGCCACACGGCGGTACCACACCACCGGATGTGGGGCAGGGTCGGCAATGCCGCTGGCGCGTGACTCGGGTGGGAAGGGAACGATGATGGTTCGATCAAATACTTCTGGTTTGTGCATCCAGGTTTGTGCCAGGCCGGCGTCCGCGTCATCATAAGCGAAGGACCACGGGCCGTTCAAATCGATCCACTGCTCGCGTGTGAATTGTGGGCGCGGATGCGCCTCGCGCAATGCGTCAAACTGCATCTTTTCGTTACCCCCAGACTATTTGGGGTGCATTATCCATGAATGGCCGCATTACAATTATGCGTGAGATGAAGGCAGGCTTTGGGTACAGGGTGCTGGGGGGTTGGGGGAATGAGTAGACCAGCGCTGCTTCAACTGAGTGAGCATGGGCTCTACTGTGCGGCTGGCGATTTCCATATCGACCCATGGGGGAGTGTGCCGCGTGCGGTAATCACTCACGCCCATAGCGACCATCTGCGAGCAGGGAGCGCTGCCTATCTGACCTCGCGCGAAGGCGAGCGCCTGCTACGTGCGTGTGTCTCTGGCGGGCGGGTGAAGGCGTTACCGTACGGGGAAGTGATCGACGTCAATGGTGTGCACGTGTCGCTGCACCCTTCCGGCCACATCCTTGGCGCCGCACAGGTGCGAGTCGAGCACCACGGTGAGGTGTGGGTGGTCACAGGCGATTACAAGACCGACCCCGATCCAACGTGCGCGCCTTTTGAACCGCTGCGGTGTCACACACTGATTACAGAATCCACCTTTGGGTTACCGATCTACCGTTGGCCTGCGCCCCAGCAGGTTATCGACGATATTCACGCCTGGTGGCGGGCGAATCAGGAAACAGGGAAGGTGAGTGTTATCCTGGGCTATGCCCTGGGCAAATCGCAACGGCTGATTGCCAGCCTCGATCCTACGCTTGGTCCGATTTACACTCACGGCGCCATCGAGCGCGTCAATGCGGTGTACCGTGCCAGTGGCGTGGTGTTGCCGCCCACGCAATACGTGAGCAGCGCGACTGAGCGCCAGCGCCGGGATTGGAGCCGGGCGATGGTGATCGCGCCGCCGTCAGCCAAAGCGACACCATGGCTGCGCAAGTTTGGCGACACCTCCACGGCCATTGCATCCGGCTGGATGCGGGTGCGCGGTGCGCGCCGTCGCCGGGCGGTGGATCGGGGCTTTGTCATGTCAGATCACGTCGATTGGCCGGCGCTGATGCGTGTCGTGCACGACAGTGGCGCACAGCGCGTTCTGGTCACGCACGGCTATAACGACGTCGTCGTGCGCTGGTTGCAGGAACAGGGCCTCGACGCACATAGCGTTGAGACGCGTTTTGAAGGTGAGGGTTTGGAAGGGTTGGAGGGGTTGGAACACTCTACAGAAGACGATGATGGGGTGGCAGGGGAGACCGGCAGTTTATGAAGGCATTCGCCGCGCTTTACACCGCGCTCGACGAGACCAACAAGACCAATGAGAAGGTCCAGGCCATGGTCAGCTACTTCGCAGCCGCGCCGCCTGCGGATGCCGCCTGGGCCATCCACTTCCTGATCGGGCGCACGCTGAAGCAATTGGTGCAGGCGCCCAAGTTGCGCGCCTGGACAATCGAGGTCACCGGTATCGCCGACTGGCTGTTCGACGAGTCTTACCACGCCGTTGGCGACCTGGCGGAGGCAATGGCGCTGCTGGTCGACAATGCTTCTGCGGCCAACGACCCGTCTGTGCGTGAGGATCGTGCCTTACACGAGTGGGTCGAGCAATGTCTGTTGCCTTTGCGCAACCTGGATGACGCTGGCCGGCGTGAGGCGGTATTAAAGGCATGGCGGTCGATGGATAGCGGTGAGCGCTTTGTGTGGAACAAGCTGATCACCGGCGAGTTCCGTGTCGGTGTATCGCACAAGCTGGTGGTCCGCGCGCTGGCGGCTGTGAGTGGGGTTGACGAAGCGACGATAGCGCACCGCCTGATGGGAGCGTGGGAGCCTGTTCCGGCGTTTTATCGCCAGTTGCTGGCGCTAGACACACAGGATGCCGATATCAGCAAACCTTATCCTTTCTTCCTGGCATATCCCATTGAAGGCAGGCTCGCAGTAGCGCGTGGCGCAGACGATGCGGAAGGCGCAGAGGATATGGACGAAGCACTGATGGACGAAACACTGATGTGCGAAACCATCTCTGTGCCGGCAGCCATGTCCCCGCCGGATATGGCTGCTGCTTTGCAGGAACGTTTAGGCGATGTGCGGGATTGGCAAGCCGAGTGGAAGTGGGATGGTATTCGCTCACAGGTCATACGGCGATTGGGCCAAACGTTTGTGTGGTCGCGTGGCGAAGAACTGGTCACCGAACGGTTTCCAGAGATTACGGCGGTCGGAGATGCTTTGCCCGATGGCACCGTCATCGACGGCGAAATCATGCCTTATAAGAATGGCAGCGTACTGCCGTTCGCCGAGCTGCAAAAACGCATCGGGCGCAAGACGCTCACCGCAAAAATCCTGAGTGATGTGCCGGTGACATTGATCGCTTATGACTTGCTTGAGGACGATGGGCAGGATGTGCGCTCCCGTCCTCTACGCTGGCGGCGTGCACGCCTGGCGGAGGTAGTAGCACAGACACGAGCGCAAGGGAGCCTGATGCTATCGCCACTTGTCGAGGCCGGCTCGTGGGAGGGGTTGGTCACAGCCCGACGGGAGAGCCGCGCTCAGAATGCAGAAGGGCTGATGCTCAAACGGCTTGACTCCGTCTACGGTGTGGGGCGGCAGGTGGGTGGTTGGTGGAAGTGGAAAGTAGCGCCGTACACGGTGGATGCTGTGTTGATCTACGCCCAATTGGGGCATGGACGCCGCGCGAGTCTGTATACCGATTACACCTTCGGCGTGTGGGACAACGGCAAGCTATTGCCGTTTGCCAAGGCTTATTCTGGACTCACCGATGAAGAGATCCGGCACGTGGATGCGTTTGTGCGCCAGAACACGCTGGAAAAGTTTGGGCCGGTACGCACGGTACGCCCGGCCCTGGTTTTTGAACTGGCCTTTGAGGGCATTCAGCGCTCAGCGCGCCACAAGTCGGGTATCGCCGTGCGGTTCCCGCGCATCTTGCGCTGGCGGCATGACAAACCGATCCAGGAGGCGGATTCGCTCGATACCATTCGTGCGATGCTGCCGTCTTAGTCAGACCTAGACTCCCGGCGTCTCCGAGACGCCGGGAGTCTGAGCGTCTTCCAACAGGGCCAGCTCTGCTTTGATGCGATCCACATCCAGCGGATACTGGCCGAACGTCTTCGCCGCTTGCACCATGGTGAAGATGTTTTCGTCAGATGTGTCGCGACCGCATTGATCCCCCGTCGATAGGATGAACCCGCCGTTCTGTCCCGCCGCCAGGATCGCGCGCAGGCTTTCGCGCTGAACGTCCTTTGGGTTGCCCAACAGCATGACCTCACTGGTGTGAAGGTTGCCCATCAGGGCGATATCAGCGCCGAAATTCTGCTTCAGGTCCGCCAGGTTGCAGTCACCCATGGGCGGAATTTCGAGTGGGTTGATGCAGCCGAGGTCGGTTTCCTCGGCGCACCACTTCACCAGGATACGCTCTTTCCCGCACGAGTGCAGCATGGTCGGCACACCCGCTGCGCGCGCCATGGCCGTCAGCTTTTTGATGGTGGGCAGGCCGAACTCACGTGCCATGGCCGGGGACTGCATGGTGATGGTGCCCGAGGCGCCCAGGAGCACGAAGTCCGGTCGCTCGTTCAGAATCATCTCCATTTGTGCCACTGCCTGGCGCTCGTGCAGGTATAGTAACCGCTCGATCAGCTCATGTTTGTCATAGTACCAGTAGGTCAACGCCTCCAACCCACCGTTAAAGTAGCTGAACCAGTGCTGCAGGCCGGGGTAGCCGATGCCGAGGCCGAACGCACCCAGGTCACCGAGCGCGGCGCGTTGCGCTCGCAATAGCGATGGGTTGTAGCCGACCGGGGGAGCGAACAATTTCTCGATCAACTCCCAGTCTGTTTCAATATCCTTCAGCATCTTCTCCGTCGTGGTGGGAGGATCGGCGATGTAGTAGGTGTTCTCGTAGTTGTACCGGCACTGATCGATGCGGCCACGGTAGCGCACCACCCAGCGCTCGTCTGTCTTGCGCATGTCCTCGATGGCCTCATAGCGTTCGCCCGGCCACTGGTATTGCATGTCGCCGTAAATGAACCAGCCGTCTATGCCGAAGTATTTCACGGCATCGATGTAAGCTTGCCACAACGGTGGCTCGTTGAAGAAGTAGATATCCCAGAAGGGTCTGCCGGTGCGCCTGGCCGGGATCATGTTGGAGATATCCGGGGCCACAGGGACACGGTCTGGGGTGCCGTTGGTCATCGCCACGATCATGCGCTCGCGTGGGGTCATGCTTTCCATGTCAACCTCCAGGATGGGTTATTCGAACATCAGGTCCGGGTCTTCGATCAACTGCACGATGCGTTGGAAGAAGTGCACGGCGTCGAGCGGATTCGTGTGTGCCGGGTTGTAGGTCAGGCTTAGCCACATCGATTCTCCGCCACGCTGTGTGTGGATGCGACCCATGCTAAGTGTTGGCACGTCGGGCAAACCGGGTGTGGGTGTAAACAGGTCGATGCCGAATTCACCCAGGTCGGCCAGGAGTAACGCAGTGTCTTCGGTGTGCAACGTGTCTATGTGGGCATTTGCGCTCAGGGCGGCTGCCTCGCGTGCCAGTGAGCCTAATCGCTGCCTGTGCACATCACGAATCAGTGGTGCCACGACGCCTGTCTGTGCGATGAGCACCAACCCGACGTTTGCCCCCGCGGGCATCAGCGCTGGATATTCCGTGAGAGCACGCCCAGCCAAGTACAACAGGATATCGCGGTTTGTCACGGCGATACCGCGCTGTCCCAGGCGTTGCTGCAAGGTGACCAGGGCGCTTGCGTCGGTCTGTGCAGACAGGTGTTGGCCAAAAGATCCCGGTGCGCGTTGTGGTGCGACTGCGCTCGTTGGCTGTTGGCGTTGCGCTGGGTATGCGCTGGTGGGGACTGGCTCGTGCGAGACACGTGTCGCCAGGTATTGGCGCACGTCGCGCTCGACGATGGCTCCTTCCGGGCCGGTGCCGGCGAGCGTATGCCACGTCACCCCTTCGGCCTCGGCTAACCGGCGTGCGCGTGGTGAGATGAATATGCGCTGCAATGCCTGCCCCAGGCGCAACTGGTCGCCTGCCGGCGGGGCGGCTGCCCTCTTCTGCCCTGCCTGGTCAGGGATAGCGACGCCTTTGCCCACCAGATCGGTCTTGGAGGGGTGTTGCTCTGCTGGACTATCCAGCAGTTCCCCCGGCGCAGCAATCACTCCGATTTCACTCAAGACGGCGACGCTTTCTCCCGCCTGTGCGTTGATGCGTGCTAGCACGCCTGAAGCCTGTGCTTCGATATCCAGGGTCGCCTTATCCGTTTCGATGGCGAAGAGCGGTTCGCCTTCACTAACGTGGTCGCCCGGCTGCTTGTACCAGATCGACAATACAACGGTATCTGTCGTCTGACCCAGCGGGGGGACCAAAATGGGATGTGCCATAGTTCATTGAGCACGAAAGGCGTATGACGATCGTCATTGCGCGCTTTCGTGGTCCGGTTTGTCACATGATTGACTTGACTGCCTGGACGATTTTCTCCTGTGATGGCAGGTAGAACGCCTCCATGATCGGGGCGAATGGCGGTGGTGTATCCGGTGCGGACGCGACACATCTGACGAAAA
>JAMDDR010000515.1 GCA_023488685.1 Chloroflexota bacterium | reverse complement strand
GAGATCACGGGCACGTACCCCACGCTGGACCTGAACACGCTGAACACGGCGACCACGTTCGGGTTCACCCGCTACGGGTACGATGCGTTGGCCAACACGACGGTGATCAGCTACGACACACTGGGACGCAAGACGGGCATGACCGACCCGGACATGGGTGCGCCACGAAGCTCCATGTGGCAATACTCGAATGGTCCGATAAAGGAGGTGATGCAAACGAACCGGTAGAGGGGTCAGCGCATCCTGACGCTGACCAGGCTAATTCGGCAGGCGCGCGGCATGCCAACGCGAGTCTGAAGCCCGAAGAACACGCGGCACGGGGCGGCACACCATTACGACCCCAAGACCGCCAGCCTAAGCCGAAACAGGGCCACGCAAGGAATCTCTGTCAGAAGTGCCCAGAGGGTCAACGCTCTGAAACGATGGTGATGGAGCGGAAGTCATCGGGTAGCCGCGCCGTCGCACGGGCGAAGGCGAAACGCCCCGTCCATGTGGGGCAAACCGACAATGGCTAGCCAGGATACCAGCCAGCGGACGATGACGACGATGTCAGGCGACATCGGACGGGCATACAGGAGGGGCCTACCTTTCGGCGCAGAGTGCCACAGCGAGAACGTGGGAAGCTCGGCGGTCGGCCCGGCAACGGGATGGACGGGCAGACGTTGACGTGACCGCCGAGTGACGGAGCAATCGTAGTAGTCCGCGCTGGCGAAAGGCCACCACACGGCGAAGGATTGCAACGAATGGAGAGAGACTTGAGTGTGCGGAATTCGCGCCATACGGCGCGGAAGCGTTCTGGAGATGTATGAACGACCTCCGCAAGACACAAGAGAGTTTCGCCCGCAAAGCACAAGCCCAGCCGAACCATCGGTTTGGGGACTTGTACCATCTGATCTGTCAGGCAGACTGGATACGGGAAGCGTTACAGGCGGTGCTGAGGAACGCGGGCAGCCGGACCGCCGGGATCGACGGCCTCAGCCGGAAACACCTGAGCGATGCCAAGGCGCAAACGGCGTTCATCGAGGGACTGCGGCAGGAACTGCACAACGGAACCTACCGGGCACGACCGGTACGCCGCCACTGGATCCCCAAGGCCAATGGGAAGCAACGGCCCCTGGGGATCCCCACGCTGAAAGACCGCGTCGTCCAGATGGAACTGAAGATGCTGCTGGAGCCCATCTGGGAGAGCGACTTCCTGGATTGCTCCAACGGCTTCCGCCCAGGGCGGCGCACCATGGACTGCCTGGCGCTCTGCCGGAGCCGCATCACCACCCAGAACAAGTACCTGTGGGTCATCGAGGGGGACATCAAAGGATGCTTCGACCACGTGCAACATGCCATCCTGATGAAGCTGGTCAGGCGGCGCGTGAAAGATGAACGGATCAACGGCCTGATCGAGCAGATGTTGAAGGCGGGTCTCCTGGAAGGGGGTCTGTTCCAACACACCCCGGAAGGCACGCCCCAAGGCGGCATCCTCTCCCCCTTGCTAGCCAACATCTACCTGCACGAGTTCGACCAGTGGTGGTGGGACCAGTACGGGAAGCTCAGCTTGAAAGAGAAGGCCAAGCGTCGGCAAGCGGGCGTGGGAAACTGCCTGCTGACGCGCTACGCGGATGACTTCATCCTGCTGTGCAATGGGCCACGACCGGAAGTCGAACGCATCCGTGACGAGGTGAAGCAGGTGCTGTGGGACAAGCTCCGACTCGAATTGTCGATGGAGAAGACGCGCATCACCCACGTCACCGAGGGATTTGACTTCCTGGGGTTTCACCTGGAATGGAAGTTGCCCACGACGGGCAACCCCTGGCTGCGGGTGACCCCCAGTCACAAGAGCATCGCACGCTTCAAGCGCACGATCAAGGACATGACGCGCCGGAACACGCTCTATCAAGCCCCGCTGGACAAGGTCCGGAGTCTGAACCGGGTGATGCAAGGCTGGAACCGGTACTATGAATACGCCAACGCCACCCAAGACGCCAGCAAACTAACCTTCTGGGCGAACCGACGCCTGTTTGTGTGGCTACGCAAGCGGCACAAACGGGGTGCGGGCTGGGTCATGAGGACCTTTCGTCGCCGCGAGAAGCGCGGACGAACGGAGCGCTGGAACTTGGGGGTGAAAGATGAAGCCGGAGGCATGGTCTTCTTGTACCAGCTCACAGACTTACCCAGACGCGCGTACCACCAGCGGAAACACCCTCACCCGTACCTGGAGACTACGAACCCCCCCGGCCTACTCGATACGGCCTTCCCCCACTTCTGGGACGGGCACACGGACATTGAGCAGGCGACGTGGGCACAACTACGCCTGGCAGTCCTGGAACGGGACAACCATCGCTGCGTTGTATGTGGCAGCACGAGCCAACTGCATGTGCACCACCTCAAGGCGCGGCGACAAGGCGGCACACATCAGTTGGACAACCTGCAAACCCTCTGCGCGATATGCCATGCGCAGACATCGACGTATGGGCGCCCATGCCGCACGGGTAGTACCCATTCGCGGAGAGCCGGATGAGGGGAAACTCTCATGTCCGGTTCGGAGAGAGGAGCGGAGAGACATGCCGCCCGTGAGAGCGGCGGGTGCGCTCTGCTCCTACTCTACGCGCGTGGACGTACGGCTACGACCTGGCGGGCAACCTGACCAGCCAGACGGATGGCCAGGGGCAGACGCTGTGGTTCGGCTACGATCCCCTCCACCGGCTGACCGAGCAACGCCTCAATAACGGTTCGGGCACCCCGCTCGCCAGCTATGGCTACGATACCGGCGTGAACGGCCTCAGCCGCCAGACGTTCGCGGCCAGCCACAGCACGACGCTCAACGATACCTTCGACGCTTTGAACACCCACACCTGGGTCCTCCAGGACGCCAGCCTCGATGCCGGGGCCATGAAGACGGCAGGGGTATGGACGGGGGTTTGCTGCTACAGCAGCATCTACCGGCCGACCTACGGGCTCTCGCCGACCGCGCCGAGCCAGTCGGTCCAGCTCGAGTTCAAACTGAACGGCAACAACGCAGATCTGTATGCGCATTTTATGCTCGAAGCGTCCAGCACGCCCTATGTGCGCTTCGGCATCATTGCCACCGGCAATCGCATCTTCGTGCAGTACACCACCGACGGCGTCAACTGGATCTATCCGCCGGCGGACCTGATCAACGCCATCGAGGTCGGCGCCTGGTATGTCTTGAGGCTGAAGGTCCTGCCGTTCGGCAAAGGGTCCATTGAAGTCTGGAACCGGGATCAGCCCGCCCAGCGCGGCAACTCCCTGGTCGACATGCCCAACGGACTCACCTATCGCTTCCATCACTGGATGGGGAACGGCACCTCCTGGATCGACAACTACACAGAGCTCACCGATGTGACCAGCGCGTGGAGCTATGATGCGCGCGGCCGCGCTACCCAGGAGGACAAGAACCTCGGCGCCATCGGGTCGTGGACGACGCGTTACACCTACGATGCGATGGATCGCATGGTGTCCACGATCCATCCCACCAGCGAGGCGGTGAGTACGGGCTATGACGCCGGCGGGCGGCCAGTCAGCCTGACCAGTTTGCATGCGGGCAACACGACGCCGTTGATCTCCGGCGCGGGCTACAACGCGCTGGGGCAGCCGACCGTGATCACGGCGGGCAATGGGCTGACGACACGCTACGTCTATTGGGGGCTGGATAACTTCGCGCCCGGCTATCCGAATTTCGCGTATGGGCGGCTGCGCCAGGTCTGCGTGACGGCTAACCCCACTTGCCCGTTGGGCAGTACCACGGGTACCTATCTCAACCTGGCCTATAACTACGACCACGTGGGCAATGTCATCACGCTGCG
>JAMDDR010000026.1:2040-3836 GCA_023488685.1 Chloroflexota bacterium | reverse complement strand
TACTAGCCATGGCATAGCCCAATTGGGCCGTACACCTGCTAAGGGCTCCCCCTCCCAACACCCCGGTTCGGGTGCCCTGGAAGGGCTGTTCTAGCCCCGAAGTTGTTGGCCTGCAAGCGCTATTTACCCAGTCATCATCGCTAGTCCGCACAACAGGGATGAAGTTAAAACAGGTAATCTTCTCGCAATAAGTAGTCCATACTACGACTCGGCATGTGATCTCTACACGGAAAGATGTTCACCCTTTCTCAAGATGGAGGAGGAGCATGGTTCAATGGTGATCCGTGTCCAGCGCGGCCCCCGTAAAGGTGATACATTCGACAAAAGAGATGGTCAGCCAGATGATATTGCTATTGTCGAAAAGCTCATAGATCAGACAACCAAGAGTACTATCTTTATCGCCGCAGGCGTAGGTGCCTCGGGAACAGTAGGGGCACTGTATTATCTAATGGGAAATTGGAGGAATTTGAGCAAGCGCTTCGATTCAAGTCCCTTCGCCATATGCATAAGGTTCCAAGATATACCGAATGATGCTAACTGGCTAAAGAAGCCGATTGAACTGGCGGCGTTTCACACATAGGCATAAAAGCGTTATGATGTGTTGTGCAGCATTTACCCATCCAACTTGGGGGAACCGATATGTACAATCGCCTAGTTGTACGGGGGTGGCTGTTTGAACAGACAACCGCACCCATAATTGAGCAAAGAGCCAATCACACGCTCGCGAAAGTGGCGCTATTCAACGTGACATGTGGGCGCTGTTTCACAAAAATGAACTTGGTAGCTTTGGCCGAAAGCTACACGGAAAGGGTCGAGTGCTTCGGTTGTGGCAGGTTTATCATAATCATCGTTAATCAGTTTGTTCCCCTCTCCGTCATTATTCCCGAGGTATCCAAAACTGAGCAGGTGACTTTAGACAGCCAGGAAATAGAGAGACGAAGGAATATGTTAGGCAGATTAATACAGGGTACTCTGCCGGCAACTGGTGTAGCCTTTGATCCAAGTGATGATGAAATCTCATCCCCTGTGCGAAAGATTACTGAAGACCTATTACAACAGGCTTTCTCTCAGATTGGGGATATTACTTCTGTCGCAGCAACTGCAACATCTGAACAGACAGCCGGTACTGTATCACCCGAAATGCTGGATGGATCGTACCCCATTTAGTGGTTCTTACGCAGGTTCAGTGCCTGCCTATAACAGGCAACGTTTCCCTCGCCCAACCCGCTCAGCCGGATCCACCTTCTAATTGATCATGCAAAAAGGCCAGGGTGCGGTCCCACGCGAGTTGCGCAGCCGGCGCATTGTAAGCATCTGGGCGGTCTTTCTCAAAGAACCAATGGCAGGTTCCTGGATAGGTATAGAAGTTGGTGGGGCGGTGTGCGCCGCGCAGGTTCTTCTCCAGGGCCTGGATCACCTCTACGGTTTCGTACGGATCCGTTTCGGCGAAGTGACCGAGGAAGGCCGCTTTGGACTGCTGAAAGTCCCCGCCCCCGCCATTCGTGCCATAGAATACGGTGACGGCCCGGATCCATTCGGGTTTCTGCTGAGCTAACCACAGCGCCCAATACGCGCCAAGCGAAAACCCAACGGCCCCTAACCGATTTCCGGTGACGGCTGGGTGTTTGCGCAAGTCCTCCACGGCGGGCAGGATTACGGGAGGAACGTCCTGCTCCTCATTGAATTGAGAGGCAAGCCGTTCTGCTTCTGCAACCGTTCGGGCGATCTTTCCAGAAAACATATCCGGCGCGAGGGCCACAAACCCTTCCTGTGCCAGCCGGTCGCAGACATCCCGA
>JAMDDR010000026.1:0-2030 GCA_023488685.1 Chloroflexota bacterium | reverse complement strand
GCCCGACGGGGGTACAGCGAGATACTGGTTGTGGAATGATGCGGTCATTTCCCTCTCCGCAGCCAAAGCCGCTCCTTGAACGGATCAGGCATCGACGTTGCCATGATCCCTTTGCTTACTATCGCCGATTGATATCGTACATGAATTCGGCACTTCCTGAAGATACGCGTGAGAATTCCGCCCCATTCCCTTACTTCGGTCCACCAGGTGTTTGCCGGATCTGGCTTCATCACGCCTGGCTGCCTCTACTGATACGTACCCCATTTGGTGAGTCTTATGCAGGTTTGGTGCTGCGGGAGGCGTGGAGCACGCGGATGCGCAAGAGATCGAAGTGGGCGCGGCCGTACATCTGGCGCTTGATCAGCTTCAGTCGGTTCACATGACCTTCCGTGGGGCCGTTGCTCCACGGGTGAGTCATGGCCACGTGCACTGCCAGTTGGTCAGGCTGCAAGCCAGCCGCGAAGGTCTTCAGCTCCTTGATGTCGGATGTCAATGCATCTTGAATCCATCCTTCCAGACGTTCCCCTTTCCGTTCGCGCATCATGCTCGCGAATCGCTGCACCAAGTCATGGGCCCGGCCGAGGAGCTCATGCTGGCGCAAGACGCTCAACATGACGCGCTCGTCATCCCTGAGTGCCGTGGGCGGGCGCGTGAGAACCCAGGAAAGCGCACGTGTTGAAGGCAAGTCGGCGACAGCGGCGGTGGCCGTGCTGTGCAGGCTGCGATGCGCCGACGGCGTCGTGGGTGCCGGGCGCGCCCGGCGCAGCCGCACCCATTGCCGGACTGCCTTGGGTCCGCGCGTGTAGCCGCGCGTGCGGATCTCGCGCCACAGTTGCATGGCGTTCTTACACCCCTGGTCGAACCGCGTCTGCAGGTACTCCACGAACGGGTCGAGGGCACTAGCGTGGCGGCGATGGTGCTTGCGCTCGGGGAACTGCTCGGCGTAGTAATACTTGCGGGCGGTGCCCATCGCCAGGGGGACACGCTGCGCGATCTGGCGGATGTTGTAGCCCTGCGCCTTGAGCTGGCGGGCGTACTCATACTGCTGCAGGCGCCTGGCGCGCGCCGCCTGACTGGCATTGACCTCATTCGTGTAGCGCTGGGTGGCCTGGGCATAGACCGAGACCCGCGGCGGCGTGGTACTCCATAGGGTATCCACCTGGCCCCGGACGCGATTGCACAGCCGCTCCGTCGCCTCGCGCAGGTTCTTCAGCAGGTGCCAGCGGTCGATGACTTGTGTCGCATCGGGTGCGCCCGCCTGAATGCCCCACGCGTACTCCATCGAGCGATCCCGTGCGATGGTCGTGATGCCGTGGTGCTGGCGCAGCCAATCGCGCAGGGTGTCGGCCTGGCGATCTGGCAGCAGGTCGAAGGGTCGGCGGGTCTCCAGATCCACAATGATCGTCCCGTAACTCACCGCCTTGCGAATGGCCCAATCATCCACGCCGATGACCTGCGGCGTGGGCGAATCGAGTGGCGGTGTCGCACGAACGATGCGTAGCACAGTGTCGTGGCTACTCGGCATAGCTAACGCATGCGCCAGGCGTTGCCCGGCTTCCCCACCCAGCGCGAGGCCAATCGCGCGGAGCGCGCGAGTCAGGCGTGGGGTTCGTTGGGCCCGTGCGCTGGTGAGTCCCGGTATCTGTTCGGCGAAGGTGTGCCGGGGGCAAGCGGGGTTGACACAGTGGAAGCGCCGCACGCGCAGGTGAAGCACCACAGACAATTCGTCACGTGGCAAATCCCGCAGCCGGCGCACGCGATAACTGTGCACCCGATCCGAAGGACAGCCACACCTCGGGCAATTCGCACAGCTAAATGAAACCAAGAAATAAATGCGGTTTTGCCGTGTACGGTATAGCATACAACGAAAGCCGTTGGCACAGGGCAAGGTGCAGTGCCGATGCGGGAAGGTGCACTGGCGCACGCGAGCGAAGCTGGAGCGGATGTACCGAGCGGCAAACGACCCGCGGACGCACAGGCGCGTGCAGATGGTCCTGTTGGCCATCGCGGGGAAAGCCGTGTCTGAGATC
>JAMDDR010000480.1:6095-18874 GCA_023488685.1 Chloroflexota bacterium | reverse complement strand
CCGGCCGTTCTGGCATCGGCGTTGACCGTCCTGGCGATCAATATCCTCTTCGTCCCGCGCTATCTCACCACGGTGCTCAGTGGCGCGGAAAGTCTGCTCACCTTCGTCCCGATGGTCGCCATCGCCATTGTGATCAGCAGCCTGGCGGTGCGGATCAAACAGCAGGCTGAGCTGGCGCGCCGGCGTGAACGGATCGCGGCTGCGCTGTCCGCGATGAGTAGCGACCTGGCCGATCGTATGGAGATTGAGGCCCTATTGCGCGTATCTACCCAACATATCGGGGACGTTTTCGCAAGCCAGGTGGTCATCCTGTTGCCTGACCCGGCAGGCCGCCTGGAAGTCGCCGGCGACGAACAACTGGTGTCCGCCTTCGACGCCGCAGAAGCAAAGGTCGCACAATGGGCATCAGAACACCAACGCCTGGCCGGGTTGGGCACCGGCAACTTCCCACATGCACAGGCCATGTACCTGCCGTTGATCGCGTCGCGCGGAACGGTGGGGGTGCTTGGATTGCGCCCGGACGGTACCGGGCATGTGTTGCCGCCCGAGCAACTGCACTTGCTGGAAGTCTTCGCCAACCAGGCGGCGCTGGCGATTGAACGCGCGCATTTGGCGCGCGAGGCGCAACAGGCACAGGTGCAGGTCGAGACGGAACGATTGCGCAATTCACTGCTCAGTTCCGTCTCGCATGATCTGCGCACTCCGCTCACCGCCATCACCGGCGCCGCCAGCACGCTGCTGGACAGCGCGGATAGCGCGGACAGCGCCAACACGCTCGACGCCACGACGCAACGCGATCTCATCCAGTCCATTTACGATGAAGCCGGCCGGCTCAATCGGCTGGTGCGCAACCTGCTCGATATGACGCGCATCGAGTCCGGCACGGTGCAGGTGAGCCGGGAATGGCAACTGATCGAAGAGGTGATTGGCGCAGCGCTCACCCGCATGGACAAACAGTTGTTGGACCGGCACGTCAACACCGATGTGCCGGACAACTTGCCGCTGGTTCCGCTGGACGGAGCGCTCATCGAACAAGTGTTGATCAATCTGTTGGAGAACGCGGTCAAATACACGCCGCCGGATACACCCATCGATGTCCGCGCGCGTGCCGTGAGCCGCGACCCTGTGGGCGCTGAAATCGTGGTCGATGTGATGGATCGTGGTCCAGGGCTGGCCACGGGAGACGAGCAGCGTATCTTTGAGAAGTTCTACCGGGCGAAGCAATACCGGGCCGAGTCGGCGGGCGCCGAACGGGGTGTGGGCCTGGGGTTGACCATCTGCCGCGGCATTGTCGAGGCGCATGGGGGCCGCATCTGGGCGAGCAATCGTGCCGGCGGCGGTGCGATTTTCACCTTCACGCTGCCATTGGGACTGCCACCGCCTCAGATCGAGACCTTGATCGACGACGATGCCGGCGCGCCTGATGTGTTAGGCTAGCCGGGTTGATGCCATGCAATCGGGAAATATCATGGGCCAGGAAAAGATTGAGCCAGCGGTGACGGTTCTGATCATTGAGGACGAGCCGCAAATCAGGCGTTTCTTGCGGGCGACGCTGTCCAGCCACGGCTACAAACCGATCGAGTCAGCCACAGCGCAAGATGGACTGGCGCAGGCGGCGATGTGGGTGCCTGATCTCATTATCCTCGATCTGGGTCTGCCCGATCTCGATGGCGTGGAAGTGGCCCGCCGGCTGCGTGAGTGGACGGCTGTCCCCATCATCATCCTGTCGGTGCGTGACCGCGAACAGGACAAGATTGCCGCGTTGGACGCAGGCGCCGATGATTACCTGACCAAGCCCTTTGGCGTGGGCGAGTTACTCGCGCGCATTCGTGTCGCAATGCGCCACTCGGCGCAACTGGCGCCGGAGCCGGGCAACCCTGTCTTCAAGGCGGACAATCTGCAAGTCGATTTGTCGCGCCGCCAGGTGCTGGTGGATGGTCGCGAAGTGCATCTGACACCGATAGAGTATAAGCTGCTCGCCGTGCTGATCCGGCATGCGGAGAAGGTCGTGACACATCAACAGTTGCTTCGGGAGGTTTGGGGGCCGAGAAGCACGGATGCGACCCATTATGTGCGAGTCTACATGGGGCAGTTACGCCACAAGCTGGAAGCCGATCCGACCCGCCCACGCCATCTGATTACAGAGCCGGGGGTCGGTTATCGGCTAAAGATCGATTAACGACCCGCTGACCCGCTCCGCCAGACCGCTCCGCCAGACCGCTCCGCCCAGCCGTTTCGAATCGCTTTCACAATTTCTTCACGAACGTGTGATATCTCTAGTGCTAACTCGACTCAGTAGGGCCTGACAACCCGTTGTCAGCCCATTTTGACATCTGACCACTGATCTGTCTCCGAAGCTTTCTAACGGTTTATATTCAGTTTATACACACCGCGTATTGTTATATTGAATAATCGATGACCTGCGGCCAAATGGTACCCGGGGCGTTGTGACGAGGGGGATAAACGTATTTATGGGAAAACGCCATAATCATGGCTCTTGACAGGCTTAATTCGTTGCAGTATCATTCGCAACCGAATCATTCGAAGGCAAATGAATAGATCAAGATAATGGAAACAACGGAATTAGCCGTGCTAGCCCATCAAATAGGGGTCCTTATGGGTATCAGCACGAAGCTGATGGTACAAGACCATGAGGCGCACCTTGCGCGGTGCTGGCCCGGTATCAACGTACCGCAGCATGGTGTATTGCGCATCTTGCAGCACCATCCTTTGACGATCAAGGAGCTCAGCGAACGTATCATGCTCGCGCCGTCGACGCTGGTGCCGATTATCGATCGGTTGGAAAGCGAGGGTTTGGTGGTGCGGGGTAGGGATCCTGACGATCGCCGTCGCCAGCCTCTTGCACTGACAGATCAGGCTCGCCAGATGCTGGATAGCTTGCCGCGGGTGGACCTTTGGGAGGGTCTTTCCCTTGCATTGCAGTCGCTTGGGCTTGAGCGCAGCCGTCAACTCAGCCAGCTTTTGCAAAGCCTGGTGACTGAGTTGAGTCACAATCCACAGATCGCGCAGCGCGTGCTGGCGATGTCGACACAGGCCGCTGAAGAGAGAGACACATGCAGCATGCATAGGCCCCCGCACGGGCCCTCACACGGGGTGACAAACCCGCCCCTCAAATTGTAGGGTAAATCCAATGATCGGGCAGATCTCAACCCCTAGTTCGTTGAACGAGGAGATGGGTAACGTTTGCGTTTGACTAAGAGGAGTTTTTACATGCAGAACCAAATGCGAGGCCCTGCGGGCCGGCCACCGAAGGAACCATTGAATCGGAATGCTCTCCGGCGGGCGATCCAATATCTATCGCGCTATCGCCTGCAGGCGGCCATCCCTTACGTATTCCTGATTATCGCGACGCTGTCCATGCTGGTGGTGCCGCGCCTGTTGCGCAACATGATCGACGCCGTCACGCAGGGCGTGCTCGCCGACGGCATCCTGACGGCGCTTAAGCAAATCCCTCCCGCGTTGATGAACCAGGCGCTCCCGCGCCTCCTGGAATTCCTCAAGCTGCCTGCGGATTGGAGCCAGGAACAACTGGTCGCGCAGATGACGGCAAACAAGGCAGATGCGCCCAACATCCTGGTCACGGCGGCGATTGCCATCGTGCTCTTCGCCATCTTCCGTGGCCTGTTCTCGTTTCTACAGGCCTATTGGGCGGAGCGCAACTCGCAGAGCGTGGCCTACGATCTGCGTAACGATCTGTTTGGTAAAATCCAGCGCCTGTCATTCTCTTACCACGACCGCAACCAGACCGGCCAGTTGATGATCCGCGCCACCGACGATATTGAGAAGGTGCGCCTGTTCATTGGCCAGGGTCTGCTGCAACTGGTTGGCGCACTCGTCCTGATCGTGGGCGCCTTGCTCATCATTTTCACCACCAATGTGCAACTGGCGCTGGTCGTGGTGCCGATCATGCCGATTGCATTCATCCTGTTCATGATCTTCGGCGCCGTCAGCCAGCCGTTGTTCATCAAGGTGCAGATACGCTTGTCGGCACTGAACACGCTGCTGCAGGAGAACCTCGCCGGGATCAAGGTCGTGCAGGCCTTCGTGCGAGAAAGGAGCGAACAAGCCAAGTTCAACGAGTCTGCCAATGCCCTGTTAAAGCAGCAGATCAAAGTGGCCGGGTTGTTCTCGATCCTGTTCCCGATCACCTTCCTGGTCGCCAACCTGGGGCAGTCAGCCACGCTGTACTTTGGGGGACAGCAGATCATTGGTGGAACCTTGACGCTGGGCGAGTGGCAGGAGTTCAGCATGTACCTGTTCTACCTGTTCTTCCCGATGGCGCAGTTCGGTTTCATCATTACGCAAATGGGACAGGCAGCCGCCTCCGCAACGCGCATTTTTGAGATCCTGGATGCCAGGAGTGATGTGACCGACAAACCGGATGCCGCCACCCTGCCGCCGGTGCAAGGCAAGGTCACGTTTGAAAATGTCACCTTCCGCTACTTCGGCGGAGGCGATCCGGTGCTCACGAGCGTCAGCTTCGAGGCACAGCCGGATCAGACAGTGGCATTGCTAGGCGCTACCGGCTCGGGCAAGACGACCATCATCAACCTGATCCCGCGCTTCTACGACCCCACTGAGGGTCGCATCACCATCGACGGCCACGACGTGCGCGACGTGACGCTGGATTCGCTGCGCGCGCACATTGGCATCGTGCTGCAGGAAACGACCCTTTTCAGCGGCACGATCCGCGACAATATTGCTTTCGGCAAACCCGAAGCCACCATGGAGCAGGTCGTCGAAGCGGCCAAGGCCGCTGCGGCGCACGACTTCATCATGTCGTTCCCGCAAGGCTACGACACGCCGGTGGGCGAACGCGGGACGACGCTGAGTGGCGGCCAGAAGCAACGTATCGCCATCGCGCGCGCATTGTTGCTCGACCCGCACATCCTGATCCTGGATGACTCGACTAGCAGCGTCGATATGGCGACCGAGGCGCAGATACAGCGCGCGCTCGATCGGTTGATGAAAGGGCGCACCAGCTTCGTTATCGCCCAACGCATCAGCACAGTGATGAAGGCCGATCAGATCCTGGTCATGGATAAGGGACAGATTGTCGCACGTGGCACGCACGCCGAATTGATGGAAGATAGCCCCATCTATGCCGAGATCTATAACTCGCAACTGGTGGGCGATTCGCAGCACGAAATTCGCCCGGTGCCGCAGCCGGCGATGGCGTGAACGTTGGTTTTTAGGCAGCGGGCTTGCAGCGAACGCCGGGGTGCAAGCCCGATAGTGAATATGCAAAGAAGGATGTGAACTATGCTGGGTGGACCTGGGGGCGCACGCTTCCTCTTCAGCCAGGATACGCTCAAACCGCGTAACCTTGGCAACACACTCGCCCGTTTCGGATATTATTTCCGGCCTTACTGGCTGGCCCTGCTCGCAGTGGTCGTGATCGTGGTGGTGTCGACCTGGGCACAGGTCACCACGCCCGATTTGACCGGCCAGGCGGTGGACTGCTACCTGACACCCGCCGCAACCAACGCGTTCGGCAACTTCCTGGGTCAGCAAACCGCGTCAAATGCGGAGACTAATTGCTGGTTGGCACAGGGTGTCGAGAGCAGCGATCTCACGCATCAGTTGATCCGCAATATCGCCGCGGTCACCCACCTGCCAGTGCCCTCTACCGGCGACGCACAGCCGCTGAGCGACACGGAGCGGGTGGCTGGACTGGGTGGGTTGATCTTGATCCTTGTGGTGCTGTATGCCATGGGTTCAGTACTCACCGGCCTGATGTTCTTCGTGATGACCTGGATTGGACAGCATGTGTTGCAGGCCATGCGTGTGGACATCTTCAAGCACCTGCACCGGCTGTCGCTCGGTTATTACGCCGAGCACGAGGCCGGCGACCTGATGAGCCGTATCACCAACGACTCCGAGACGATCGGCCAGGCGTTTAACTTTGCGCTGGTCAACGTGGTCAGCGGTATTCTGTTGCTGGTGTGGATCACCTATAACATGCTCACCAAGAGCGTGCCGTTTGCGCTGATCAGCCTGGTGGCGGTGCCGGCCATGATCATTGCCACAGTGTGGTTCTCCGCGCAGGCGCGCAAGGCGTTCCGCAAAGCACGCGAGCACATCGGCAACGTTAACGCAGAACTCCAGGAAACTATCTCGGCGGTGCGCGAGGTGCAGGCTTTCAACCGTGTCGACGAGAATATCGAAAGCTTCAAGGTCGCCAATGCGGCCAACCGCGACGCCAATGTGAAAGCAGTGTCTTACACTGCCGCGCTCAACCCGACCCTGGAGGCGTTGGGGTATCTGGCATTGGCGCTGGTCACCTGCGTCGGCGGCCTGGTGCTGCTGCGCGGTGAGACGTTGTTCGGTACCACGGTGTCTCTGGGCCTGGTGATCACATTCCTGAGCTACGTCCAGCGCTTTAACATGCCCATCCAGCAGATCTCGATTCTGTGGACGAACCTCCAGAACGCCATTGCGGGTGGCGAGCGCATCTTTAACTTGATGGACGTCAAGCCTGATATCCAGGACAAGCCGGATGCCAGGACGATGCCGCAGATCAGTGGTGTCGTCACATTCGAAAATGTCACGGCAGCCTATAAGAAGGACGAGCTTGTCCTGAAAGGCATCAACTTCACGGCCCAACCGGGGCAGACCATCGCCATCGTTGGCCCGACGGGTGCCGGGAAGACGACCATCATCAACCTGATTCCGCGTTTCTATGACGTCACTGGCGGAGCGGTCAAGATCGACGGCGTCGACGTCCGCGACGTCACCACCGCCAGTCTGCGCCAGCAGATCGGCATCGTGTTGCAGGACACGTTCCTGTTCAGCGCGACGTTGATGGAGAACATCCGCTATGGGCGACCCGATGCGACGGACGAAGAGGTCATCGCGGCGGCCAGGCTGGCGCGTGCTGATACGTTCATCGAACGGCTGCCCGAGAAGTACAACACCAGGCTGGGCGAGCGCGGCAGCGGGTTAAGCCAGGGTCAGCGCCAATTGCTCTCCATCGCGCGTGCGGCGCTGGCGAACCCGCGCATCCTGATCCTGGACGAGGCGACTTCGTCCGTGGATACGCGCACCGAGCGGTTGATCCAAAAGGCGCTGGAGGAGTTGCTGCACGGACGCACCAGCTTTGTGATTGCGCACCGCCTGAGCACGATCCGCAATGCCGACCAGGTGTTGGTGTTGAAGGACGGCGAGATCATCGAGCGCGGCAAGCATGACGAGCTGCTGGCGGCGCACGGCTTCTACTATAACTTGTATATGAGCCAGTTCGGCGAACAACCCGCCGAAGCAGCCTCGAACGGCGCACACGAGCCGGCGCCGGCTGCGCAACCCGCATAATCGGCGCAAGCGCACAACGTAACGCCAACCTTCAGCCTGAGTCGCAGCGGGGAGCGTGGAGTTGTTCAGCCTGCATCTGAGGATGCAGGCTGAACACTCTTGCGCACCACCAGGATGGGCTAGCAGCTGCCGGTTGTCAGTTGTCAGTTGTCAGAACCCCCTGACAACCGCGCCTGAGCACTGAGCACTGGGCACTGAGCACTCAGTACTCAGCACTCGGAACTGCGAGCCGCGGGGCAGCCTACCGGGGCTGGTCGTTGTTCACCCCTAGCGCCGCCTCCAGCACCATGTTGACAATGCCCATGATGATGCCGCCGATGATGGCCCAGAGCAGACCATCGACCATCAGGCGCCCGCCGGACAGGCTGGCTGTGAGCAGCAACATCAGCCCGTTGATCACCAGCACGAACAGCCCCAGCGTCAGGATGACGAATGGACAGGTGAGCAATGCGACGATGGGCTTGATCAGCGCGTTGACGATGCCGAAGATCAGACCAAGAATCAGGAGCGTGCCAATATCGTTGTTTACGACTCGAATGCCGGGCAGTACGGCAGCGGTCACGGCGATGGCGACGGCGCTCACGATCACGCGAATTAGGAATTTACTCATGTTGATATAGTCTCCTGCGTGACAATTGTCTTATACTCCGGCCTTCTTGTTTGACCGTCTTGCCTCAAGACGCTGACACTCAGCCGCCTGATCCTCCCCCTGGGCCGACACTCAGGTCGGCCCCTACTGGTCGGCCCCTACTGGCCCAGGTCGACCACCAGGCTATCGTCGGATGCGCTGATATTGACCACCCGCAGCCCGGTTCCCGCCAGCCCATTGGTCACGGCGCGGTTCACCTGTTCTTCCAGGGCGCTTTCCAGTTGGTTGATTTGTGACCGGATCAGCACGGTGGGCACGTTCAACTGGCCCAGGTTGATTCCCACGACGTGTGTCTTGATCTGCCCACCCTCGACACGCAATTGCATGGTCAGGGTGGGGCGTAACTTCAACGTATTCCCGCCAACGTCAGCGTCTATACTGACTGTCAGGATGGCCACGTTGGGCGACTCCAGGTTAAGCTGCGGACTGGCGCCGGCGAACTCCGGCTGCGTCGCCAGCACGGCGGCCAGTTGCTGGTTCAAGTAAGGTTCGTCGACCGTGACATGGACCACCGCCTGTCCTGGCGTAATCGATGGATTGTAGATGAATGGATTGCCAAAGGTGGCCAGTGCTGAGAACACCAGCACTGCCAGGGCGCCGATGATGACGCCCAGGACCAAGCCGATTAAAAACCTGATCATGCACTCCTTGTTCTGCTAGCGCCAGGCGCGCCCGGTTGTGACGGTTTCGCGTCCGATGGCGAAGAATTTGACGAGCACCAGGCCGGCGATGAAGCCACCGATGTGTGCTGCGTAGGCCACACCGCCACCCTGCGTCTCATCGCCGAGCACGCCCAGGCCGCTGATCAATTGGAACACGAACCATAGCCCCACCGCCACCAGCGCCGAGACTTGCGTGATGAAGCGGAACATGATGACGGTGACGCGCCGGCCGGGAAACATCAACAAATAGCCACCCATCACGCCGGAAATGGCGCCCGACGCCCCCAGGCTGGGGATCGTCATATCCCCACCGAAGACGAGCGTGCTGAAGACGTGTGCCAGCGACGCCAGCACCCCGCACACCAGGTAAAAGACGAGATAGCGCACGTGCCCCAACGCATGCTCCACGTTGTCGCCGAAAATCCACAGGAACAGCATGTTGCCGGCGATGTGGGCGATGCTGCCATGCATGAACATGGAAACGAGCAGCGTGACATAGACTGAAAACGGTGTCGGTTGCAGTCCAGGGATCGCAAACCTGTCGCCACTGATTGGGTCGCGCACCACCTGATCCTCCGTCACCAGGTCACGGCCGGTGACGATCTCCTGCGGCACGGTCGAAAATGCATAGGTAAAACTGGTATCAGAGCCCAGTTGCTGGAAGGCGACAAACACGATCACGTTGACGAGGATGATGAGATAGTTGATGTACGGCGTCGTCGTACGGTCACTGTTATCATCGCCAATCGGAATAATAAGCATTTCCACAACCCCCTGCGCCCAAACCAATCATCGCACCACTCACATCACCAACCTGCCTGAATGACGAGTGAACCGAGCTGCAAGTGCCAGCATTATAGCGATATGCCTGACGTTGTGATAGAGTTTGATCTGAAGAAGAATAACCTGTCGCACGAAGAACTTGAAGCAGTGGCACGCGCTGAAGACTGGATGAAGTGAATTGCCGCATCACCATCTCAACGACAGATAGAAGGAGAGGAGTGAAATGCAAACCTATCGGATAGAAACCCTTGTCTCACAGAACCACATACTCACCATTCGCGGCGTCCCTTTTCGTGCAGGGGAAAAGGTGGAAGTCATCATTCTCAGCCATCCACGCCAACCAATCAGAGCGGATCGCTACCCTCTGCGCGGCAAGCCGGTTCGGTATATTGCTCCCTTTGATAGTGTTGCTGAAAATGATTGGAACGCCTCGCGATGATTGTCCTGGACACGCATATCTGGATTTGGTGGGTGCACGGGGATGAGCGACTCACCCAGGCCCAACGCGACGCCATCACGACGAACGAGACAGATGTGATTGGCGTCGGCGCAATTTCATGTTGGGAGATTGCCATCGAATCTACACGGCTCCCTGGCGAGTTTCATCGTGATCCTGCTGACCAAATGATCGTAGCAACTGCGAGAGTGTACGGATGTCCACTGGTGACATCGGACGATAAGATTCTGAACTATGCCCACGTCAGAACGATACGGTGACTTACATTGGTCACATGCGCGAGATCTACTCGCTGCTGATACTGGCAGCCGTGGTACTCTGGCTGGTATGGTAGCCCCAAATGACCGTACAGGTTATATCGATGTTCGGTTATTTGTGCGGAGCTAAATCAGCGAACGTCCTCCCCTCCAGGTAATCGGGGAACGTGTGGACGCCGGTTATCTGCAAGTAGCAGCGCTCCGGGAATTTCGCCCACCCTCGCGCCAGGCCGATGCGTAGGAAAACCGTTCGAGACCTGAGTGCCGCCGTAAGTTTTTCGGCCACTTCACTGGGCTCACCGTTGTCCGAGCGCAGGCGGTCACAGTAATAGTGCCATGTGAGATCGGTGACTTTGAGCCGGTACGTGGCCCCCAGGTTATCCTCAAACATCAACCGATAATCCCACGCCCCTTCCTGTTCTTGCCCATAGATCACCCTTAGAACCTGGCGTGGATGAATCGTGCCAAGTGACCGCGGCCCACACCCATCCATCACGTAGAAACCAGGATCGGTGTGTATCTGCTGCTCGAAGATTGCGGCAACACTTTGGTAGAGCGTTTTCTGGAGAATCGCCTGCCGTTCTTGTTCTGGCAGTATTCGCACGAAGTGCACCGCCTCAGGGTCGTAGCGGTAATCTTCAGTGTGCGGGGGGTGGGGGCATGGCTCGAGTAACCTGTATTCGACGAGCGCGAAGGGAAATACGACTGGCTTGCCATTCACCAGCAGCGAACGCTCACTGATTCCAGGGGGTGGCAAGACAGGCCGAATACAAATTCCATTCTCGTCGTAACCGGCTACACATACACATCCACGATTCATTCGAGTGAGTTCAGTAATTGTCAGTCGTGTTCTCATAAATGAATGATTTCCGTGATGGGCCAATGTGCCGCCAGGCGTTCTGCCACTAACCGCCGGTGGCACTGTTCGGGCGTCGCCTCGCTGCATAGCAGACAACAAGGGGTTTGCTCAAACATAGCGCGGTTCAGTGAGGCGGGAATGTTGCGTTCATCCATCAAGTGACCGAAACGATCCACATAGCGAAGCCAATCGTTGTCATTGCGGTAGTCTTTTAAAATCTCCTTCGTGGGGGCAAGCTCTGGGATGTGCACGTACTCACAGCCCGCAGCAAGCTCACGCAGGAAATAGGGCAAATCCTCCTGTTTGGCGAATCCTGATAACTGACCGCCGGGGTTGAGGCGGATATCCATCAGTTTCCCAACACCATTTAGCCGCAGAAGTCCAAAGAACTCCTCCGCACGCTTTTGTGTGAAGCCAATGGTAAACAGCTTCATGAGTCTAGAATAGGGATGGCTGCTCGGCAGACGGTCGATCGACGGATGAGTGAATCGACGCGGCTCCAAACACGGTTCCGTCACCACGAATGTGCAAAACCTTTACCTCGGGGTGCTCACGCAGGAGATATCTGGCAATCAGGTGATGGCGGTGACACTGTGCAGGATCCTCCTCGCTGCACATGATGGCCGTGACTTGTTCATCGGCCATTTCAAGCAGACGGTCAATGCCCTTGATAAACCACTCTCGCTGCATCACCTCAGGATAGTCAACCTCGTGCAGATAGTCAACCCCTTCAGCAGGAAGCTTGCGGCTCTTGTAGCACGTTGGATCCGATGGTCTTCCGCCCAGATACTTGCCCGCAAATGCATATTGAATGCCATGTTGCGGCAGTTCAACCTCAAGGTTGTCTCGGTTGAATTGCGGGTTGTACCGGCTCATCGGCGCTGTCCGCACATCCACCAGCACCATGACCCCATTTTCCTCCAGCAGGCCAATAAACGTAGAGAGACTGTGATTGCTGTGCCCGATGGTGAGAAGTTTCATGTGCGTATTCTATAAGGGGTGTGACTGGCCCGCCAGTGACTTTACACGACTAACATGTGCTTCCGCCGGTCATCCTTGACCCGCACGACCAGCGTCCCTCGTTCGCGACGGTGCGCCAATGGCTGACCATCCAGCGTCACCTCGCGCTCGGGCAGGCCGTGAAAGACGAACGTCCAATCGGTGCGCTCGTCGGCATACTGTCCCTGCGGAGCGCCCCACTGCAATGTAACCTGTGCATTGGTTGCATTGACCTGGAACGGCGTGTTGCACCAGCCGCCAGCCCTCCGGCCCGCGCTCAAAGGCGCGCGTACGGCCGTCATCCTCGTAGAAGTCCAACTGACCCTTGCCCGGCCATACGTGCAAGCGCAGGCCGGCGCGGTTGATCGCGCCGGTGTGTTGCGCCAGCGGCCACATCGGGATCAGCGCGCCGCCGCGCACGAACAGGGGCAGCTCCTCCAGGGGCGCATCGGCGGTGACGTGCGCCGGCCCTTCGAAGGATTCGATGTCCGGGCTGCTCTCGCCCACACGCCAGCGATACCAGGTGCCCTTGGGCAAGTACACCGTTCGGGCACTCAAGCCAGGGAACAGCATGGGCGCCACGAGCAGGTCGGGGCCGAGCATGAACTGGTCGTTCAGGTTGAACGTCGCGGGATCCTTGGGGTAGTGCCACACCAGCGGGCGCATGATCGGCGCGCCGGTTTGTGCGGCCTGGTGGAACAGGTTGTACAGGTAGGGCAATAACTGGTAACGGAACTCAAGATAGCGCCGGCAGATGGTTTCGGTTTCGGCCCCGAACTGC
>JAMDDR010000480.1:0-6085 GCA_023488685.1 Chloroflexota bacterium | reverse complement strand
GGCAGAACGGGTAAAGCACACCCACTTGCGTCCAACGCGCCAGCAGTTCGGCGTGCGTGTCGCCTTCGAAGCCGCCCAGGTCCACGCCCACGAACGGCATGCCCGATAGGCCCATGTTGAGCAGCATGGGCAGGCTGCCGGCCAGGTGCTCCCAGATGGCGCTGTTGTCGCCGCACCATAACGCCGTAACCGTCTGTGCACCGCTGAAGGCGGCGCGCGTCAGGATGAATGGGCGCGAATCCGGGTCATGTTGCAGCATGCCCTGGTACGTGGCGCGCGCCATCTGCAGGGCGTAGGTGTTCCGCGCAGCGGCGTGGGGCAACTTGCCGGCGGCGTGCATGGCATCTTCGATGGGGCCGCTCATGTCCGTGCTGGCCGGCTCGTTCATGTCGTTCCAAATGCCGGCGATGCCATAGTCGGCCAGCCAGCGCTGCACGTTGCCGGCCCACCAGTCGCGGGCGGCGGCGGCGTGGAAATCGGGGAAAGCGCTGCGCCCCGGCCACACCTTGCCGTTGTACTCCTTGCCGTTACGGTGGCGAATGAAGTAGCCATTACGCTTCCCTTCACGATATACCGGGTACTGTGCGTCCACTTTCACGCCGGGGTCGATGATGGTGACCGCGCGCAACCCCTGCCCGGCCAGATCGGAAGTCAGTTTGGGCACACGTGGGAAATGGCGCTTGTTCCAGGTAAACACGCGATACCCGTCCATGTAGTCGATATCGAACCAGATCGCATCGGCCGGGATATTGCGCCGGCGCAGTTCGCCGGCCACATCGCGAATGTCTGCCTCGCTGAGATAGCCCCAGCGGCATTGGTGATAACCCAATGCCCATAGCGCCGGCAGCGGAATGCGGCCGGTCAGGCCAGTGTACTGGCGCAGCACGTCGGGCAGGGTCGGTCCGGGCAGCACGTAATAGTTCAGCGTCTTTGTGGGTGCGGAGAACGTATAGACATCCGGCTTAGTGAAATCGAATTGGGTGAACTCCGGGTTGTCGACGAAGATGCCGTAACTGCCAGTGGCACTATGCACGATGAAGAATGGGAAGCTGGCGTACATGGGATCGGTCACATTGCCGATGCCCCACTGCACCAGGAACACGTCGGTATTCTTCATGACGTAGCGGCGGTGGCGCTTGTCGAGCCAGCCGGTCTTCTCGCCCAGGCCATAGATGCACTCGCCGGGCTTGAGCACCTTGCGCACGACGATGTCATCACCCTGGACACCCACCTCGACGTCTTCGGTGAACGGCGCACCACTCCCGCGTGCAACGCTTAGTGCGAAGGGTGCCTGGCGAACGGTCGCTGCCAGTTCGTCTGTTTGCAGATGCAGCCCCTCCTCGGACGCGCCCACTTGGACGGAGGGTGCTGCATGCACCGATGCCGTCACCGCCAGGGATTCATACGGCGCCAGCCGCTTATGGCCGCTGATCCGCACGCGTAACAGGCCATCAGACAGCGGAGCGAGTTCCACCGCGCCGCGTGCGCCGGCCAGCGTCACGCGACCGTCGCTGTCAGTCACGTCGTGCAGATCCGAGATGGGGCGAAAGTGAACAGGCATGGTTTATTCCTTTTTGGTATTCTCTGGTTGAGTATATGGCAGTTCGCATCTGAGGATGCGAACTCATCACCCTTGAGGTTCAGTTCGCATCCTCAGATGCGAGCTGAACGCGAGTTGCACAAGGTTATAGAAATGATCCATACTTCAATGTCGAGGAACACACATGAATCTACAACTCGTGCATACGTTGAATGAGCATGTTGATCTTCTTTACGGCAGCCGTCCGCTGTTCCGCTATGTGTATCGTCCGCACACAGACCCGTGCGAATCGCCCAAGCCTTACCTGCACCCGGTGAACACGCTGGGCGGCAACACCGTCACCATCTTCCGCCCGCACGATCATCTGTGGCACCACGGTATCGCGATGACCAGCGCTCATCTGGACATCGTAGACCCAGGCGACGAACATGCCGCCGCCGAGAACTTCTGGGGCGGCCCAACCTACGTGCGCGAGCAAGGCTACGTGCAACTCGACAACAACGGCCGCATCGAACACCTGGCCTGGGATGGCATGCAATGTGATGATCAGAACGCTGTGTTGAAGGAGTCTTTGTTCTGGATCGCGCACAACAACCATACCTGGCTGGCCGAACTGCGCGAGATCAGCATCGGCGAGATCAATACGGCTGAATCGTATTGGTGTTTGGACTTCTCCACCACGCTGACAAACATCGCTGCGCAGAAGCTGGTCTTCGGCTCGCCCACCACGGCAGGGCGACCGCTGGCCGGGTACGGCGGTCTGTTCTGGCGCGGGCCGCGCTCGTTTCTCGGTGGCAGGATCTTGGCGGCCGGCGGATTGGAAGGGCCGGACGTGATGGGCAAAGCTGCGCCGTGGTTGGCCTTCACCGGCCAGCATGACGGGGCCGCACCAACGGGCGCGGCCCCAGCATCCACGCTCCTGTTTCTCGACCAGCCGGGCAATCTGCGTTACCCAACCAAATGGTTCGTGCGGAACGAGCCTTATGGGTGTGTGAGCCTCGCCTTCGCGTTTGACGAGGTGTACGTGCTGGAACCGGGCCAGGCTTTTACACAACGTTATCGCATCGTCATCGCCGACGGCGCATGGTCGCGTGAACGTATTGAAGCCTTTTTGCACAGATAAATGATTATCCATTCACCCTCACCCATCACTCCGATCCCCGAACTGGCCGGCTGGGCACAGCAACTCCAACAGATGGCGGCGCAGCCGTTGGCTCTGTGTGAGGATTTCCCCACCATCGCACGCCGCTTCGAGGCGTGGTGGGCACATGACTTGCTCGACCGTCCTCTCTTCATCGGCACGGCCAACCGCAACCCGGATCGATCCATCACCCGGCGGTTGGAACTCATCCAATCCCCCGACGTGTGGTTCGCCGCGAAATTGGCCGACCTGCAACAAACACACCGCGTTGGCGATGCGCTGCCCTCCATCCGGGCGGACTTCGGCCCGGTATTGCTGGGCGGCATGCTCGGCGGCAACATTGAATTCGGGGCCGACACCACCTGGACACACGCCTATATTGCCGACGACTGGTCGAATGCACCCGACTGGGTATTGCGCGAAGACAACCGCTGGTGGCAGTTGCTGCAAACGCTGGCGCAACGTGTGGCGGGGGATGCCGCCGGGCGCTACCTCGTCTGTACACCCGACCTGGGCGGCTCAGCCGACGTGCTGCTGAACTTGCGCGGCTCGACACCATTGTGCATGGACGTGATCGAGCAGCCGCAGATGATCGAAGCCGCCGTCGATGCCATTTACCCGGCGTGGCGCACGGCGTTCACGCGCCTGTACGAGATCGTGCTCGGCCGGGATGCTGGTCTGATCCATTGGCTCGGTCTGTGGTCGAACCAGCCCTACATGATTCCGGCCTGTGACTTCAACTTTATGATCGGCCCGCGCGAGTTCGAGCGGCTGTTCCTGCCCGACATCGCACGCCAGGCCGCGACGGCCACCCGCGCTGTCTTCCACCTGGACGGCTCCGGCGCCGCACGGCACATTGACGCGCTGCTGGATGTGCCGGATATCCAGGCCATTCAGTTCACTCCCGGTGCCGGCACGCCCTCCGCGCTGGCCTGGGTGGAGATGTTCCGCAAGATCCAGCGGCGCGGGCGCTCCCTCCTGGCGGTCTGCCCGGCCGGCGAGGTGCTGGCGCTGAGCGAGGCGCTGCGCCCCGAAGGTCTGGCCATCCTGTTGGACGGTGCCCTCTCCACGCCCGAACTGGACGCCCTTTTTACCCAATTCACCCGGCGCTACCGATAACGGCCCCGGTCAAAAAGTGAGCAGTTTTCGGGCTGTGAACTGAACATCCGCCTGCGCTACAACACGCACGGTTGTTCGGAGCGTTGCGCACCTATTCAGTCTGCTGGGCACACCGGCCGCTTGTCGGCCAGCCGGCGTCATGATGCACCCTCGCCTCATTCTCCGCACGAAATCTCGGTGAGTGGTCTAAAGACCATCAGCCCATTGATCGGCCATACAGAGTGCTGATAAGGAGGACGAGCGAACAGCAGGATAGCGTCATCTGAATCGAGTGTTAGCGACCCTTTTCGAAATCAATAGATGAGTTCACGTAAGCTGATTGCTGAGAGAGGATAGTATGAATACCCTTTCATTCCGGAAAGGCCTGCATCGCGCTGGCCTGACCGCAGGTATCGGTGTCTCGGTACTCGCCATGTTGGCAAGCACGGTCATCGGCATAAACCCGAACCAGACCACGGCGTCGAGCCACCGCGAGGCGCCTTTAATCAGTGAGGATCCGAGTGCCGACAACACCGATACGTATGCCTTCATCAGTCCGGATCGCACGGACACGGTCACGCTGATCGGCAGTTGGGTTCCCGGCGAATTGCCACAGGGCGGACCCAACTTTTACAAGTTTGGCGACGATGTGGTGTACCGGCTCAACGTCGATAACGTGGGCGACGCTAAGGCGCACATCATCTATGAGTTCACCTTCCGTACGGAAAGGCGGAACCCCAACACGTTCCTGTACAACACGGGCCCCGTCACCTCCCTTGACGACCCGGACTTGAACGTGCGCCAGTTCTACTCGGTCACCGAGATCACCGACGGCGGCACGACCGTACTGGGCAGCAACCTGCCTGTGCCACCTCCGAACATCGGCATCAAGTCCACACCCTTGTACATCGCCCCGCTCATGCTGCCGGCGGTGAAGACGATCAGCAGCCCCGAAGGCGACCTCAAAGTCTTCGCTGGGCCTACGGATGACGCCTTCTTTGTCGACCTGGGCTCGGTGTTCGACTTGCTGACCCTGCGCGGCAACCCGCCCCCACTCGGTTATGCACTCAGGCGCAACATCCCCACCGATGGCCTGGCCGGGTTTAACGTCCACAGCATCGCCATCCAGGTCCCCATCGCCCGGCTGCTCAAGGGCGCACCCGCCGGGGAGACGGTGATCGGTGTGTGGTCTACGACCTACCGCTACTCCACCAAGGTGCTCAGCGCAGGGGTGATTAGCAACAGCGGCCCGCTGGTCCAGGTATCACGCTTGGGGATGCCGTTGGTGAATGAAGTGGTCATCCCACTGGCGCTGAAGGATGCCTTCAACAGCTTACCGGCTGAACAGGACTTCCCACTGTTCACGAGCGGTACACCGGCGGGTAATCTGTTGGCCAGGAGCGTGCTGACGCCAGAGGTGGGGACGCTGCTGAACGCCTTATACGGCGTGCCCGTTCCCAACAAGCCGCGCCTCGACCTGTTGGCCATCTTCCTGACAGGGATGAAGACGACAAAGCCTTTCACGATTCAGACCCGCAACGGCCCGGTGACGGTGCCCGCCGGCACGAACGTGAACATGCCGAAGAACGTCCAGCCCGCCGAGATGATCCGGTTGAACACTGCACCAGCATTCCGGCCGGGGGTAAATGGCAGCCTGTGTCCCAAAAAGCCGAATTACCGGTTCGGCCTGTTGGGCGGTGACGTGTGCGGCTTCCCGAATGGGAGACGCCTGGCCGATGACGTGACCGACATCGAACTGTCGGCTGTCGCCGGTGCCGCCTACTCGGTGCTCACCAACGACACGTTCAACTTCGACCCCAAACTGCTGCAGGTGCTGCGGGACAAGGTCGATGCCAACGACCAGCCGTTCATGAACCAGTTCCCGTATCTGGCCCGGCCAAACCGCGGCCAGGACTGGAGCTACGGTGGCCCTAATTCCCCTGGGCCTAGGGCGCTCACAGAGCAAGATGAAAACATGGCTGTCCCAGGTGACGAATAAGTCTGTGCCCTAAATCCGTGGAGGGGGCCATATGCCCCCTCCACAGTGGAGGTTGGAGGTATGTATGTCTGCAATTTTGAGGATGAGCGCCATAGGAAAGAGTGTTTCTTGTAAGCGGGCCTTTCACCGGCAATGCGGGCTCCTGGCGGCCGTTCTCATGGCAGGCCTGTCACTCATCGCCCAACCCACGCGGGTGCTGGCGCATCCGCTGGGGAACTTCACCATCAATCGTTACAGCCGCCTGGAAGTGGGGCGTGAGCTGCGACTGCTGTACGTGGTGGACGTGGCCGAAATCCCGGCTTTCCAG
>JAMDDR010000105.1 GCA_023488685.1 Chloroflexota bacterium | reverse complement strand
GCAGGACGCGCTCGCGGTGGATCACACGCTGGTCTGTGATCGCATAATAGTCGTTGTGCCAGTCGATGAAGCGCAGCAGCACATAGGCTGCGACCACAAGCGACACACCGCCCAGGATGATTGGCAGCAGTGCATTCACGAACGTGTTGACGGGCGGCAACAACAGCAACAGCACAAGCACCGCCACGAACGGCAACGGCCACAGCGTGCGCACGAAGAACCACGGATGCTTCCTCCGAAATAGGAGGACCACCTCGCCCGGACGCTGCCAGGCGTGCGTGCGGATGCGGCGCGTTTGCTGCGGTGCCTGCATATCCGGCAGCTCCGGGTATACGAGATGTGATGCCAGATCGGAGTTCTCATCCAACAATGCCAGAAATGTCTCGCGCGGGATGTACCACAAGGTGAGAGGCTCCAGCGCCTCCACCGTCTGCCCGTTGCGGGCGCCAGTCAGGAACGCGGCCTCATTGAAAATTTGGCCCACGTGAAGGAAACCTGCCAGGCGCTCGACGTCCTGCAAATCCACGATACGAATCGCCGCGCGCCCGCGCCGCAGGATGTACAGGTTGGTGTTCGAACCGCCCTGCTCGATCAGCAATGCACCTCGCGGCGTTTCACTGCTGCGCAATAGGTCAGTCACCTGTCTGAACTCGGCGTCACTCAACTGCGCAAACAGCGGCAACTCGCGTAGCTTTTGCAGCACGTTGCTGGGTGCGTTGTTCAGGTTGTCGGATGGCGCAGACTCGCCAGCCGCGAGTCCGCCGCTGGGCGGCGTCCGTGTCTCTTCATTTGCCATCATTTCATCCGTCCCTTCGCAACTGGACGCGGCGCGGCAGGTACGACGATAGGCACACCAATGTCGGTCACACCGCTGCCCGCGCAGATTGTAGCATTATGGCTAAGGCGAAACGAACGAGCGCCGTCTGGCGGCGCCAGCGGCGTGGCTCCTGTAACAGGCGATGCAGCCACTCCATGCCGATGCGTTGTACCCATTCAGGCGCACGCTTTTGCAGACCGGTGACATAGTCGAACGAGCCCCCCACACCGATGCCCACCAGCCCGGGCGGGGATCCTTCCGGTTTCTCCTGCTGAGCCAGCAACGGGAGGTTGCGACCAAGCCATTTATCCTGCGCGGGCGCACCGTAGGCAACGAAGAGCAGATTGGGGCGCACCCGCCGGATGCGTGCGACGACGTCTTGCTCGTCTGCGACACGGGGCGAACCGGCATAGGTTCCAACGACGGTCAGGCCTGGGTAACGGAACGCCAGCGTAGCAGCCGCACGTTCCGCCACACCCTCGCGTGCGCCCAGGAAGAACGTGCGCCACTTGTATTGCGACGCCAACCCGCATAACTGGCGCATGAGGTCCACACCGGCGACGCGTTCGCGCAACGTGTGTCCGGCCCGTCGCGCCGCCCACAACACGCCCACCCCATCGGGCACATTCAGCGCGGTATGCGCTAGCACCATCGCAAACTCGGGGTCATGCTGCGTCGCCATGATGAACTCGGGGTTGACCGTCGCGACCTGGTGCGTGCCCCCTTCGGCAATCAAGGTCGACACGCGGTCACATGTGTCCTGCATGGTGACGTCATCCACCCGCACGCCCAGGATTTGGATGCTGGTCGTTGCGTATTGGTCGTTGCGTATTGGTCGCTGGTCGTTAGTCATTGCTGAGTGCTGAGTAATGTCAAGATCACCTGCGCACACCGCTCCCACGAGAAGCGGGTGACATTGTTCCTGCCAGCGGCAATGAGATGACGGCGCACCGGCTCATCAAAAATCGCCTGCCGCAACGCCGCTGCCAGCGCCTGCACATCCAGCGGGTCGACGAGCAATGCGGCAGCACCGGCGACTTCGGGCAACGATGAGGTGTTGCTGCACACCACCGGCACGCCGGCAGTCTGTGCCTCCAGCACGGGAAAGCCGAAGCCCTCGTACAGCGATGGGAATGCAAATGCGCGCGCGCCGCGCAGCAACGCCGCCTTCTCGACATCGCTGACATAGCCGATGAGGCGCACGCGTTGCGCCAGCCCCAAGGCCGCAACTACGCCGTGCAAATCCTCACCACCCCACCCCCTGGCGCCAGCCAGAATGAGCACAGGGGGGATGACGCCAGGTGGGCACGGCGAATCGATCAACAGACGCCAGGCCTGGATCAACCGGCGCAGGTTCTTGCGCGGTTGTAATGTGCCGACGGAGAGGACATAGGGTGTGCCTTCGTCCACACCAAACCTGGCCCGTGCGTCACGCGCACCGGGCTCATCAATGCTGGCCAGCGGGAGCACACCGGGATAAGCCACACTGATTTTCTCACCTGGCGTTCCATAGAAGTGCTGCACGTCCCGGCGCGTGGCATCCGAGTCCACCACGACGGCGACCGCTGCGCGCGCGTTGAGCGCGGTACTCGCATCCAGGTATAGGCGCTGTTTCCAGGGGTGTGCACCTGGGAAATGCCGATAGCCCACATCGTGGATCGTCACCACACTACGCGTGGTAGGCCATAGCGCTTGTGAAAACGGCAACACGTGCGCGGGGATAAACAACGCATCCGGCGGGCGCGCGGCTATCTCGCGCGCCAACCCGATATGCGTCCACAGGCGGGGCTGAGCGATAGGGACGATCTCGACGTTGCCCTCACCCCCTACCCCCTCTCCCCTTGGGAGAAGGGGAAAGAATTCAGCACCCGCTGCTCCCTCTCCCGGTTCAAAAGGCCGCACGGGTGCCACTCCCCTCTCCCAAGGGGAGAGGGGGTAGGGGGTGAGGGCAGCACGCGTGTACAAGCGAAAATGATGCTGCGGTGCGAGCCTGAGCAGCGCCGCAATCACCTCGCGTGAGTAGCGCTCGGTGCCGGTCTGCACCGCAGCCGAGAGACGACTCGCGTCAATGCCGATAACCACATCAATGATTATCGCGCAGGCGCCGGTTCAAACCAACACTCGCCATCGAACAGGGTCATGTAGTAGCACCGTTCAGGGAGTTATGAAATGATGGCCACGCACATTGGTTACAATTCAGGTGTGACCGGCGAACATATCCTGGTAGTCGAGGACGAGCCCGCAGTCGCGCGCGGATTGCTCTATGGGCTCAATAACGAAGGTTTTACAACCTCCTGGGCGGAGACAGGCCAGCGCGCATTGGAACTTGCCCGCCATGAGAACATCCACCTCATCCTGCTCGACCTGCGCCTGCCCGACATCAGCGGCTTTGACGTGTGCCGCCAACTACGCACCGAGGGCAAACGGCAACCCATCGTCATGTTGACTGCATGCGACGAGGAAGTCGACAAGGTGCTGGGGCTGGAGCTGGGTGCCGACGATTACGTCGTAAAGCCATACAGCCTGCGCGAGGTAATATCGCGCGTCCGTGCCATGCTGCGCCGCGCCTACGGCGAACTGGCCGCCGCCGCACCACGTGAGAAGCTGTCATTTGGCAACGTCGAGATCGACCTCGAACGGTTGCTGGTGTTCCGCAACAGCCAACCGATCAGTCTGACCCCGACCGAGTTCAGGTTGCTGCGCTACCTGGTCAGCAACCCCGACCGGCCGATCGGCCGCGACACGCTCATCGAGACGGTGTGGGGGTATGGCAGCGACATCGGCGATGATCGCACCATCGACGTTCACATTCGCCACTTGCGCGAGAAACTTGAGGATGACCCCACCACCCCCCGTTGGCTGATAACCGTGCGCGGCTTCGGCTACAAGTTCAAACCGTAGGCGGCCTGAACCTGCGGGCGGCTCAGTCCATGGAGATATTGCGAAACCTTAACACACTCACAATCACGGCGCAATATCGCTACTTATGATGAGACTGTAACTATTTTCCTCATGTTTGGAGGTTGATGG
>JAMDDR010000195.1 GCA_023488685.1 Chloroflexota bacterium | reverse complement strand
CAGCGCGCCCATGTCCAGCGCCACGATGCGCTTGTCCTTCAACCCCTCGGGGACGTCACGCCGCACGATGCGCTGCGCCAGGCCCTCCACGATGGCCGTCTTGCCCACGCCGGGCTCGCCGATCAAGACCGGGTTGTTCTTGGTGCGGCGCGACAGGATCTGAATCACACGGCGCACCTCTTCGTCACGTCCAATCACCGGGTCGAGCTTGCCCTGTTGCGCCATCTGCGTCAGATCGCGCCCGTACTTCTCCAGCGCCTGGTAGGTGGCCTCAGGTTGCTGCGTCGTTACGCGCTGGTTGCCGCGCACCTGCATCAGCGCGCGCAGGATCGAGTCGCGCGTTACGCCATTCTCACGCAGGATACGCGCCGCCGCGGTCGGCCGGCTGCCGTTGGCGCCTGTATCTGCCAGTGCCAGCAACAGGTGCTCGGTGCTGACGTAATCATCCTTCATCTGTTTGGCCTCGGCCTCGGCGCGCTGTGCGATCTGCGTCAATTCGCGTGCCAGCGTCGGCGTGCCGGTCGAGCCGGTCACCTTGGGCTTGCGCTGCACCTCCCGCTCGACCAGGCTGCTGATGACATCAGGCCTGGCCCCGATCTTGGCAATGATTTGTGGAACGATCCCACCTTCCTGCACCAGCAGGGCATGCAAGAGGTGCTCTGGCTCAATCTGCGAGTTGCCATACTCCTGGGCCACGTTCTGTGCGCCCAGCACGGCCTCTTGTGCCTTCTCCGTGTATTGATTTATGTTCATGCCTTACAACCACCCCCTGCTCTCAATCGATTTGAAATCCCGGATGCCCACCGGATCAGCGGCAGGCCCCTGGTTTTGTCCTATCGTGCGCGGGCTGCACAAGAATAACGTTAGCAGGACGTTAGCGAAATAGAGGAAACTCGGCGGAAGACACCAGACAGGTCTCAGAGACCTGTCTGGTGTCTTCCGCCGGCAAGCGCCCTATACAGGCAAGTCTCGTACACGATGCTGAAGGCAGTCAACACCATGCTCACCAGTGCCAGGCTGGTCGAGATCAACACTGTGGCCGCGAGATATACCCACGGCCCACCCATACTGCGGATCAACAACGGCAGCAACATGTTTTGCACCAGCACCATTGGCAGCATGATAAATACCGTGCTGACGCCGAAAATCGCCAGCCGCACCAGCCAGATGTGTCTGAGCACCAGCCAGAACTTCCGACCGGCCAGCCGTAGCGCGCCGGCAATGGCCAGCCAACCACGCGTAGCCGGCGTGTCCATCAACGCAGCAGTAGTAAAGCGTAACAGGGCATCGCTACCGACCAACAACAACAGGCTGCCAGCACCCACCAGCCAGGGCAACGGAATCTCCTCGATGCGCTTCACACGGTAGAAGCTGAACCCCCCTGCGTACACCAGCGACGTGGACACGCGCGACGCTTCCAGCCGGATGTAGGACAGCAGCTCGTTGAACGGCGCGCCCGGTTCGGGGATCAGAGCACCAATGGTGCGCAACACCAGCGAGCGACTGACGCCGTCGTAGGTCATGCTGAGCTGACCGGCGTCCCCCAGATCGATGCGAAATTCCCGCAATAATGCACCCACCCCCAGGTTGCCGATAAAGATAACCCCCCCGGTGAGCAGCAACGCCAGCAGCAACAGTGGCACACGCGATAGTGTCGCCCGCAAACCGGCCGGCGTGGTGTAGTCCCTGTCACCATGCAATGCGAACCATGCGACGGCGCCATGCGCCAACACCCCTGCCAGACTTCCCAGCAACGCCTGCACCAGCATGGGTACGGTGCGGCTTAGCCCAAACGAGATAAAAAGAGTGCCGGTACGGCCATACATGTCCAGCGTCAGCGCCGTGCCCGCCAGCACCGCCAGGATGTTTGGCAGAGCGAATCCAACCAGCGCACAAGTGAGGATCGGCACCGGCCGGGCGCTTAGCGTGGCGAGTGTCGAATGCCACACGCCGGCGACCGTGACGGGCAAAACATCCGTCGCGCGGCCACGCGCGCCAACCCCCTGCACTTGAACCGGCACATACGAGGCCGAAACTGCCACGATCGGATCGATGCTATTCTCCATCAAGATCGCCCCTACTCCTCCGCTCCCCCTCTCCCTTCATCGCCCTGTACAGACGCGCGTCGTACACCGCGCCGAACGCCAGGAAAACCATCCCAACCAGCGCCGCACCGGCCGCAAAGAGGAGTGCGCTGACGGGGTAAGGCCACAGCGTGTTGAGGGCACGCGCGACTGCCGGCACTACCAGGTATTGGGCCAACGTCAACGGCACCAGGCTGAACACGATGTTCAGGCTCACGGACGCCAACCACACCACCATCCCATGCGCAGCCACGTAGCGAAAGTGTCGCGCGCCTAGCTGGACCGACTCCATCAGCGCGGCCATTTGGTTGGGGCGTGACGCACTCATGATGGCAGCCACACGCAGGCGCAGCAACGTTCCAGTGACGATCATGGGCACGAGACTGGTCAACGCGATCAGCCACAGACGCACAGGCACTTCACCCAGCGTATAGCGGTAGGCGTATAGCCAGTAATAGTTCGTGCTGGAGCGGCGCAGCAGGTAACGCGCGTAACTCACCATCTCGGTGAAGGGTGAGCCAGGATCCGGCGTCACGCCGTTGATCGCGCGCACGACGACCGCGCGCATCATGCTATCGAAGTCGCCGTTGACGCGCGAGATACTGGTCACATCCAGTCGCATCTGGCGCAAGAGCAGCGTCAAACCAGCGATGCCGAGCGTGATCAACGCACCGTAGATGAGCGAGCTGAGCAGTAATACCGGCCAGCGCCTCGCGCTGGCGCGCAAGGCGGCGCGCAGAGTCACCGGCGACTTGAGACCAACGACGGCGTGACCATCTACAATGGAGGGACTCTTCAGCGCAATCCACACAATCGCCCCGCGCGCCAGTGAGATCGCGAAGGTGCCGAAGCAGGCCTGGATCAGCAATTGGGCATAGAAGATGTTCGATGTGTTGGTGAAGATGCCGCCCGTGCGGACGAAAATGTCCAGAGTGACAATGGCATTCACCAGTGCGCCCAGCAACGTGGAACCCGCCAACCCGAGCAGCGCACAAGCCAGGATGGGCGCCGAGTGTGTGCCATAGACCCGGATGGACTCGGACCACAGTTCCGCAATACCCGCCAGCCGGCGCTCGCTGCCGGCGCCTTTTACTGCTGCGAGAGGGATACTGGCCAAAACGCGGGTCGATGGGCTCACCACGGTTCATTCACCTCCTTCATCCGTCAATAGCCATCCACGGTCACCCACCAGCACGCCTGCTGGTATAAGGCACGCCAGGGCGACGCCAACGTTGTGTAGACTCGCGTGCATGGTTCCCTCAAGGCCTTATTTACCCGCGGGCGCCCAGCGCCTCGCCATGCGCAGGACAGACGGTGCATGGCGCGCCTGCTCTTGCAATGCTGCGTACAGGCACGTGTCGTAGACGACCGAAAACGCCAGCAGCACCATACCAACCAGAGCAGATCCAAGCGCGAATAAAGTCATGCTACCGGGATAGGGCCAGAAACTGCCCGCCTGCCGCGCAAACACCGGCACAAAGATGCTCTGCACGAACGTTATTGGGATGATGGTAAAAAGAACCCCTGCTGCCAGCATGCCCAAACGCAACAGCCAGACCTGTGCAGCAATAAACCCGAAGTGCCGCCAACCCATACGCATACTGTCAAGCAGGCCCGCCAACGGCCCCGGCCCTTCGGCGCGCATCGCCATCACCGCGCGCAGGCGCAACAGCGTTTCCGCAGCGACCATGAGTGCCACACTGACCAGACCGACCAGCCACAACGGCATGGGCGCATTCGACGCCATGTTCCGGTACAGGTACCACGAGTAGTAGGCCGAACGGCTCAGGGTGTAGCGCACATAAGCCTGCAACTCACTGAACGGCGAGCCAGGGTCGGGGATGATCCCGCTCAGCGCCCGGATGGCAATGGCGCGCGCCATATCGTCGACATCGCTGTTCACACGCCCGACATTGGTCACGTCCAGGCGCAGGTCACGCAACAACAACGTCAGCCCGACCGTACACAGCGTGAGAATGGCGCCATACACGAGCGAGCCGGCCAACAGCGCAGGCCAGCGCCGCAGCGTAACGCGGAAAGCAGCACCCACACTTGACGCGCCTGCGCTGATCGCGCGCGTCCCTGGCCGTCCAGAGTCCGCGCTGTCATCAGGGCGCGCTGCACCCCGCATCACAATCCAGGTGATCGCGCCGCGCGCAAATGAGAAGGTGAAGAGACCGATGACGGCCTGGATCAGCAGTTGGGGGTAGAGGATATTGGCGTAGGCGGTGTAGCCACCGACGATGAGATAGGCATTCGTCAGCAGAACCGTGCTCACCACCACGCCCACCAGATTCGCGCCCACCAACCCAAAGCAGGCGTAGACGAGAATGGAGCCAAAGTGAGCGCCGAAGACGCGTATCGTCTCGCGCCATAACAGGAGTGGATTTAAGCGCGCCGGTGCAGCGGTCCTCCTCTTGCCGGGAAGAGCTCGCTCCAGCGCAGGTGCCGGTGCGAACAACTCGGCCGAACGGGTAACCACTTCCTGCATACGACGCTCCTTCCAACCGCCTTCAAAACAACCCACACGCCTGTAGGGCAAGCTGACAGCTTGCCCTACGTAGCTTGCCTTACGCAGCTTGCCAACCCATCAGGCTACATTCTACAAGTGTTTAGGCAGCGCCCGGCAACAACATTTTGATCAGGCGCAGTGTATCTACTTTTAAGTCGCGCGTCTGCACCGATTCGTCCACCGGCCCGACACAGGCAGGACAGCCGTGATCGCACGGACACTCGGCGATGCGCTGCGCAGCCATCCTCAACAACTCAGTATGGCGCCCGTACAGTTCGTCGATCAGGCCGGTGCCGCCAGGCGTCAGCTCGTAAACCGTAATGGTGGGCAGGCGCGTGTGCGCGCTACGAATGTCGGATACCGTCGCCAGGTCGCCGGGATCACACATGACGAACAGCGGCGCCAGGTTGCCGATGAGGTAAGACAACCCTTCGAGCGCCGTGCGCGTTGCCTCCGCCGTCTCAACCGCGCGGTGGCAATTCGGGCACACGGTCACCAGGTTACTCAGTTCGTTCGCCTGCAGGTAGCGGTCGTTCTCGCCGCGGATATAACCGAAGTCGCGGAACGGCTTTTTGTGGTGCACGTCGTGCTGCCGGTCGGGCGGCTCAGGCGCGCCGCATACCGTGCACAGGTAATGGTCGCGCGCGCGCGCGGCGTCGCGCTGGCGTTGCCAGTTCGGGCCGTAATCGTTGGGCAACTTGAGAACGCCCTCGCGTGCCAGTTGCCTGGTGATCTCTTCGGGGATGGCGAACCAGTAACCGGTAGTAAACAGATGTTGCGCGGGCAGGTCGATCTCACCCCAGCCCAGCATGCGGTGCGTGTTGAATTGCACCTGGCGGTAACGGGTCGCCTGCGTCGTGACTTCCAGTTCGCCGCTGCTCGGCGCAAGCGGGGGAGAGGGGGAGAGGGGGTGAGAGGGAGACAGGGAGACTGCTCCCGCGCTCCTCTTCTCCTCCGCTTCCCTGCCCCCGCGCTCCCCCGCTCCTCTGCTCCCCTGCTCCTCTTCTCCCCCTCTCCCCCTCTCCCCTTCTCCCCCTCTCTCATACTCCTGCAGCACAGTTACCTCGGAGTGGACGCTGGCCTCAGTGTAATAATCCGTGTCCACACGCTGTGCAGTGGCACGACCCTCTTCCCAATCCAGATGCGTGACCTGGTACATCTCACCCTGATGCATATAGATGGCACCGACATGCACACGCCCCGGCGCCGTGTTGCGCTCCGTCTCGCCGACGAGCCGTTCACCACCTGCGCCATCGTCGGTGACCACGATCACACGCTCCCCGATGCCGCGAAGGCTGATGCGGTCTGCCGGGTAGCCATCGCCGACCCAGGTGTAACGCGATTTTGGATTGGGGATTGGGGATTTTGGATTGGATTGAGGATTAGAATTGGGATCGCCCTGCGCCTTGAACAAGGGGCCTGGCGCTGTGCCGCTGGCATGCACATCGCCCTCCTCGGCCAGCGCGTCCAACAGGTCGTCCACGTTGATCCCGCCGAACGGTTCGCCGCCCATGAACGGCAACTCGAACGTGGCACAGGCCACGTGCGCAGCCAGCACGCCCAGGTTGTCGGGGGCGATACGCGCGTGTTCGGGCGATTGGCGAAACAGGTACTCGGGATGCGCGGCCAGGTACTGATCCAACGCGGTGGCGCTGGCGACCATGACCGCAGCCGACGCGTTGCGCCGCCGGCCGGCGCGTCCAGCCTGCTGCCAGAAACTGGCAATGCTGCCGGGATAGCCGAGTATCACGCAGGCATCCAGTTCGCCGACGTCGATGCCCAGCTCAAGCGCGTTGGTCGCCACCACCCCACGCAACGCGCCGCCACGCAGGCCGGCCTCAATCGCGCGGCGCTCCTCAGGCAGGTACCCACCACGGTAACCAGCAACAGGCGATTTTGGATTTGGGATTTTGGATTTTGGAT
Source organism: Chloroflexota bacterium (assembly GCA_023488685.1). GTDB lineage: Bacteria > Chloroflexota > Anaerolineae > J036 > Brachytrichaceae > CAIXPS01. The sequence goes on along the minus strand of JAMDDR010000195.1, from coordinate 12,361 downwards.
TGGGATGGGTTGACGTTTTACGTTTTACGTTTGGCTCACCTTCCTCGTTCTTCGTCACGCCGATCACCTCGCGCAAATAGGTCAGCAACACTTCGGTGTCCTGGCGGGAACGGGCGAAGCAGATGGTCTGCGCGTTGCCGGCGATGAAGCGCGCGGCGATGTCGCGTGCCACGAACAGGCTGCTGCGCCGGATGCCCAGTTCGGCATCCACCATCGGCGGGTTCACCACCAGCACATGCCGCTCGCCGTGTGGGCTGCCATCGTCGTCCACCAACGTCACCGGCGCTTCGAGCAGGCGTTCGGCGTGCTCGCGCGGGTTGGCAATCGTCGCCGACGCCATGATGAACAATGGGTGCGAACCGTAGAAGGCGCACAGGCGCTTCAGCCGGCGCAAGACGTTGGCGAGGTGGCTGCCGAAGATGCCGCGGTAGGCATGCAGTTCGTCGATGACGACATAGCGGAGTTGTTTAAAAAATGTGGCCCAGCGGGTGTGATGCGGGAGAATGCCTACGTGCAGCATGTCGGCGTTTGTGATGACCACGCGCGCGTCGCGGCGTATATCGGCACGGCGCGCCTGGGGCGTGTCGCCGTCGTAAATATGGACGATTGACGATTGGTGGTTGGGGTCTCGCGACAGGGGCAAATCATCTATCAGCAACCGTAAATGGGCATACTGATCTTGCGACAGCGCCTTGGTAGGAAACAGACACAACGCACGGGCATTGGGATCGCTGAGCAGGGCATGCGCGATGGGCGCGTGAAAGCACACCGACTTGCCGCCTGCGGCGCTGGCGACGACGACGACGTTCTGCCGGTCGAGCACTGCTTCAATCGCATGCGTCTGGTGCGTGTAAGGCGCAACGATACCCAGCCGTTTGAGCGCCTCAACCACAGCAGGATGCAGTGCCGCCGGGAAAGCGGCTGTGCGGGCGGGCTGCGCGGATGCGCGCTCCCAGGCTGTGACGTTAGACATGAAATCCGGGTCGGCGCGCAAGGCAGTCAATGTTTCGAGCACAGACATGCGCCAAGCGTAATGCGAATTTCAGAATGCGTAAAGGGCAAACAAATAAAGAGGCCCGGGCATGCCCGGGCCTCTTTATTCACTCTATTCAGTTGTTCGAGGCTAGACCACACTGCGGCGGCCACTAAGCGCCCGCACGATACCCACCACAATAACCGCGCCAATAAAGGCGACGATCAGTGTCGTGAGGTTGATCCCGCTTACCGGATCAGCAACATTGAACAGTGTGCTCGCCAGGAAACCACCGACCAGGGCGCCAACGACACCTAGAACAAGATCACCCAACGAGAGGCGCGAGCCGCCACCCATCACCATGTCTGCCAACCAACCAGCGATCAAACCAACCACAATCCACGCAATAATACCCATTACACCCTCCCAATTCTTTGGAACCAATATCTGATTGTCAATGAAACCACGATTGGACGTTCTGAAGATAGCAGCCCAGCGCTTAAAAAGTCCCAAAAAGAAGACAAAAAAAGCTAAACATTCGCTTTTTACGACTCGATCACTACCATCTGGTGACCCTCAACTGACGGCACGATCAGGTTGACGCACCCGTCAGCATACTCGAAGTCCACCATCTCGCCCGATGGGGCCAGGTACACTTGCGATGGCGCATCGCCGGCGCGCACCGACATGGGGACGTTGTATACCGGCACGATGTCCTCCACGAGGTCCAGTACGTCGGTGCGGCGCTCGGCCACGAATTGCAGCAGGTGCACCACCGTCGCCGGCTTGCGCCCTCGCTTATGCATCACCGTCACCTCCATGGTGCTCGGGGCAGTTACGTCCACCAGCTTGTGTGGCATCAGCAGATCGATGCAGTTTTGCACCAACAACCGATACGGCAGGTTGGCGTGCGTGCCATAGGCCTTGAAGATGGGGTATGCGATGGTGATCACGTTGCCACAGCGCACCGCGGCGGCATACTCGCTGGCATTCTTCACCGGCGGCGTCTGCGCGTGCGAGCTGAAGTGCTGATAATTGCGGTCGAAATAAGGTTCCACGACCTTTGCCAGCACCTCTGCGCCTTCGGATGCCAGCATGCGCAGGCCACGCTCGTACATCACGTGGTCGGTCTTGGGCACGTTCGCACCCACGGCAGTACCGAAGCGCAGGTAGGTGGTCTTATAGGGGCTGTCGCCCTCCACCTGCACGCCCATCTCCGGCAGCACCGGTTGCTGGTCCACACCCAGACCACTACGGCCCGAAAGCAACAAGCTGCCACCCTGCGCCAGGAAGTCACGCAACTTCTGCGCCAGGGTTTCGTCCACTGTGACCGAATCGGGCAGGATCAGCAGTTCATAGGCGCTCAAGTCGCTCTGCGCCGTGACGACGTCAAACTGGTGCTTGAGTTGCGTCAGCATGCGCGTGGCGCCATCGTTGGTGCCGCCTGGTTCCTCGCGGTACGCGGTCGGGTCCACGTCAGCCATGAACAGGCCGATCTGCGTGACGGGTTGGGCATCCTGCGTCCAGGGTTCGCACGCCTCGGCATAAGCATACACACTGCCGATCAGGTCATACGCCGCCTCGTCCAGCCGGCCGCGCGGGTGCAACTGGTCGCCGATGGAGCACTGCGCGCCATGTGCCAGCATCTGGCACACCTCGTACTTGAGCGCGGCGAACGGCTTGAGCCCACCAAAGTCGGCCCAGCTCTTGTGGAAGCGCGCCGTCATGCCCATGTACGGCTTGTCGAACGTGCGCGCGTAGCGCACATTCTTCGGGAAGTACATGTAACCCCAGCCGCCGGTCGGCAACGCCTCGATCTCCACGTGCGTCAGATATTGGATATCGTCGGGTAACGCCGTGAGCGGGCGCGAGTTGAAGTACACGGTGGCCTTGGGCGCGCTGGCCTTCACCAGCTTGTAGAAGCGCTTCATGTAGGCCAGCGTCACCTCGTGCGCAAAGCGCTTGCGATCGTCCATGTTCTCGGGGTTGTAACCCTTCTTCAGCATCGCGGCGATGGCGTATTTGCTCAGGCTCAGGATGTCCATGCAGATGTCAAAGAAGATGCCATCCACCGGCTTGTACCTGGCCAGGACCTCCGCGGTCTGCTCGGCCAGGCAGTCCTGGTACGGGCTGGTCATATCCATCACACGCCAGCCGGCCTGCAACGGTTTCGCACCCACGTTGCTGCCATCCTCATTGCGGGCGATCCACTCAGGGTGTGTGTTGGCGGCATATTCGTCGAGCAGCACCGAGATGTAGATGGGCGCGCGAATGCCTTCGGCGTGCAGCGCCGCCACCTGCTCGCCGGTGAGGTCAAGCCCCTTCTTCAGCCCAGGGTGGCGTGCCGGGTGGCTGGTGTCGTAATAAAGCTGGCCGTGATGGCACTTGGCGAACACGGTGACCGAGTTAACGTGCGCGTGCTTCATCTGCTGCGCAAAGGCGCGCGCGTCAAAATCCACACCCACGTCCAGAATGTACGGGCTGGTGTGGAAATCCAGATGGATCTGGCGCTGTCGAAGTGTCAATGGCATGGTTGATCTAATACTCCTTCACGAACGGGTTGTCTGCAGATAGCCAATAGGCACGCCACGTGGGACCACAAAGTGTCCTCGGCCGGATGCGCGCCCAACCCTGCATGACGTATTGTGCAGTGATTTTGGACGAGGATACGATTAGAAGCAAGTACAGATGCGCGTCACGCAGGAGACCTTGAACAACCTGCTCGGCGGGCAAAGTGATACAACCCCACCCAACCTCCCCTTGGTAAGGGGAGGAGAACGATGCCAATCTCCCCTCCTTGCCAAGGAAGGGCCGCGGGTGGCTCCGATGCCCTCACCAGACCTCCCCGCGCCAGCGTCAGAAGCCGCGCGCCGTTCTCCCCTCCTTGGCAAGGAGGGGCTGGGGGTGGTTGGAACAACCTCTCAGCCAGGTGGAGGCGTCGATGTCTGCCTGACCATCTCCGACAACGGATGCGGATTCGATCCCGGCGCTGTCGCCGCCGAGTACCTGGGCCTGCGCATCATGCGCGAACGCGCCGAAGCAGTGCAGCTATGCCAACAATTGCAGCAACCATCGCAGGCACTCCGCCTCCGACCTCATGTCCCGATGAATCTCACGCGGCGCGATCTTCAAATACCGATGTCGTCCGTGCCCATCTACACGTTATCCCGTACCAATCAGTGCCCGTTCGTCGATATCGTCGCGGCCTTGCGGCGCTGCACCCGCACTGCATCCAGCCGTGGCTCGATGCTCAACTGTACCTCGTTAAGACGGCGGTACAGCCCATCCTCTCGCGCCATCAACTGCTCGTGCGTGCCCGTCTCCACGATGCGCTTGCCCTCCAGCACGACGATCTTGTCGGCGTTGCGGATGGTGGACAGGCGGTGCGCGATGATGATCGTCGTTCGCCCCATCATCAGCCGCTCCAACGCCTGCTGGATGAGCAGCTCCGTCTCCGTATCCACCGACGAGGTCGCCTCGTCCAGGATCAGGATGGGCGCGTCCTTCAGCACGGCACGCGCAATCGACAGGCGCTGTTTCTGCCCGCCCGACAGCTTCACGCCGCGCTCGCCGATCAGCGTATCGTAGCCATCGGGCAGCTTCACGATGAACTCGTGCGCGTTGGCAACCCTGGCTGCCTGGATCATCTCCTCCTCCGTCGCGCCTGGGCGGCCGAACAGGATGTTCTCGCGCACAGTGCCGTGGAACAGGAACACGTCCTGCAATACGATGCTGATCTGCTCGCGCAGGCTCTGGAGCGTGATATTGCGCACGTCGTGACCATCGATGGTGATCGACCCTTCGCACACGTCGTAAAAACGCGGGATCAGGCTGACCATGGTGGTCTTGCCCACGCCGGTCGGACCCACCAGCGCCACGACTGAGCTGGCCGGCACCTCCAGGTCGATGTGCTCCAGCACCATGTCGCCGCGTTCGTAGTGAAAGTTTACGTCGTGGAAGGCCAGCGCGCCATGGGCACGTCCCTGCAACTCAACCGCGTCGGGCTGGTCGTACACCTCGTATGGCTCGCTGAGCAACTCACCCACACGATCGGCGCCGGCCAGCGCCTGCTGCACCTGCTCCCACGAGCCGCTGAGTGCGCGCACAGGCTGGTAGAACATATCCAGGTACAGGAAAAAGGCCACCAGATCGGCGATGGGAAGCTCCCCTTGCAGCGCCAGCCGCCCGCCGAAGAAGATCACCACGATCGTACCCAGCGACGACGTGAACTCCACGAACGGCTCGAATGTCGCCATCAGCCGCAGCGCCTTGAGCAGCGAGTCGCGGTAGCGGTTGATGTGGGTCCTGATGCGCCCCGCTTCCGTCTCCTCGCGCGTGAATGCCTTGATCTCACGGATGCCGGACAGGTTGTCGGCCAGTGTGGCGTTCAACTCGGCCAGTTCGATCTGGCGCTCGCGAAAAGCCGGGCGCACGTACTTGGCATAGGTGCGCATCGACAGCATCACCAGCGGGATCGGCAACAGGCTGAGCAGCATCAACTGCCAGTTCATCATGACCAGCATGATGCTGACACCGACGAACATGAGCGCGTTCACCAGCACGTCGGGGACGGCATGTGCGATCAGTGCCTCGAACATATCGGAATCGTTGACCGTGCGCGACATCAGTTGGCCCGTCTGCTTATTAGCGTAGAAGCGCAATGACAGTTTCTGCAAATGCTCGTAGATGTGCTGGCGCGTATCGGCCACCACACCCCACCCGGCCACGTGAGCGGCATAGCTGCGCACGAAACGCAGACCGGCACGCGCGATATACACCACCAGGGCCAGCACTGCCAGTTGAGTGATCAGGTCGACGGCACTGGGCGAAGCCGCGCCAGGCAACTTGGCCTGGCTCTCTACCGTTGAGATCATCGTCCTGATGATCCAGGGGGTGAGCAGTTGCACCCCCACCAGCAGGACCATGCTCGCGACGGTATAAACCATCGCGCGGGTGTACTTCCTGGCATACACCATGACAAGCTTAAGCGTATTCATCACGGAACCTTCCTACGATCTGATGGGCCCATCGTGACGGCAGCATGTGACCACCGGAGGGCTGATTTGTGGCTCTAAGTATAGGTCAACGAGGGATGTATAGATGTCAGACGCCTTCGAAGAAATCTGACATCTATACTGTGCACATACAAAAGGAGTTGATCATGTCTCATGAGTTTGCACCGGATCGCTACGACAAGATGCCCTATCGCCGTTGCGGGCGCAGCGGTCTCAAGCTGCCGGCCATCTCGCTGGGTGGCTGGGAGACGTTCGGCGGCTATCGCGGCGAGGACGTAGCACGCGCGTGCCTGTTCCGCGCGTTCGACCTGGGTATCACCCACTTTGACTTCGCCAACAACTACGGCACACCGCCGGGCAATTCCGAGATCGTGTGCGGCAAGGTGATCAAGGAGATGCCACGCGACGAACTCGTCATCTCCAGCAAAGCCGGTTACACCATGTGGCCTGGACCATACGGCGACTGGGGCTCGAAGAAGTACATCGTGGCGAGTTGCGACCAATCGCTCAAGCGCATGGGGCTGGAATACTTCGACATCTTCTATCACCACCGGCCCGACCCCGAGACGCCGCTGGAGGAAACGCTGGCCGCGCTCGATCTGCTGGTGAAGCAGGGCAAGGCGCTCTATGCGGGCGTGAGCAATTACGGCGGCGCGCACTTCGCCGAAGCCACGCGCGTGGTGCAACACATGGGACTGTCCCCCATCACCATCCACCAGCCCCACTACAACATGCTGGGGCGCAGGATCGAGTGGGATCTGCTGCCGCAGACCGAACGCGCCGGCACGGGCGTGATCGCCTTCAGCCCACTGGCAAATGGTCTGTTGACGGACAAGTACCTGGGTGGAGACATCCCGGCTGAGAGCCGCGCAGCGATGAAGTGGGGCAAGGAATGGGTGGAAAAGAACCTGAACGAGCAGCGCCGCACCATGTTGCGCGAGCTGAACGAGTTGGCCAGGGCACGCGGGCAGACGCTGGCACAGATGGCGCTGGCCTGGGTGCTGCGGCTGCCGGGCGTGACCAGTGCCCTGATCGGCGCGTCCAGCGTGAAGCAGGTCGAGGAGAACGTGGCCGCGCTTGACAACCTTAGCTTCAGCGCTGAGGAGCTGCAGCGCATCGATGCGCTGACGCAGGTCTCGCCGTTGAGAAGCTGAGGTTGATTGAGGCGCTCATCCCTCACCCCACCCTCTCCCAAGGGGAGAGGGCTTTCGGCTCGCGCAGGCGCGTGCTCCCTCGCCCAGAGGGTGAGGGATGGGGTGAGGGCGTGTTCCCTCTCCCAAGGGGAGAGGGTTGGGGTGAGGGAAAGAGTGACTGCATGGATGATCTGAAGGTCTACACCGATTTCCACGTTGCGCAACTCAAGCAGGCTGATCGCGATGACGCCTACTTTAGCCTTATTGAGGCTGATCACGAGATTGTCGCCCACTTGATTGCGGCGTTCCGCAAAGAGCAAAGCCCCACCGTGCGCGCGACCCTGGTCGAAATCATCTGGCAGCATCGCCTTCCTGAAACACTGTCGTTCCTCGTCGAAGCGCTTGAAGATCCTGCCATGCCAGTCTTTCGCAGTGCTTTGAACGGTTTTGTGACACTGGGCGGGTCCGCAGCCACCATTCTGCTCGAATGCGCGAGACAGCGCTTCTGTCAACAAGATAAGCTGGAGCGGGTCGAATGGGTCGAGGAAGCTATACAGCATCTCGCGATGGAAGACACGCAATAAAGACTGCCGCCTGCCACATGACACCCGTGAGAAAATAAGCACAAATCGTTCACACACGGCAGCGCCAGCATCAAGCTTTGTGCGTGAATCAACTGCCGGCAGTGAGGAGCATCAGACAAATCATGCCCCAAGGTTCGTCACAAGTAAATGGCATTCCTGTTTTGATCGCGCTGATCCTGGGTGCGGTAGCGTGCGCCACGGCGCCATCCACAACGCCCACCGCCACGACCCGCCGCCCACCTGCGCCGGTGCTGGGCCAGTTCGATCCGGCCTCGGTCAGCAGTATCAAACTGGAGGACTACCCAATCGTGCCGGCGGTCAGCCCATCCATGCGCGAGGTATACCAGGCCGGCCTACAGCAGGGCAACAATCCCAACGTCTTCGCCAAGCTGGGTGACTGCATGACCGAGAACCCGTACTTCCTCGGCCCGTTCAGCCAGGGCAAGTACGACCTGGGCGAATACAAGAGCCTGAAGCCAGTCATCGACCAGTTCATCGGCCACCCGACGCGAGGCAAGGACTGGACGCAGGACTCGTTTGCCACCGTTGGGCTGGCATCGGCAAGCGGGTTCAACATCGCCGCGCCGCTCGACTCGACCTGGGCAGATCCCAAGTGGTGCACGGCCGGCGAATCGCCGCTGGCGTGTGAGTATCGCGTCACCAGGCCCAGCATCGCCGTCATCATGTTCGGCACCAACGACGTGAACTATACCGATGCGGCCACATATGATTTCTACCTGCGCACGATCATCAGCGAGACGCTGGGCCACAATATCGTCCCCATCCTGAACACCTTTCCCACGCGACCCGAGGACCCGCAAAAGTCATTGCTGTTGAATCAGATCGTGGTACGCGTGGCGCAGGATTACGACGTGCCGCTGGTGAACTTGAATCGCGCGCTGGAGGAGCTGCCCAATCACGGCGTCAACCCCCAGGACACCACTCACCTGACCACACCGCCGGACGAGCGCGTGGACGTGTTTACGCCGGAGAACTTAAAAACCGGCTTCACCGTGCGCAACCTGGTGACGCTGCAGGCATTGGAGGCGGTGCTCAAAGTCGTCAGATGAGTTCCGAGTACGGAGTTCTGAGTGCCCAGTGCTGAGTATCAAGTGACCACTACCAAGTATAGCGAGTGTCTCACTCGGGACTCGGCACTCGCTACTCGGCACTCCCTTTACTGGTACCCGCACATACGCCAATCGCCGCCGTCCTGGACGACCTTGAACTGGCGCTCGGCCACGCTCCAGTCACGCGATTCGCCGTTGTAACTGGTGATGATCTTGCCCTGGCAAGAGACCAGCGTGTACTTGCCGTCGGTGCCGGCATCTTTGCACGTCACCCCATCCAGACTGGCCTGCATCGATTTGAAGGAGGTGGCTTCGACGCGCGCCTGTGCCTCCCACTCAGCGCACGAGAGGTTGATCATTTGATTGAGGTCGCTCTGCACGCGGGCCTGCAAGTAGGCCTGCACCGCCTGCGCAGCGCTGCCGCCCGCGTTGCCGGCATCTGCCGAGCCAGCGCCCTGGCAGGCGACCAGCACGAACATGCACGCAGCAACGAAGAGCCCCAGAGTCAGCATTCTTTTCATATCTTCTCCGGCGCGCATTGTATCAGCGCCAGAGCATGTAGTAGCACACGTTATAATCAAGCCAGCCCAGTGCTAACCACGAACGCCTGGCTTGTAAGCGCCCGAGGATGTGCGGGCAAGTAGTTTGAAGAGATCTTATTTTCGAAGGAGGGGGCACCATGCGCCAACATGAAATCATCTTTAGGTTGGGCCTCTTCGCTTTCTCAGGGTTTGTGCTGTTTTTTACAGGGATATATCTGATGTCCAACCAACAACGCACCCCGCAGAACGCGGCACAGACTCCGGTTACCAATCTCACGGCCCCGCCCATAACAGAACCGTCCCAAGCTACGCTCGTGGCGCCTGACGCACCGGCGGATACAGGCCCCATCACCCAATCAGTTCCACCCGTGGCCGATACTGACCCCACCGCGCAGCCCAGCGCCACCAGCGGGCCGGATCGCTACACTGTCGCCAACGGCGACACCATGTGGAGCATCGCCGTGAAGTTCAACCTGTCACTGCAGGAGATGATCGCCGCAAACCCCAGCGTGGATCCGGACCACCTGAAGCCCGGCGACGGGCTGATCATTCCTGCACCAGGCACGGTCGATACCTCCAAGGTGACCGTACAGCCGCTGATCGTGCCTTCAGCCACGCCTTCGAACAAGGCCCGCGTCGCCTCTAACGCAGACGGGCTGCGACTGCGGCAATCACCCAGTACGTCTGGCAGAATCATCGCGCGGCTGACGGCGCTGACACCGCTTACGATTGTCGATAAAAGCGCCGACGGTGCCTGGTTGCAAGTCGTGTTGGCCAATGGCACTCGTGGCTGGGTGATGTCCAGGTACGTGGAGACTGGCCAATAGTGAACCCCAGCTCCTACCCTCATTCAAACACTAAGCCAAACCTTTACGAAGGTTTCGTGCCTGCCACCTTCGCAAGGATATAGAAGTCATTTCGTACGCTTAAAATCCCGTTATGCGTCGACGCAACACTCTGATCATTCTCGCCGTTGCAGAACTGGCCGGCGTGATGCTGCTGGTTCTGCTCTACCTCCTCTTCCGGCTTCCGCCTGCTGCAACTGGCCCTGTGCCGGCACAAGTGGCTGCCGCGTCACCCACCGGTCAACCGATCGCACCCCAGGAAGCCACCGCTATGCCGGCTGAGCCCCCCGGACCCGTGGCTGAAGCATCCCCCACGGTACACGTAAGCCAGTACACCGTCGTCGAAGGGGATACGCTGTGGGGCATCGCGGTGAACTTCAACCTGACGTTGGATGAACTGGTCGCTGCCAATCCCAGCATCGATCCCGATCGGTTATTCCCAGGCGACGTGGTCAACATCCCTATCCCTGGCACAATCGACCTGGCCAATGTCACACGCGCCGCACCCACAGACGAGTCGCAGACAGTTGCATCGTCGGCAGTCAGCGCACAGGTCGCCGCCGACGGCAGCGGTCTGCGCCTGCGCAAAGACCCCTCTACTTCTGCGGAAGTGATCACCAAATTGCCCGGTTCCACCCCGCTCACACTGGTGGGACGCACTGCCGACAACTCCTGGCTTGAGGTGGTGCTGTCCGACGGCACCCGTGGCTGGGTGATGGCGCAGTACGTCAGCGTGATCGGCGACCTGGCGCAGGTGAGCGTTACCAGCAGCGACCAGGGTCAAACCGAGAGTGCGAGTGTGGCCAACGCGTCACAATCGGTACCGCGCGACGAACCGTATATCTCCGGCGTCGCCGGCAGATCGCTTCAAATCTTCAATCTCGGACAGGCGATGGGGAACCGCGCCAACGTGTTTGCGCTGGTGGGCGACAGCAACACGCAAAACCCAGCCTTCCTGCAGCCGCTCGACCAGGGCTACTATGACCTGGGCGAGTACGGCTACCTGGCGGACACCATCACGTTCTTCCGTGGGTCGTTTGCACGCAGCCAGAGCAGCCCGGCCGCTATAGGCGGGTTCAACACCACCAAGGTGCTCGACCCCGGCAGTGCCGGCAACTGCAACCGCGGTGAGACGCCACTGGCGTGCGAGTATCGCATTACCCGCCCCAGTGTGGCATTGATCCTGTTAGGCACGGGCGACCAACACACATGGCAAGGCTTTGAAGGGCGCTACCGCCAGATCATCGAGTACACCATCAACCAGGGCATCATCCCGGTGCTGATCACCAAGGGCGACGACCTGGAATCGCGCGACAACAACGCCCCCTATGGCTACATCAACGGCATCATCTCCCGGCTCAGCCGCGAGTACGACGTGCCGCTGCTCGACCTGCGCCAGGCCGTCTCGAACCTGCCCAACCTGGGTTTCAACGCGGATGGCTTCCATTACAACACACCCCCGGACAACAAATCGTGCTTTTTCACCGGTGATTACCTGAAATATGGCTACACCATGCGCAACTTGACGGCGTTGCAGATGCTCGATGCGCTGCGGCGGCAGGTGTTGCAGAGCTAGGGAGCAGGGGGGAGAGGGAGAAGAGGAGACCAGCAGGGTGAGGTCTGGGAGGTGGTGATGGCAGCTTGCAAAAGAAGCAAAATAGTCTGCCGAATTAATTGACATTTCATAGCCTTTGTCTGACAATGTGAGCCGCGGGGAAAGCGCATGGGGAGGCCCCGAGACAAGAGGTTCACATGATACGCCTCACGCCATGCTATATGCTCGGCTTGCTCGTCATACTGTTCGCACCTGTCGTCGCGTTATACCTGCGCCACGGCAACGTGGTACCCTTACCTGTGGCATCACCTCCATGGGTCCCGTCCACTGCCAGCACAAATACCTCGGCCAACAGCAACTGGCACGTCGAATACTTCACCAGTACGACCCTGATCGAGCGTTGTTATGACGGCCATGAGAGCAGCACGTATGTGTTCAAGCAGTGGGAGAGCGCAGCGCCCGCCGCCGGGTGCCCCGGCAACAATTTCAGCGCACGCTTCACAGGCCTGGTCGACTTCCTGGATGGGGATTACAAATTCCACCTGGAGCACGATGACGGCGCACGATTGTACGTTGACGGCGAAACTGTCATCGATGCCTGGTCGGATGGCAGCGCCGGTCACGATGCCCCGGCACGCGCACTA
>JAMDDR010000123.1:4441-18889 GCA_023488685.1 Chloroflexota bacterium | reverse complement strand
ACTATTATCCCTTATCCGCACCGCCCACCGAACGCTTGCCATCAATCATTCACCCGCGCCGGAGCGCCTTCCAGTGCGAGTTTCGCTCGATCCGCCACAAACCGACATCATGCGCGAGCTTCAGTGCCTGCATGAATTCATCTTTTCCCAACTCACGGCCGATCTCAAGATAGTGATTCATGTCCACACGGTTACAGGGGTGATACTGATCCATCAGGTTCAGATACGTATCGCTGGAGAGCTCCTCAACCACGAAGTGCAGAATACGTTCGGTGTCGGCGAGATAGCCGGGCATGACCAGGTGACGCAGCAACAAACCGCGTTGCGCCAGGCCAGCTTCATCACAGCGCAGATCACCTACCTGCCGGTACATTTCGGCGATGGCTTGCTTTGCCGCCCGGGGATAGTTGCGGGCCTTCAAATAGCGCAAGGCGAGATGAGGATCCCAGAACTTGAAATCGGGCATGTAAATGTCCACCACCCCATCGAGCAGGCCCAGACAGTACAGTGAATCGTAAGCTGATGTGTTGTATACCAGGGGCAGCCGTAAACCCGCTTCAACCGCGAGCAATAACGCCTCCAGGATCTGCGGGACGACGTGCCCGGGCGAGACCAGGTTGATGTTGTGACAACCCGCCGTTTGCAGATCGAGCATCATCGCCGCCAGCAGATCAGGCGTTGTCTCCATACCCTGGCCACCCTGGCTGATATCAGCATTTTGGCAGAAGACGCAACGCAGGTTGCACCACGCAAAGAAAATAGCTCCGCTGCCTTCGGAACCAGAGATGCAATCCTCCTCGCCGAAATGGGGAAAATAGCTCGATACCACCGCGTGGCGCCCGCTCCTGCAGAAAGCGTTGTTGTCTCCAATCTGATGTGTGCTTCGATCTGCGCCACACTCGCGCGGGCATAGCCGGCAGTGATCTAACCAGCCAACAGCCTGGTGCACCCGCCGTGCCAATTCACCGCTGTGATATAGCGCCAGGTAGGCAGGTTCAAAACGATCACTTGGAGAGCCAGACTCCGGTTGTCTCCCGCTTGTATGCATTGCGTGTCCCCCCTTGCCGGCTTACTTCGATACCAGATAAATCATCCATCCCCCGAGAAAGACAAACAGCACTGCCGCCAGCAGCTTGACCTCACCCGCGCGGGTCTGGAGGATTGTCGTTAGCCGGCGGTGATGGCTGCCCAGGTACATGAGCGCAAACACAACCGTGAGCGGGACGATGAACATCAGGTTGTAAAGCGCGAGGAGGCCTACCTCTTGTGTTTGCGACATCGTACTCCCGCCAATACTGATCGAGGGCCGAAACGCTTGACCGGCGCACACCAGTTCAAACACACTCACAAGGATGCCTGCGCCAAATGCCGCAGCTACACGGATGCCGGCGCGTACAACCTGGTGAGGTTGCTGCCCAAGTCCATTTGGGTTCTGCAGCACGCCCTCGCCGAGACGGCCACGCCGGATCTTGACGTAGTTCCACACGCTCACGATGGCCAGCACAAGGCAAACGATCATTGCGATGCTAAAAATGGCACCTTCGACGATGCCGGCCGGCTCGCTCTGGCGTATGACGTTGGATAAACCATGCCCCAGAGCCAGGTATGCCAGGAACACACCCACGGTGTACGCCGTACCGGCCGTCAGAATGTCACGCCCCTTGCGCACTACGAACGCCAGGTATGAGATCAGGAAGACGATGGTGATCAATGCATAGGGCTGCATACCATCCAGCAACCCTGCGCTGGCTGTCGCCAGGATGCCAGGGCCCTCCGACGATTCGCCAGTGCCATTGACTACGGGAATTCTGCACGCACCGATATCATCAGACTGCACCGTGCTATCCCCCCTGACTGGACCGCAATCTGCACCCGGTGTTGCGCTTGCCTGGGGTTGTAGATTGGGCTGCGTGAGAGGGTTTTGCTGCACCGCCGGCACCGGTCCCACACCGGCCGACCAATCACACCCCCCTTCCACCAAACAAGCCTCAATTTCATTCCGTAACCGCTCACGAATGGCAATCGTTCCAATCAACACGGCATCGCCAATGACCATCTCGGGAATAGCATGCACCAGGCCAGGGTGGCGTTGTTGAAATTTGAAGTACACCACGTTATTGGCCGGAAACGTGATGTCAATCATCTGGATTTCGATCCGGCCCTGATAGTCCGCCCGAATGGGCGGCAGAATGTCGTTGATGACATCATGACAGTGTGGGCAGGTTGGGCTGTGAAATAACACCAATTTTGCCGTTGCCGGTTGTGCTGGTTGCCCCGTCTGCGCATACACGCGCGGTATGGCCCTCGCTGCCACGATCACAGTAAGCAGGATATATAAGAGCCTCAAAAGAGTGTTGGCATTTGCTCGCCCAGGCACAGAATCATGCCGGCGGTTCCAAGGACGACCCATATCAATGCCCTTGCCGGAGACGTGATTGAATCGTCGCCATTTTAGCGTCTTCCACTGACCCAGCGTTGTCCCAATAAATCTGCCAGCGTCGGCGTGCCAATGATCTGTAGTTCGTAGCGTACTCGCTCTGAAGGCCGGTTGATCTGCGCCATCCGCCGTAAGTCAATTGGCGTGGCAATGACGACAAGATCAGCGTTGGAATTCTCGATCGTGGTTGCGAGTTCTGCCACCTGTTCGGCGCCATAGCCCATCGCAGGTAACACGCTACCGGTCTTTGGATACCTGGCGTAAGTGGCTCGTATGGAACCAACCGCAAACGGACGAGGGTCAATAATCTCCGCTGCACCATAGCGTTGCGCTGCCACCACACCGGCGCCATAAGCCATTTCACCATGCGTTAACGTCGGGCCATCTTCTATCACCAGGACGCGCTTGCCACGGATCGCTTCGGGATGATCGACGAAAATGGGCGAAGCCGCCTCTAACACCACAGCGTCAGAATTCACCGATTGGATATTCGCGCGTACCTTGCGAACGTTTTCGTAATCTGCCGTATCCACCTTATTGATGACCACGATATCGGCCATGCGCAGATTGGTCTCGCCTGGGTGATAGGTCAGTTCATGACCGGCGCGATGCGGGTCTGCGATAACGATCAGCGTGTCCGGTGTGTAAAAGGAAAAATCATTGTTGCCACCATCCCATAGGATGACGTCGGCCTCCTGCTCGGCCTGCCGCAAGATCGCCTCGTAATCCACACCTGCATACACGATGACGCCACGGTCAAGGTGTGGTTCGTATTCTTCACGCTCCTCGATCGTGCACTCGTACTTGTCAAGATCACCATAGTCAGCAAAGCGTTGAACCGCTTGCTTAGCGAGATCGCCGTAGGGCATCGGGTGACGGATAGCCACCACCCGCAAACCGAACGACTTCAACACGCCGGCAACGTGGCGCGAAGTTTGGCTCTTGCCGCTGCCTGTGCGCACCGCACATACAGCGACCACCGGCTTGCTGCTTTTGAGCATCGTGGCAGACGGACCCATCAGGCGAAAGTCGGCGCCCGCAGCAAGCACTTGTGAGGCTTTGTGCATCACGTACTCATGCGGCACGTCACTATAGGCAAAGATCACCTGATCGACGTGCAGTTCGGCGATGAGGTGCGTCAGCTCCTTTTCGTCATGAATGGGGATTCCACGCGGATACAGCGATCCGGACAGCGCTGGCGGATACTGGCGCCCCTCGATGCCAGGAATCTGCGTGGCGGTGAAAGCCACCACCTCGTACTGCTCATTTGACCGGAAGTGGACGTTGAAATTATGAAAATCGCGCCCGGCAGCGCCCATGATCAGCACACGTGTGCGAGACATCGGTTCACCCCCACTCGGTTGATTTCCCTCAGTGTAGACCATTTCAAGCCGCGGGCAAGGGGAGAGAAAGGGGCATTGGCCGAAGTTGTGCGTGGGGGGCACTTCCGCGTCCCCACGCACAACGTGAAACGAGAGCAGTCGGTTTCTAAGTCGGTTTCTAAGTCTAAGGTCGGCGCATAGCGGCAGGCAAGAAGAGCTGATTTGGCAATACCAGTGCCGTGGCAGTGCTCGTCGACGAAATCACCTGACTACTGGGTAGAGTGACGCTTGCAATTGCCGAGTTGGTGATGCTTCCCTTCACATTGGTCATCACACAACTGTAGCTTATTCCTTGACCGACTCCGAGATTGAAGCTCGGGCGATTGCAGTTCGGCGCTTGTGCATCACTCACCGTGATGCCGGTCAAAGCCGCGTTCCCTGTGTTGCTCACTGAAATGGTGAAGGTCACGCTTGAGCTGCCGAGTACCGTCTGCTCTTCAGGCCCCTTGACGATCAAGATGCCAGGGGCAGTGGTCGTGACCACAATCAAAGTGGCATCTGCGTCGCCGAGGTATGGAATTAGGGGATCTGGGTTGTCTGGATTGGCACTGCGCACACGCAGTGTGAACGGCATCGTCGCGGCCACACCTGTGACGACACACGTGTATGAAACGGATGTACCGGGACCCATTTCCCGACTGGGGCCAAAGACAGCTTGCGCATCCGCGTCCAGTTTGTCACAATCCGAATCCCCAATGCCACTCGGCTTCGATGGTTCATAATCCGTGCGCAAGTATGTCAGCGTGACGTTGGCTGTGCTGGTCACCTGAACGTTGATCGTTGCGACACCACCCACTGCTAAGATCGGGTCGGGCCTGAGTTTGATGACCGGCCCTCCTGTAAAGGTGAGGGCGGCGGAAGGGGCAAGGTCGCCGGGGATGGGGGGTTCCTGGCTGGTCTGAGCCGCCGCGCTGTTACTGGCGGAGGTCACCGCTAACATGAACACCACACCGATCACGGCCATGAGGCTGGTAAATGCCAGCGTAGGCAGTAGATTTTTTAATCGCATATAAACCTGTTTTTGTTTGTATCGTTTAGGTCGGTTTGGGTATATAGAGGCCATAACGTACTTGTTCATTCACGCATTGGTTCGTTGAATGCATACGTGACTGAGTTGCAAACAGGCTACGAAGTGAGTTTGATGAGCAAACGTTACACATCCTGTTCTATGCGCTAAGCATCACCTCCTATTTCCCCGCATTCCGCTGACACCACCGTCATGAGAACAATAAGCAAGCACAGCAAGCAAGCACAGCGCGGACCCTGATATGACAGATACATGATGAGCGTTGCGCTAACCGAGCAGAATCGCCGTCACACAGGACACAGACGAGACTCACCTGGTATGAATGTCGTCTCGTGACACCTGGGCGACCACGATTGCCCGGAGAGGTGTTCAGTGTGCTAGAGGTTTGGCGCAATACAGCGCAACCATGCGTGCGTCTTTCTTGCGGGTCTATGGCGTGTTACCTGAAACAACACGCTTTGCACGAGCGGTCATGAGCACATGACTTCCCCCATCAACAAGCATATAGAGTGATCCAACAACACAATCCCTAAAACAGATGCTTGAGCCACAGACCTGCGTATAGACCTGGTCAACAACACACACTGCGGCCTTATTCATTGTACAACATCGTGCCGTTTTTGCCAGAGAAATTGTGCGACAGATCGATAAACGGTCCGCTAAAGAGCATCTCACTAGAGCATTGACAAAGCCTCCAACAAACGCTACCATATGCTCACAAGTTAGTATATACTAACTAATTGATAAAGTTCTTACTTATCAGCATATTTATAAAACATCCTTCCTCGGGTAAAACGCAAGTCCTCTATAGCAGGGCACGATTACAGAACACAGGAGTCATTCATGAAAGATGGACACGAAGTAACACCCGCCCACCCCCGCGAGAACCTCGTAAACAGCGGTCAGACCACCAGGCGACTCAGCGACCTCAAACCACGCGATAAAGCCATCATCACCCGCGTGCAAGGTGATGGCGCGGTGCGTCGCCGCATGATGGACATGGGATTGACGGCCGGCGCCGAGATCATCGTCGTGCGCGTAGCCCCATTAGGTGATCCCATTGAATTTACCGTTCGCGGCTACAGCCTGTCACTGCGCAAAAGCGAAGCCGCCGACGTTGAGGTACGTACGGAGGATGTCCCATGATGTCGCTCACCATGGCCACGCCAGGAAGTGAAGTTCGGTTGGTTGCCATCAACGGGGACGTACAACTCAAACAACGGCTGGCTGACCTCGGCATGAATATCGGCATGACAGTGTGTGTGATGGCGGACAGCCGGGACGGCCGCCTGATCGTGGCAGTCAAGGACTCGCGCCTGGCTTTGGGGCGCGGTGTCGCGCACAAGGTCATGGTTGAATCCACAAAAGTAACACCATAACCACTGGTTCTTATGGAACCTCAATATCGTATCGCCCTGGCGGGCAATCCCAACTGTGGCAAAAGCACCATCTTTAACGCCCTGACCGGCGCGCGCCAGCATGTCGGCAACTGGCCGGGCAAGACCGTGGAGAAAAAAGACGGTGTCTTCCAACGCAATGGTGCGACCATCGAGATCGTCGATCTGCCAGGCACCTATAGCTTAACCGCCTTCTCGCCTGAAGAAGTCATCGCCCGCGACTACATCATCAACGAACAACCTGATGTCGTGATTACTGTGCTCGACGCAGCGAACCTGGAGCGCAATCTGTACTTGACCGTTCAGGTACTGGAACTGGGCGCACCAGTAGTGGTGGTGTTGAACATGTCTGACATCGCCGAATCGCGTGGAATCAAGATCGATCTTGCCAAGCTGAGCACGGCATTGAAATCACCGGTGGTGAAGACCATCGCCAGCCGTGGTGAAGGAATCGAGCCACTGGTGCAAACCGCGCTGGAGGTAGCAGCGGCAACCAGTCAATCGACACCATCCGTACCACACATGCAGGAGATACGCTCATGAGCGCGCACGAACTGGCCTATACGCGGCGACAAGGTTTCGTCGTCGACTATGGCCGCGACGTTGAAGAAGAAATCGTTCGTCTTCAAAACGAGATCGACCGTCACCCCTCGATTTGCCAACGCTTCCCATCCCGCTGGTTGGCGATCAAGCTGCTGGAACAGGATGCCGAACTCGAGGAGCGCCTTCATAAGCTGGAGGGTGGCGTCAAACTCCTGGCGCATGCCAGGGCGAGCGCGACACACCTGGCACAGGTATACGGCGACGACGTAGACACGATCATCGCCGACCGGCGCTACGGTTGGATCAACGGTTTGGTGCGTGAAGCTGTCCACCGGCCAGCGACCAGTCGATACACCATTTCCGACCGCATCGACCGGATCGTTACCCATCGTCTCCTTGGCATACCCATCTTTCTGTTCCTCATGTACATGGTGTTCAAGCTGACGTCGGATGTATCCGCACCTCTACTGGACTGGGTCGATGGCGTCATCAATGGCCCCATCGCAAACTGGATCATCGCGATATTAAACGCCGTCGGGCTTGGCGGCACGTGGGTGGAACACTTGTTGATTGAGGGCGTCGTCGCCGGTGTTGGCGGCGTGCTGGTGTTTGTGCCTGTACTCATGTTCCTGTACCTGGCGCTGGCCTTGCTGGAGGACTCGGGTTACATGGCACGCGCAGCATTTGTCATGGACCGCCTGATGCACGCACTTGGCTTGCACGGAAAGAGCTTTTTGCCCATGCTGGTCGGCTTCGGGTGCAGCGTACCCGCCATCTACGCCACGCGCACGCTGGAGAACCGCAAGGATCGCATTCTTACCGGCTTGTTGGTGCCATTTATGAGTTGCGGCGCACGTTTGCCCGTCTATGTATTATTCGCAGCCATTTTCTTCCCTCAAAACAGTGGGGCGGCCGTATTCGCCATGTATGCGCTCGGCATCGTCACCGCCATCGTGGTGGGTATGGCGCTGAAGAATACCTTGTTCAAAGGCAAGGAACAATCGCCATTCGTCATGGAATTACCGCCCTACCGTTTGCCGACGTTAAAAGGTATCTGGCTCAGCGTATGGGAACGCACCTCAGCATTCGTAAAGAAGGCGTGGACGATGATCCTGGCGACGAGCATCGTCATCTGGTTATTGCTGGCCATCCCCATACATTCCAACGCCGCATTTGCCGAAACTGAGGTGTCGAACAGTGCCTTTGCTGCCGTGTCAGGAGCCATGGCGCCCGCATTTGCACCTTTAGGTTTTGGCTCCTGGCAATCCGCAGGCGCAATCGTCACCGGCTTCCTGGCAAAGGAAGTGGTCGTTACCACCATGGCACAAACCTATGGCGTGCAGGAGAATGCCGAAGGCGCGCCCGAGGAGGAGCCGGCACCAACCACATTCTTTGAGGATATCGGTGGGATTGTCACCAGTTTTGGCGGCGCGGTCGTCGACACCGTAAAGTCCATTCCACTGCTGGTGGGCATTAACCTGTTCGAGGCAGAGGAAGAGGCGGAACCCACTGCCCTCATGGCACAGTTGCACGACGGTTTCACCACGACGAGCAATGGACACGGTGCCCTGGCGGCCCTGGCCTTTATGGTGTTCGTCCTCATCTACACCCCCTGTGTGACAGCCATCGCTGCAGAACGGCACGAACTGGGCACTCGCTGGACCTTATTCAGCTTTTTTGGCCAACTGGTATTGGCATGGATCATGGCTTTCGTGGTATTCCAGGGTGGCCTGCTGCTGGGGTTGGGTTGACACGGCTGGACGAACTTGCATTCAGCCGCAAGTAAATGGCGCATTCAATGCTAAGACTTCTTATCCATGAACTGGAGCAGGCCCATACACCAATGAGCCTGAACGAGTTGAGCCGAAAATTGGGAATTGAGCAGAGTGCTCTGCAAGGCATGCTCGAACACCTGGTCCGCACAGGGCGCGTGCATGACGACCTTGCCCAGTCACCCAACCGATCCCCAGCCACGTGCCTGCCAACGAACTCGCGCACGAGCACTTATTGTGCGTCGTGCGCGGGTGTGCAAGAATGTCCATTTGTGACCCGCCTGCCACGTACGCTGACCGTCGCGAAGTTCACGCCGCGCACCAAACGCGCATTACTGCAAACACGCGAACCGCCTCCCTTTACCGTAAGCCTGTCTGTGCCTGGTATGCATTGTGCGCATTGCGAAGCGCGCATCAGCCAACTATTGCGCGTCGTGCCAGGCGTGACCAAAGTACATGCTGACGCGCACCGTAAACGGGTGCGCGTCGAATTCAAACACGGGTTGTCGTATTCGAGTGATGTCAACTCACTCATCGCTGCGCTGGCCGCAGGTGGTTACGATGCGATAGTGGAGCAATACTGTGTTTAAATAGTGGGGTTGCTTTTGATGTTCGCCTTTGTCTACGGACGCTGTTGAGGTTGCATGATCAGCGTCCCGGATATTCAATACAGACGCCAGTACGACCGTACTGGCGTGCTTTTGTTTTACGATAAATGAGCTTAAAGCTCCGGGTTTTAACCCAGATATAAGCGAACAGCTGAAAGTCCTTCAGGGCGGCAGCCGCTCTTGACACGGACGTTGGATTGGATACAGTGTGGCTGTTATGCGGATGGTCAAGCAGTTCACCTACAAAATCTACCGCAAGCCAAAGAACAAGCACCTTCATCGGCTGGTGAATCTGCACGCTCGTCTCTACAATCACTGCATCGCCCTGCACAAGCGCTACTACCGGCTGACAGGCAAGCATCTCAACCAGTATGCGCTCATGCATCACATTTCCGGGCTGAAGCAACGCGCGGGCTTCGAGTGGATCGGGGAACTCGGGTCACAGTCCGTGCAGGATGTGATTCAGCGCATCGAACGCGGCTATGCCCTGTTCTTCAAAGAGACCAAGCGGGGCAACAAGCGCATCCGACCGCCCACCTTCAGGCCGGTGCGCAAGTACAGGTCCTTCACGCTCAAGCAGGTGGGCTGGAAGCTGGTGGCCGACAACATTATCAGGATCGATGGACGGACACACAAGTTTGCGTTAAGCCGGCCGATTGAAGGCCAGATCAAGACGGTCACGATCAAGCGTGACGCGGTGGGTGACTTCTGGGTTTGCTTCGCGTGCGACGTTGGGGACGTTGAGCCTACTATTGCCGCCACGGGTAACACCGGGGGCATGGACTTTGGGTTGAAGACGTTCCTGACGTTTGATGATGGCAGCGCCATCCAATCGCCTGAGTTCTTCAAGCAGGGCAGCCACGCGATTGGCACAGCCAACCGCAGTTTGGCGCGGAAGAAGGTCGGTTCGAAGAATCGCTCGAAGGCACTCAAGCGACTGGCGAGAGTTCACCGAACGGTTGCGCGTCAACGAGATGACTGGCAGTGGAAGGCGGCGCGTGCAGTGGCCACGAAGTACGATGTCGTGTGGATCGAAGACCTGAATCTCACGGGGATGAAAGCACGGTGGGGGCGTAAGGTGTCCGACTTGGCGTTTGGGAACTTCGTGCTAAAGCTGGACGATGTGCTGAAGTCCAACGGCAAGACGTTGAGCAAGCGGGAGCGGTACTTCGCGTCCAGCCAGACGCATTTTGCGTGCGGGTACGTGAACAAGGCACTCACACTTGCGGATCGTGAATGGGTGTGTCCGCAGTGCGGCGAGACCGTCCAGCGGGACGTGAACGCCGCGCTGATGCTCAAACACGGCAGGGCCATGTCGTGGGGTGGAGATGGCATAAGACGGGCGTTGCCCGCTGCCATTGTAGATACCCAAGAATCCCCGTCGCTTTAGCGCGGGGAGTGGTCAAAGGAGTTTAGAGCGTGGAGAAGACGCAACAAACCATTGAAACACCTTCAAATCCATCCTCGCCCGTGCCCCCCACGGGAGGGCACCTTACCTACCGGGTCGAAGTCAGGACACGACAGGCATCTGATCGACCCACCGGCAAAAGCCATATCGATGCTGCACACCAGCTCGGTATCACTGGCTTGACCCATTGCGAGGAAGTACAACTGTATTTCCTGCACGGCAACCTGTCTCCAACCGATATACGGCGCCTCGGTGACGAGTTGCTGGCTGACCCGGTGATCGAGACGTACACGATCAGCAATGAGGTCGAAAGCGCCGCGCCCACCGGCGGCAGCACACCCGGCGCTGCCACACGCACCATCGACATCACCCTGTTACCCGGCGTCACGGACCCCGCCGCCGAGAACCTGTTGCGCGCAGCGCAATTGCTCGGCATCACAGGCCTTGATCGCGCCGCCACCGGCCAGCGCTATTGCCTGGGTGGCGCGTTGCAGGCCAACGATCTGCACCGGTTGGCTGTCGAGGTTTTCTCCAACCCGGTGATACAACGCTATGAGATCGACCAGCCGATCGCCCCACCATTCTTCCCATACCAGCACACCGACGATACAGTCGAAGTCGTGCCGATATGCGCCACCAGTGACAGCGCGTTGTTGGAGATAAGTGCGGCCCGCCGGCTTGCGCTGGATCTCGCCGAGATGCAGGCCATCCGCGCATACTTCGAACGGGAGCAGCGCAACCCCACCGACGTTGAGCTCGAAATGCTCGCCCAGACGTGGAGTGAGCACTGCGTGCACAAGACCTTCAAAGCGATTGTCGATTTTGGATTTTCGAATTTGGATTCTCATCCGGGCACATCCTTATCGCAATCGCAATCCAAAATCCAAAATCTAAAATCTAAAATCGTCATCGATGGCTTACTGCGCACCTATATCCGCGCAGCGACGGAACGCGTGAACAAGCCGTGGGTGCTGTCTGCTTTCGTGGACAACGCCGGCATCATCGCCTTCGACCACGAATGGGATCTGGCGTTCAAGGTAGAAACGCACAACCACCCTTCAGCATTGGAACCATTCGGCGGCGCCAATACCGGTGTCGGCGGCGTGATCCGCGATGTCATCGGCGTGAGCGCGCGTCCTATCGCCAACACAGACGTGCTGTGCTTCGGCCCGCAGGATTTACCGCAGGGGCAACTGCCCGCCGGGGTGCTTCACCCACGCCGCATCGCGGACGGTGTGATCAGAGGGGTGGAAGATTACGGCAACAAGATGGGCATTCCCACCGTGAACGGCGCCATCTTGTACCATCCCGGTTACACGGCGAATCCACTGGTTTTCTGCGGCTGTCTGGGAATACTGCCACACGGGTCTCACCCTTCTCAACCGCAACCCGGCGACCTCGTCATCGTCATCGGCGGACGCACCGGCCGGGATGGCTTGCGTGGCGCGACCTTCTCGAGCATGGAAATGGATCAGGCGACGGGTGGCGTGGCGGGGAGCGCCGTGCAGATCGGCCATCCCATTCATGAGAAACAAACGCTGGAAGCAGTCCTACGCGCGCGCGACGAGCGCTTGTACCATGCGCTCACGGATTGTGGCGCCGGCGGTCTCTCGTCCGCTGTCGGAGAGCTGGGCAAAGATATTGGCGTGCGTGTTCAACTTGAAACCGTGCCGCTCAAATACCCCGGCTTACGCCCATGGGAGATCTGGCTGAGCGAGGCACAGGAGCGTATGGTGCTCGCCGTCCCGCCACAGAACTGGCCGCGCCTGCAAGCCATCTGCGCAGGCCAAAGCATCGAGGCGGTGTGTATCGGCACCTTCGAAGCAACGGGATGCCTGGAGCTCAACTATGAAGAACGCCTCGTGGCCAATCTCACGATGGATTTTCTACACGACGGCATCCCCCGGCGCAGGTTGGCAGCGCTCTACGATGCCGGCCAGCCGCCTTCCCACGGCACAGAATCCCCAACCCAATCGCACAGCCGCGATCAAGGCCTGGAAATGAACCAGGATCTGGCGGCATCACTGCTATCCTTGCTTGCACATCCCAACATCCGCAGCAAGGAGACCGTCGTCCGCGTATACGACCATGAAGTGCAAGGGGCGACCGCAATCAAACCATTGGTCGGCGCTGCCGGCCATGGCCCAGGTGACGCAACAGTGCTCGTGCCGGTCCTGGATGTCAGACCGCCATTTTCAAACGAGCGGACAGACTCCGAACAATCGGACATCGAATCCCAATCCCAATCCCAATCTAAAATCCAAAATCCACGCGAAGCGTCCAAAATCCGAGGGGTTGCCCTCTCCACCGGCATCTGCCCGCAATACACCGAGCTGGACCCCTACGCCATGGCCTGGGCTGCCATCGACGAAGCCATACGCAACGCCGTCGCGGTCGGCACAGACCCCGATCAGATCGCGTTGCTGGACAACTTCTGTTGGGGAAATCCGAATCTGCCCGACCGGTTGGGCAGCCTGGTACGCTGTGCGCAGGGGTGCTATGATGCCGCCGTTGCCTACGGAGCACCATTCATCTCAGGTAAAGACAGCCTGAACAACGAATACACGGCTGCAGACGGGCACAAACACGCCATTCCAGGCACGCTACTCATCTCGGCATTAGGCATTGTGCCTGACATCAACCACACGGCGACCATGGACCTGAAGCAGCCTGGCAACTTCTTATACGTCGTCGGTGATACACGAGCAGAACTGGGCGGCAGCCACTACTCGATTTTGGATTCGGGATTTTCGATTGCCAATTCGAGTGCCGATTTGGACCCCGTCGAAACGCCATTCCAGAATTCCCAATCCCCAATCCAAAATCCAAACTCGAAAATCGAAAATCCCCCTCGGCCTGTTCCAGCCGCCATCGACCGCATGCGCGCCGTCCACCAAGCCATATCTGCCGGCCTGGTGCAGTCGTGCCACGACTGTTCCGAAGGTGGCATCGGCGTCGCCCTCGCGGAGATGTGCCTGGCCGGGCGACTCGGTGCAGACGTTGAGCTGGCTGCGGCGCCCGGTGCAGAGGGCATTTCGGGTGATGACACCGTGCTATTTTCCGAATCGCTCTCCCGCTTCATTGTAGAAGTACAACCCGATCATGCCGCCACGTTCGAAGCAGCACTAGCTGGGGTGCCCTGCGCACGCATCGGGTCTGTCGACGATTCCGACGAGTTGCGCCTCCATCTTCGCGCCCATGACACGTTGGTCGCCATCCCAGTGTCGGACCTGGAACATGCCTGGCGAGGCACCCAACCCGAGAAGCACCCCTTCTCCCCCTCTCCCTCTGCATCCCCTCTCCCCCTCTCTCCTGCTCCCCTGCACCCCCGCTCTCCCCGCGTCCTCATTCTCCATGCCACGGGCACGAACCGCGATCGTGACGCGGCACTCGCTTGCGAACTTGCCGGCGGGGTCCCTGAGATCGTGCATGTCAACCAACTGCTGGGAGCTGAACGGAGATTGCTCGATTACGCCATGCTGGTGGTGCCGGGTGGTTTTTCCTATGGCGATGACCTGGGCGCCGGCACGTTATGGGCGTTAGACTTGCAACACCGCTTGGGTGAGGATGTGAGACAGTTTATCGCAGAGGGGCGCCCCGTACTGGGCATCTGCAACGGTTTCCAGGCACTGGTGAAATCGGGACTATTGCCCGGGCCTCTTCCTGCAGACACGGGTCGAGCAGACACGGGTCGAGCTGTCACACTCGCTCGCAACGCATCAGCCCGCTTCGAGTGTCGCTGGGTCTATCTAAAACCAAACCGTTCCAGCCATTGTCTATTCACAGCCGGTCTTGACGAACTGATCTACTGCCCGGTTGCACATGGCGAAGGGCGCGTTGCGGCAGTCGATGCGGAAACATTGCAGGGGAGAGG
>JAMDDR010000123.1:0-4431 GCA_023488685.1 Chloroflexota bacterium | reverse complement strand
TCGCCAGTGCCTGGAAACCGTTGCAGGGGCTGCGCGAGAATGGACTCATTGCCCTAACCTACGCAGAAGCTGACGGCAGTCCAACCGGGTACCCGGGCAATCCAAATGGTTCAGCATTGGATATTGCCGGGCTAACCAACCCGGCCGGCAACCTGCTGGGCTTGATGCCTCATCCTGAGAACCACATCTTTCCGTGGCAACACGCGCGCTGGCAACGTGGCGAACGTGGCATGGATGGGTTAAGGCTGTTCATCAATGGCATAAAACATGCGTAATCCCGTGATGTGGAGCGCCAGCATGCTGGCGCTCCACGTCACGGGCTGCGCGTTAATCGCATGTGGAGCGAGGTGATTGTCACAATGTTGACGCAAGATCAATTATTACAAGCCATACCGGCTGCATTAGGGTCAGTGGACCTCGCTGGCTGGGGGCAGAAATACTCGGGCAAAGTGCGTGACATTTACACGCTTGGCACTGAGCGTGTTTTGATCACCACTGATCGGGTATCGGCATTCGACCGTGTGTTGGGTCTGATTCCTTACAAGGGACAGGTATTGAATCAACTGAGCGCGCTATGGTTTGAGCAAACGAGCGATATCGTCGCCAACCATGTGATCGCCACACCCGATCCAAACGTCACCGTGGCACGCGAGGCCGAACCTCTGCCAGTTGAGGTAATCGTGCGTGGTTTCATTACCGGGGTTACAAAGACCTCCTTGTGGTACCTGTACTCGCAGGGAGAGCGGCATCCCTATGGGATCGCACTGCCGGAAGGGTTGCATAAGAACGATCCACTGCCGGCGCCCGTCATCACGCCAACCACAAAAGCCGTGGGAGGTGCCCACGACGAGCGCATCACACGTGATGAAATCCTGTCACGTGGTATAGTGCCCGCGTCTGTGTGGGAACAGACCGAGCGCGTGGCGCTGGCACTGTTCGCGCGCGGCCAGGAGATCGCATCGCGTGCGGGCCTGATTCTGGTGGATACCAAATATGAATTCGGTTTGGTGGACGGGCGACTGACACTGATCGACGAGGTTCATACGCCCGATTCGAGTCGCTACTGGACTGCGGACTCGTACAACCGCGCAGCAGGCAGCGTAGCAGCCCCCCACCGCGAGCCATCCAACTACGATAAAGAGTATTTGCGCGAATGGTTTGCGGCTCAGGGTTACCGGGGTGATGGCGACCCACCGGCCATGCCGGCCGAATTCGTCGCTCGTGTGGCCGGCAGGTACATCGACGCCTATGAGCGCCTGACCGGCCGTGTTTTCGAACCGGCGGAACAGCCGGCACCTGCGCGAATTGCGCGCAACCTGGAACACTACAGGGTGATGGCAAGCAGATGAGAGAAGAAACTGATCATCCAGCAACTGGAATGCATGAGGAATGTGGCGTCTTCGGCGTGTACGCGCCAGGGCGCGACGTGGCACGTCTGACGTTCTTCGGCCTGTACGCGTTGCAACATCGCGGCCAGGAGAGTGCTGGCATCATCACCAGTGATGGCCGTTCTGCCTACAGCCATAAAGGCATGGGACTCGTGTCTCAAGTCTTCAACGAGGACAACCTGCGTCCACTCGCCGGGCACCTCGCTGTCGGCCATACGCGCTATTCCACCACGGGGTCTTCTCATCTGCGTAATGCCCAACCCTACCTGATCGAGACCATCTACGGACCACTGGGTGTGGCGCACAATGGCAACCTGACGAATGCGTTGCAATTGCGCCACTTGCTGCTCGAACGGGGTGTGGGGTTGTCCTCGACCACCGATAGTGAAGTGATCACCCAGGTGCTATCCGCACCACCGGAAGTGTGGGCATCCACCAACGGGAACCTGAAGATACATGTGAACGGGAGCAATGGGGTCAATGGCGTAAACGGGGCAAACAGTACCACGGGCGACCCACTACCGTTGCACAGCCATGCTGGCCCGATCCCTGCGGACCAAGACCACTGGATCAAACGCATACGCGCGTTCATGCAGGTGGCGGAAGGGGCTTACTCGTTAGCCATCCTCACCCGTGACGCGATCTATGCCGTGCGCGACCCACACGGGCTGCGCCCACTATGCCTTGGCCAGTTGGAAGAGGGTGGCCACGTGGTCGCCTCAGAGTCCTGTGCGCTGCAGACGATCGGCGCACAGTACCTGCGTGAAATAAACCCAGGGGAAATCGTGCGTCTCGACCGCAGTGGGGTCACGAGCATTGCCAGGGATGCGCCAGCCGAACGGGCGCTGTGCATCTTCGAGTACGTCTATTTCGCACGCCCCGACAGTATGCTGGAAGGCCAGATCGTTCACCAGGTGCGCCAGCGCATGGGCCGGCAGCTCGCACGCGAAGCACCCGTCGATGCAGACATCGTCGTCGGCGTGCCGGACTCCGCCACGCCAGCAGCAATAGGCTATAGCCTGGAATCCGGCCTGCCTTATACAGAAGGCCTGATCAAAAACCGCTACATCGGCCGCACCTTCATTCACCCGGATGATCAACTACGGCGCGTCGGCGTGGCGCTCAAATACAACCCACTCACCACCAACCTGAAGGGCAAGCGTGTGGTTCTGATCGACGACTCCATCGTGCGCGGCAACACGGCCGCGCCCTTGATCAAGCTGGTGCGCGATGGCGGTGCAACCGAGGTGCATGTGCGCGTATCGTCGCCTCCGGTACGACATCCCTGCTTCATGGGTGTCGATATGGCAACGTACAAGGAGCTTATCGCGCATCACCTCGACGTCGAGGGAATCCGCCAGCACATCGGTGCGGACAGCCTGAGCTATCTCAGCTTATATGGCATGGTGCAGGCCGTACAGGACGCCATCTCGGCCGAGACTGGACACTGCACCGCCTGTTTCTCCGGCGCATATCCGATCAAAATACCAGCCTGGCTGTTCAGTGAAGATCGCGATAAGATGCTATTCGAACAGACCTGGGGGTAGCCCAGGCCACAACAGGCCAGCATACCCTTTACACGGTGTCAAAACGATTTGATCTCTTGCCAATGATTTCGCATTAACGCTTTTAACGCTCATGTCCAACGCAAAAGTACTCCTCATCGGGTCCGGCGGTCGCGAGCACGCGCTCGCCTGGGCATTGGCGCGCTCACCGCAAGTCGGGCACGTCTACGTTGCGCCAGGCAACGCGGGAACAGCCTTTGACCAGGGCGCTCCTACTTCTAACGTCGATATTCAAGCCGGCGACACGGCCGCACTGCTTGCCTTCGCCAGGGATCAAGGCATTGCGCTCACGGTCGTTGGCCCCGAGGCACCCCTGGCCGCCGGTGTCGTCGACGCATTTCAAGCTGCCGGTCTGCGTATCTTCGGCCCCACGTGCGCCGCAGCGCAGTTGGAGGCATCCAAAGCCTTCTCCAAGACCTTCATGCGCGAGCACGGCATACCCACTGCCGCCCACGTGGCTTTTGCCGACTATGCTAGTGCGGTCACATATCTGCAGGCTGCGTCCAGCACCGGTCACACGTCATTCGTCGTGAAAGCGGATGGGCTGGCCGCCGGCAAAGGCGTCATCGTGTGCGATGACATCGATGCAGCGACCGCTGCGCTCAAACGCACCATGCTGGACCGTGAGTTCGGCGCCGCGGGCAACACCGTCATTATCGAGGAACGCTTGAGTGGGCCGGAAGTATCGGTGCTCGCATTCAGTGATGGGCGCAGTGTGCTGGTCATGCCATCCGCGCGCGACCACAAACGCATCTTCGATAACGACGAAGGGCCGAATACAGGCGGTATGGGCGCATACGCCCCGATCCCCGGCATCGATGCTGAATGGGTTGAGCGTGTCCGCCGCACGGTCCTCCAGCCTACGATCGACGGGATGGCCGCGCGTGGCACGCCGTACGTGGGCGTGTTGTATGCCGGCTTGATGTTGACCGCTGACGGGCCCAAAACACTTGAGTTCAACTGCCGTTTCGGCGACCCGGAAACGCAGGTGATTCTGCCACTGCTCGACCAGGCCGCAGGCAGAGATGCACCGGCGTCGTTGTTTGAGATCATGCTGGCGTGCGCACAGGGACAACTCGACCAGGTAGCACCCCGTGTGCAATGGCGCCCCGGCGCCTGCGCAACCGTCGTGCTGGCCGCACGAGGATATCCAGGAGCGTACCCCAAAGGGTTACCCATCACCGGCCTTGACGAGGCAGCCCGGCTGGATGACGTGGTCGTGTTCCACGCGGGCAGCGCCTTGAAGGACGGCCAGCCAGTCACCGCGGGCGGGCGCGTATTGGCGGTGAGCGCGTTGGGCAACGACCTGCCAGCCGCATTGCGTCGCGCCTACAGTGCCGTCGAGTGTATTCACTTTGACGGCATGCACTATCGTAAAGACATCGGCAGGCTTAAGCCTAATGTCACTAAGAATTGACGACAAGCGCTACTTGCTCCATGACCTCCGCGAGGAGCTTGCGACGCGCGTCTTGACGACT
>JAMDDR010000600.1 GCA_023488685.1 Chloroflexota bacterium | reverse complement strand
GCGCGTCGGCGGGCAACCGGGCTGGTCGTCGCGCAACTGGTTCCTCGATCCGGTGCGCAGCGGCGGGCCTATTCACGATTTGCACATCCACGACGTGGACTTCGTCAACTACCTGCTCGGCAAGCCGGAGCGAATCTATTGCAGTGGGCGAAAGTCCAACGTGACCGGCAGCTATGACGTCATCCATACGGTCTTCAACTACGCGGATGGGCCGCAGGTGCACATCCACGCCGGTTGGAGCGCGGTGCAGATTCCGTTCCTGGCTGTGTACGACGCATGGTTCGAGCGCGGTGTTGTGCGGCTGGATGGCCGGCAGGCCCCTGCGTTGCAGGTATTTGAGGACCCTGCCAAGGTCGAGGGACACGCAGCCGAGTACGACAAGACACACGACGCTTATTACAACGAGATCGCCTATTTCCTGGATTGCGTAGAGCAGGGTGTTGCGCCGGTCGAGTGCCCACCCGAGTCCGCCTGTGGTTCGCTTGGTTTGATCAAAAAGGCGATTGCGTCCATCAAGTCCGGGCAATCGGTGAGTGGGAAAGAGTAAATCCGAACCACCAAGGGCACCAAGAGCACCAAGAGAATTTTGTGTCTTGGTGTCCTTGGCTGAAAGCCCTTTAGGGTGTTCTTGGTGGTTCATCCAGGTGTGATATGACAACATTGAAACTGGGTGTGATGGCCTCGTTGCCCGAAGGGCCGGAGGCCGAACTGAAGAAGGCGCACGAGCTAGGATTGCCAACCTGCCAGGTGGTGTGCTGGCGCCCCGAGCTGTTTAGTGAGGAAATGGCGGGGCGTCTGATCGCCGCGTCGCGGCAATACCAGGTTGAGGTGACAACCATCTGGACGGGTATGCCCGGCCCGGCGGTGTGGAACTTCATCGAAGGTCCTACCACCATCGGCCTGGTGCCGCCACAGTACCGCGCCGAACGGGTGGCCGCATTGAAAAAAGGTGCCGACTTCGCGGTGCGCGTGGGTGTCTCCAGCATCACCACCCACGTCGGGTTCATCCCCGAAAACCCCAGCGACACGCTCTATCCCGGCGTGGTGGAGGCGTTGAAGGAAGTGGTCGCCTATTGCAAGCAGCGCAACCTGACCTTCTGCTTTGAGACCGGGCAGGAAACGCCGGTGACGCTGTTGCGCGTGATCGAGGACCTGGGGAAAGACAACCTGGGCATCAACCTGGATCCTGCCAACCTGCTGCTGTATGGCAAGGCCAACCCGGTCGACGCGCTCGACGTGATCGGCACGTACGTGCGCGGCGTGCATGCCAAGGATGGCGAATATCCCACCAATGGCCGCTACCTGGGTGAGGAGAAGCCGTTGGGCGAGGGACGTGTCAACTTCCCCATGCTGGTGCCCAAGCTGAAGGCGCTAGGCTTCACCGGCGCGCTCACCATCGAGCGTGAGATCAGCGGGCCGAAGCAGATCGACGATATCAAGCGGGCGGTCCAACTATTGACGCCGCTACTCTAGTACACGGGATCAGACTCCCGGAGTCTCGGAGACTCCGGGAGTCTGATCCCGTCAGAGGAAGGTTTAACGTTCGACGTTGAGCGTTAAACCTTCAGCCACTTGCGCAATGCCGCGGCGGGGATCATTCTCGCCCGTGAATTCGATGACGACCCAGCCGCTGTACCCGGCGGCGCGCAACGCCGCAAGACGCGCCCCATAGTAACTGCCTGTCTGCGCGTCTTGTGCCTGTAACGCCGTTGCATGGATGTAGGCGTGAAAGGCGTAAGGCGTGAGCGCGGCGACGTCGTCGCTCGCGAGATCCAGGCACACACCCAGGTGAGGTGAGTTTACGGCCTGCACCAGTTGCAGCATGCGCTCGGCGCTGCCGGCGATCCCTCCGGCGCAATCGAGTGCCAGCCGCGTGCGGAAACGGCTGGCCAGTTGGGCCGCCTGGCTCAAACCCTCCACAAATGATTCGACAACTGCATCGCGCGGATTGCCCGATTTGCCGGCAGACGATTCGCTGTCACGCAGGCAGATCAGCCGCACGCCGAAGTCGTTGGCCGTGGCGATGGCCCCTTCCAGGTAACTCATCTGCCAGCGCGTGACCCTGCCCGTGAGGCTGAAATTGACGTGGGTGGTCCAGGCGGCTAACCGGGCACCGGCATCCTGGAATGCCTGGTGCAGTTTGAACAGCCGCGCCGACGTGTATTCGCGATAGAAGGCGCCCGCGCCAAAGTAACGGCGCATCATCAGATTGAACAGGCGCTGTTTGAAGTGCGATGAGGCGCGCAGATAGGTGTCGTCAATCTCGACGGCGTTAAAGCCCATGTCGCCAAGCACGGCGGGCACCTCTTCCAGCCGCATCTGTCCATGCCGCAGCGCGTGGTGAAATGACCGCGCTGAAACGGCTACCCGCAACACGTCCCGCATGGCGTAACGTTCGGTTACCCCCATAGATTGACAGCATACCTCACTTTTGGCTGATGGGCACTCTCCCGCAGGGGTACGCATCCCTGCGAGTGGGTCTGCGAGTGGGTCTGCCACTTCGGCGGTGAGTGATTTGCGCGTTGGCCGGGCATTCCTACAATACATATAGGGTACACAACGGCTTTTCGTCGATGCTTGCATCGGTCTTGCACACATCCTCAAAAGCGTTCTCAACCAAACGATCGACAGGGGATCATCATGAACAATCAACAATCTTCTGGCGGCAGCCGCGCCGCTGTCTGGGCGATCATCGGGGTATTGATTGGGGCTGCATTGCCCGTTTTCTTGTGTCTCGGGCTGGGCTTTTTCGCGGTGCTGGGCGCGGGCGTTATTTTCTCGCGTGCCACCACTGCCGTGCCGGAGGATGCCGAGTATGTCTCAGGCCCGATGACTGGGCCGGCCGTGGCGCTGATCGATGTGAGAGGGGATATCGAAATTGGACAGCCATCCTCCAACAGCGAATCCGTTGCGGCCTCGCGGGCGATCGTGCCGCTTGTGCGCATGGCCGCCGCCAACCCTGACGTGATGGCGATTGTGTTGCGTGTGGACAGCCCCGGCGGCTCTGTTGTGGCGTCGAACGAAATCTATCATGCGCTCACGGAGGTGGATGTACCCATCGTCTCCGTGATGGGCAGCATGGCGGCCTCCGGTGGGTACTACATCAGCATGGCTGCCGAGCACATCGTGGCTAACCCGGACACGTTGACGTGCTCCATCGGCGTGATCGCGCAGTTTCAGAATGCCACGGAGCTGCTCAAAAAGATCGGCGTGGACGTGAATACGATCAAGTCGGGCCGGTTCAAAGATATCGGCAACCCCGCCCGCGAGATGACGGACGAGGAGCGCCAACTGCTGCAGGCGTGGATCGACGAAGCCTACGACTCGTTCGTCCAGATCGTGGGTGTCAGTCGCGGGTTAAGCGAGCAGCGCGTGCGCGAACTGGCCGACGGGCGCATCTGCTCCGGCCGGCAGGCGTTGAGCCTGGGCCTGATCGACGCGCTGGGTTATGAGAGCGACGGCATCGCCAAGGCCGCGGAATTGGGCGGCATCGAGGGCGAGCCGCGCGTCATTCATTACCGCCAGTTGCCGGGCTTGGACACGTTGTTTGGCAGCCTGGCGCGGGCCGCACTGCAACAGGCGCTCCAGCCGCTCGGCGTGCGGGTGGACCAACTGTCCAACGGTTCGTTGCCGATCCTGGAATACCGCTAATCGGCGTAAAGCTGGCAAAGAAATGTTAGCTTGTCGCGCTCATACACCTCGCACGCGGGGGGATTTCCGCTTATAATCCCGCCCAACGCTGTCCCCAAAGATTCCGGGCTGAAGCCGATTGCCACGTGAAGGAAGGTGCTTTAAGTGTGAATTCCGGGGCTGCGAAGTTGGCGCGCACCCATGCGCGAACCTTCTGATGTGGAGGATTC
>JAMDDR010000141.1 GCA_023488685.1 Chloroflexota bacterium | reverse complement strand
CCGTGCGGGGCGATTCGAACGCCAGTTCGGCGGCGGCCTTACGGAACGCGAGCGCCTCCGGCCCGTCCATCCCCTGGTGCTGGATGACGACGTAGATTGCCGGCCAGCCCATCAACAACAGCGCGCGCAGCACGTCTTTGACGTACAGGTAGAAGTGGTTGCCATCCACGTCCACCGTGCCCAGTTCCGGCCCACTGACCGCCCAGCCGGTCGGGCCATAGTCAATCGCCGGCGCGACCACCGCCGGCACGCGTTCGGCAATGGCTTTGCACAATTCCTCGGCCGCAATTGTGTCCAAGCCCAGCGCCGCGTGGGAGCCGTGACACTCTACACAGCCTGCCGGTAATAACAACGGTAGTCCATCGCGAATGGCTGCGTGAACCTGGTCAGGACGCATGTATTTCAGGAACATAGGCTTCCATTGTAGATGGTGGTATGGAGAATACGACGTGAAGCAGCGCCCAGGTCCCCCTCCTTGGTAAGGAGGGATCAGTGGGAAGTTACCACCGCACCCCTCCCACCCTCCGAAGGATGTTAGGCAATCCAAAGGGCGAATAGGTGTATAGCGAGTGGGTGGCGCTAAGGCGCTGATCGTTTCGGCCTCCCACCTGAACGGCCATACTCACCTGGCATGGCCGTTTTTTCATTCATAGTTGCCTCGCATCAAAACGCCTTGTTTTAGTTGGTCGCTGTGTCCAGAGCGACCCGCAGGTAATGCTCACCGTCACCCAGGTTGTAGCCCAGTATGGCAGGCCCAACATCATCGGGCAGTTCGAACGAGACCACGCCCCGCACCTTGCTGCCGCCGCTGATCATCATTTCCTGCAAACCCTGCTCGCAACCGCTAAGGTCATACAGAGCCAAATGACTGAATCCTTTTGTGTCGATCAGCCATGCGTATCGATAGCTCACCTCAAGCCGTTGGCTGCCCGGCATCGTCGCGAGCTCGATCTCAACGCCAACAACGCGCATGTTGCTCTTAGCCATGTAAAGCGGCGCCGGCTTACACGGATCCTTTACTGCGGTGACGCTAAGGGAATAGCCGTCGGCGTTAGCACCAGTGGTGGGCGCCTGTGTGATGGTGAGCGGCGTTTGCGTTGGGTAGGTTTGGTAGATTGGGTAGGTTGGGGAGGGAGTGCCTGGCGCCATTGTGGGGATGAAGAGCACCTCACCAACGAATATTGGTGTATCGCTGTCGATGTCGATGTCCGGGTTGGCGGCCAGCAGCTCGTCTAGCTCCAAGTGGAACTTCAGGGCAATACCCCAAAGCGTGTCGCCTTCCTGTATCACGTAGAGGTGTGGGACGGCGGTTTGCGTGAGGCGTACGTCCGCCGTGGGCGTCGGGTACGGAGTATAGGTGGGATATGGTGTGTAAGTGGGGTACGGTGTGTCACTTGGTACTGCTGCCACTGGATTGGGCGTCGGTTCCGTGCCACATGCAGACAAGCTAACTAGGGCAAGAAGTAAGAGAAGTTTGACGTTATGCATTGTCTCGCCTCGCATGAATGAACTGATGCGCGACGTGAATATAGCGGAAGAGATAGATAAGTTAGTTTACCTCAGTCGGGCACATAAGATGTTATTGGAAGATTGTTCTGCGTAGCATGCAGATGGGACAATGAAGTGCGCATCCTCAGATGCGCACTCTCCTCGCTTGCGGTGATACAGCGCGAGGAGTCCGCATCTGAGGATGCGGACTCAACGCACGCCTCACACCGATGCCGGCTATTTCGTAATCGTGAACTGCGCGCCGTCGCTGCGCCCGAACGTCTCGGGGAAGTAGGATTCCTCGACGCTCGCCGGCATCACCTTAAAGCTGCCGGCGATGCTCGTCCGGATCACGTACGTGTATTCGTACGTGCCCGCCGGCAGGTTGCTGGCAAATAGCGCCGCGTGATCGTCGCGCAACTCGGTATGGCTGAACCACCACCAGCCCCAGCCGGTATCGCTACCGATCTGCTGCACACTGGTCTGCGTGCCGATCTGCTGGCTGGTCTTGAGCGACGTGTCCACCACTTCGGCACCGCCCGGCAACGGGTCGGTCACCCGCACGAAGTACAGGTCGTTGGGCGCGACGATCGTCAACCGCACGCGCACGTTCTGCCCAACCGGCGCACTCG
Source organism: Chloroflexota bacterium (assembly GCA_023488685.1). Taxonomy (GTDB): domain Bacteria; phylum Chloroflexota; class Anaerolineae; order J036; family Brachytrichaceae; genus CAIXPS01. The sequence continues at coordinate 1,741 of JAMDDR010000141.1, read as the reverse complement.
TGATCGCCTCGCACGGCTGGCCCGGCTCGGGCTTACAGTCCGCCAGTTCGTACTTGCGCGCGATGACGATGCCACGGTTGAGCGCCTGCACCTGGTCCGCCGGCAGATAGACCTTCAGCCGAGCGGTGTAGTACATGCGCCCGTTGCCCGCGCCGCGCTCGAACATCAACTGATTGGCCTGGTTCTTCAACAGCTTCGCCACCTCGACGGTGAGCTTGCTCGATTCGGTCTGTTTATCCTGGCTGGCCTGGCCGTTGATGACGGACTCATTGTTAAGCGTCACGCGCCACGTATAGTCAGGATTCTTCTCACCCACCGCCGTCTGCCACGCCGACAGCCCCAGCACTGCCCACGCGATCTCCTGGTTGGTCTCCCAGGTATCACCCTCGCGCGCCACCATCAACCAGCGCACCACATTGGACGCGAGCGCGCTGTTGGGATCCAGCCGCGCCAGGGCATAGAGCGCGATGGCCGTGCTGCGCGTGTTGCTGCCGAAGGTCATGTAGTCGTATTCTTTTTCCTGCCACATCATGCCGGCTGGCCCGGCGACGGCGCCGCTCATGAGGTCAGACAACAGCCCCTTGACGCGCTCGTCACCCTTGTTGACCCGGTCCAGGCTGACGGCGAGCAACGCCTTGCTGGCATAGTTGAGCGTGTCTTTGTTCTCGTACAGTGCGCCCAACCGGCCGCTGTCGTCGACGCCCGCTTCGGTCAGCGCGAATAGCATCAGCGCCTGCAGGTTGGCCTGCGAGGGTTGTTGATCCACCGGGACGAGCTGGCTGATCAGGTACTCACGGGCGCGTGTGAGCGCATTCACGTCCACACTGTAGCCAGCCGTCTGGGCGCGCGCCAGCGCCAGCAGCACATAGGCCGTGATGGCGTTATTGGTGTTGTCGGTGACCCACCAGCCCCAGCCGCCGTCGCTATGCTGGCTGCCCAGCAAGTTCTGGATCGCCCGCGTGGCCAGGTCCTTACTCGTCGCCTCCGGCATGGCAACGTTCACCAGCAACCTGGAGGCCGTGGTCTCTGCACTCTCGTACGCATACTCCTCCAGCGCGCGCTCGCCCGTTTTAATGACCGAGGCCAACGACGGATCGACCTGGATATCCAGTTGTCCCTGGCCGGTATCCAGGCGCTCTGGCAGCGCGATGATCTCCAGCTTCTGGCCTGCGTCACTTAAATCGCCGGCCGTCGCCACGGTCTCGGGTGAGGCGTACCGCAGGATGGGAATGCCCTGGTTCGGCGCGGTCGCCAACCCCGGTTTGCTGCTGTCCTCCAGGCCACCGCCCTTCACGCTGAAGGTGAGTTCGGCGCTGGCCGCGTCGTCCACCGTGATATCCCAATCGACGCGTGCCGTGCCGCGCGCCTTCACGGTCACCTGTTGCGGTGCCGGGTTGGCGAGCGTGACACCCTTCGCGTCGAGCGCCACCTCGGCCTGAATATCCGAATCCGTGTTGTTATTGACCACTGCGCCCAGCGTGGCCGAGTCGCCGACCACGAAGAAACGCGGCGTGACCGATCGCACCAGTAACGGCTTGGTCGAGACGATTTCGCTGCTGGCCTGCCCCACTTTCGTGTCCAGCGTGATCGCGCGCGCATCCAGCTTCCACGTGGTCAGGTTATCCGGCAACGTCACCTGTACCTGCGCCCTGCCGCCGGCGTCCGTATTCACGACCGCCGACCAGTATGCGGTGTCCTTGAAGTTCTGCCGCACGAACAGACCATCCAGCGCCCCGGCCAT
>JAMDDR010000166.1 GCA_023488685.1 Chloroflexota bacterium | reverse complement strand
GGCTCCTTGGTCCATTGCGGCAGGATGCCCAAGTCGCTGTCGCGCAGCAGCTTGGCGAACTGCTTGGTGGCATCTTCGACGCTGGAATCGGCCAACACGGTTTCAACACCGGACTTGGTTGACGGCAGACGTGTCGTCGACTTGAGGATGATGTCCTGCAGTTCCTTGTTCTGACCGGCGATGATCCAATCCTTGGCCAACTCGGGCACCTTGGTGGCCGCCATTGCGCCGTAGATCACGTTGCCCACCACGTAGCTGGCCGGCTTGCCCCCTTGCGGGATTGGCACCTGGCCGTAAATGGCATTTGCCAGCTCGTTCGACTTGGCCCATGCCACGTGCCAGGAACCAGCCATCTGGTGCGCCGACTTGCCGGCGAACAATTGGGTGTAGACCTTGCCCTCATCCGGCTCGAAGACCAGTCCGGGCGGGGTGTAAGGCAGGATCTTGCGGACGAACTCCCACACTTGCACACCGTTGGGGTCGTTGAAGTTGGGATAGTCGAACTGCTCGGGCTTGTTCAGCGTGACGCCCACTTGCTGCATGTACACGGCCAGGCGGAACATACCACCGACGCTGAAGCCGACGGGGCCTTGCAGCGTGTAACCGTAAGACGCGCCGCCGCTCTTCTCGGTCACTGCCTTGGAGGCTTCGATCAGTTCGTCCCACGTAGCGGGTACTTGCTCGGCCAGCCCGGCGTCCTTCAGCACGTTGGGGTTGACTTCAAAGCCGAAGCAGCCGGAGAACCACGATAGACCGTAGACCTTGCCGTCGTAGATGGCTGCCTTGTGCGTTCCTTCGATGGAGTTTTCCTTTACTTCGGGGGTGATGACGTCGTCGAGAGGCAGCAATGCCTTCAACGCCGCGTACTGCTGGAAGAAGTTCTCACCCACGATGACGTCGGGTTGTGTGCCGGCGAGCAGGGCGCTGACGATGTTCTGGCGCAGTTCTTCGTCCCAACCATGATCCTCCCACACGACCGTCGCATTGGCGTGGTTGGCCAGGAAGGTGTCGCGGTGCTTGATCAACGCAGCACCGGCGCCGGCGGGATCCTTCTCGATCTGGGTCAGATCAAGGCCTGAACCCCAGACGGTCAACGTCTGTGGCACCTGCTCTGGAGCGGCTGTGACCTGCACTTCCTTGGTCACCTCCACCTCAGTGGTCACCTCGACCTGCTTCTCGACCTCTTTCACGGTCTCGCGGGTCACTTCGACAATTTGAGGGGTCGCCGGGGCGCAGGCTGCCAAAACCGCACCGGTGCCGCCAATGGCAGCCGCCTTGAGCAACTGGCGCCGCGAAATAATGCGTTTCATGGGATTTCTGTTCTCCTTGTTTGAGCAAAATAGCTTGAGCGGATCGCTTTGACTAATTGCGTTCCGATCAAACGGAACACGGGTTTACTAGCGACTGATTTTGATGTGTAAATCGACAGAAATAGTAACTCCCTCCTCTCCACTCTCCTCCTATTGATCTAGCGAACCGTGAATTGAACAATCGATGCGCGGGCAGCCAACCCGCGCACCGCTGTTACCCGAATGAGCACTCAACCCTTGATGGCGAATCCCTGCACGCCTTCGACAAAGTACTTTTGCAGGAACAGGAACATCAGAACGAGCGGTAGGATGGTGCATGTTGCAAGGGCGAACGTGAATGGGTAGTCAGTCACGGTATTGGGCAGGCCCTTGAGTGCATTGCCGGAAATCTGTAAGAACTGGAAACCCAGTGCCATGACTCTGATCTGCGGATTGCCGACGGAAACAAACAGCGGCCACAGATAGTCGTTCCAGACGCCGACGAACTGGAAGATGACCAGCACCGTGAGAACGGGCTTGAGCATGGGCAGATAGACGCTGAACAGGCAGCGTAATGTGCCGGCGCCATCCACGCGCGCCGCTTCCTCGAAGTCTGCCGGGATGCTGTAGAACGTCTGCCGCATCATAAAGATGTAATAGACGTGAACAAGGCCGGGTATCAGCAGCGCAGGCCACTGGTTGATGAAGCCGGTGCCACCCTGGCCCAGGATGTTGTTGCCACCAGCCAGGGGGAAGCGCGCCATCATCACGAAGGTGGGCACTTGAAAGACGATGCCAGGTAACATCATCGAAGCGAGCAAGAACGTAAATGCTGCGTCGCGTCCCTTGAAGCGTAATTTGGCGAAGACGTAACCCGCCAATACCGCGACGATGCCGGGGATGATGATGTACCAGGAGGCACGAATCAGCGTGTTGATGACCCACTTCCAAAGATCCGTCTTCGCGGGATCCAGGATGATCAGGTAATTATTCAGGGTTGGCGCGGATGGTATCGGCAACCAGGGGCTACGGATGTAGTCTTGCACGGTGCCTATCGATCCCAGGAACATGAATAACAGCGGAAACGCCATCGTCAAGCTGGTTGTGATCAGCAACAGATAAAGCAGCGTACGTGGAAGATCTTTCGTAAAGCGATATGTACTGTTCATGGTGTGACCTTGTGTTCCTTACTCTGCTGCCTACTCCATCACTTTCCCACGGCTGAAGATGCGCATCTGGAAACCCGAGAACACGAGCAGCATCAAGCCAAGGAAAATGGCGCCTGCGCTGGCCATCCCAAGACTCTGGTTAGCAAAGGCATCCTGGTAGATCTGCAGCATCAACACGTTGGTGAGGTTGGCCGGGCCACCCTTACTCAAGAACATGACCGCTTCGAAGATCTGGGCCGTGCCGATGATGCCCGTGACCAGCACGAAGATCGTCATGGGCGTTAGCAACGGCAGAGTGATATGGCGGAAGAGCTGCCTGCCATTGGCGCCATCCACCTGCGCCGCTTCGTATAGCTCGGGGTGAATGCCTTGTAACGCCGCCAGGTACAACACGACAGCGCCACCCACGCCGCGCCATACCGAATAGGCGATGATGATGACGCGCATCCAGTCCACTTGCGTGTAGAAGATGATGGATGGCAGCTTCAACTGGCGCAAGACCATGTTGATCACACCGTCGGCGGGTGAGATGAACACGAACGCCACCTGAGCCATAACTGCGGCCGACGTGAGTGTTGGGACATACCAGGCTGCCCTGAATAGCCCGCGCCCCCATATCTTCGCGTTCAACATGAGCGCGATGACAATTGCCAGTGACGTCTGGATCAGCAGAATGGATACGGCAAAAACAACCGTGTTCCCAATAATCGTCCGGTATGTGGCATCACTCAGGAAGCGCTGGTAATTCGCCAGGCCGACCCATTGTGGAGACCCACTCAGGCCGGACCATTTGGTGAAGCTCAGGAATAAACTGGCGAATACAGGGAATAAGAAGAAAACTGCGTAGTACAACAGAATGGGCGTGAGGATCGACCACCCTTCGACTGCGTGGCGATGTTTGAACTGCCATCGCTTCAAGCGCTCCCATCTTGAGGGAGCCATTGGCGCGTTTAAAGTCGATACGTCGCGGGCTGTAGCGTCTATCATGGGCGCCACTTCTCCTTTTTTGGCACCGGGAATGCCTATGCTAAGTCTGGCAGGACCTGCCTTCCACGGTTTGGCATGATGCAGAAACAGATTATATGCGCAGGACAGTAGCAAGTCAACAATCCCAAGAGACTTTGTAGTAACAAACTATTGACAGGCTGCGTATAATCTTACTAGGTTGTTGGTACTAAGTGCCAGCAAGCGGGAGCATCGGCATGTCCAGAGAAGTACTCACCGAGGAATCTCGCCCACTCGCGTTGCACGCACAGGTTGAAGCGCTCATCCGAGAAGAGATAGAGCGCGAAGGGCTACAGCCAGGTGCCCGCTTGCCTACCGAGGCTGAGCTATGCCAGCGCTTTCACGTCAGTCGTAGCACGATCCGCCAATCGCTTAATCGTCTGGAGATGGCAGGGTTGAT
>JAMDDR010000148.1 GCA_023488685.1 Chloroflexota bacterium | reverse complement strand
CGAATCCCGACACCGTCGACCGTGTGGTGGATATCTCGATCGCCGAGGTGCGCCGCATACAGAACAAAAAAGTAAGCGCCGCTGAGCTTGACGATAACAAGTCGTATTTCACCGGGGTGATGCCGCTGCAGATGGAGACCAATGAGGGCATCGCTGCGCAGATCATAAACATGGTGCGCTACGGCCTGGGTCTGGATTACCTGCTGCAATACCCAGGCCTGGTCAACGCTGTCACGGTCGCAGACGTTCGCGCCGCCGCGCAGAAGTGGTTAAACCCAGAGCACTTCGTATTGACTACTGCGGGAAGCTAGAAAGAGATTAGAGATTGGAGATTGGAGATTGGAGATTAATTCCCAATCCCCAATCTCCAATCTCTAATCTCCAATCTCTACTATGCTAGCCACAGGCGTTGATATCATCTACGTTCCACGCGTCGAACGAGCTGTCAAAGCATTCGGCGATCGTTTCCTGATGCGTGTCTACACGCCGCTGGAACGGCTATACTGCCGCGAGCGCGTCCCTGAATTGGCCGTGCGCTTTGCCGCCAAAGAGGCTGTCGCCAAAGCACTGGGGGTGGGGATGCGCATCCTGGCGCGTGATGGCATTCAATGGCACGAGGCCGAGATCATCGGCGACATGCGCGGAAAACCCATGGTTCGCCTGCACGGCTGGGCCGCCCAGCGCGCTGAGGCGTTGGGATTGACCCAGTGGTCCGTATCGCTGTCGCACGAGCGCGAGTACGCTGTCGCGCTTGTCGTCGCCATGTGAGCCACTTGCCTCCTGCCACAGGCATTGGCACCTTGCAGGAGGGTGTGCTGGTATTGTCCGCTCGCCATCGCCAGGGTATCGTCGACGCCCACTGAGTGCCGGGTGTAGGATTGGTTGACAGCATAGGAGGCGTCACATGCCAACCAGTCTGGCCGAACGATTAAGTGCGATGCGACGACATCGATTCGTTGGCCGCGAGAGTGAGAAAGCACTCTTTGAAGCGGCACTCACGGCAACAGAGTTACCTTTCTACGTGTTGCACGTGTACGGCCCTGGCGGCGTCGGCAAAACCACCCTGGTCAAAGAGTTCGCCTCGCTATGTGAACAATCACACATCACCGCCATTTACCTCGATGCACGTAACATTGACCCCTCGCCTAATGGCTTTGTGGATGCGCTGCGCCTGGCCATGGGTCTGCCCGTACAAGCATCGCCCATAGAAGCACTCGGCGAACCGCCAGTTCGCCGTGTCATCCTGATCGACACTTACGAAACGCTAACGCCGCTGGATAACTGGCTGCGCGAGATCTTCCTGCCCCAATTGTCGGAGAATGTGCTCACGGTCCTGGCGGGACGCAACCCGCCTGCGCCAGGCTGGCGTGCCGACCCTGGTTGGCAAATGCTCATCCGTACCGTTCCACTGCGCAACCTCAGCCCCGAGGAGAGCCGTGCCTATCTGACCCGGCGCGACGTGCCGGTGGACCGGCATGCTGTGACGCTGGAGTTCACACACGGTCACCCACTGGCGCTATCCCTCGTCGCCGACACGTTCGCACAGCGCGGCGACATGCAATTTGAACCTCAGAGTGCACCGGACGTGATCAAGATGTTGGTTGAGCAGTTTGTGCAGAAGGTGCCCGGCCCCGCGCACCGCGCCGCGCTGGAGGCGTGTGCATTGGTGCGCATACTGACCGAAGCGTTGCTGGCACAAACACTGAACGTGCTCGACGCTCACGAGCTGTTCAATTGGCTGCGTGGGTTGTCATTCATCGAGTCCGGGCCCTTCGGTTTGTTCCCACATGACGTCGCCCGGGAGGCTTTGGTGGCAGACCTGCGCTGGCGCAACCCCGAGTGGTACGCCGAACTGCACAAGCGCGCGCGCGCATATTATGGCGTGCGCCTGCAGCAGACGCGCGGGCACGAACAACAGGGGATCTTGATCGACTATATCTTTCTCCACCGCGACAACCCCGTGGTGCGGCCATTCTTCGTACAGTTACAGTCACAGCGCCAGGAAGGCTTCAGCGTCGTCACCGACGTCATGCGCGAAAACGACCAACCCGCCCTGGTCGAGATGGTTGCACACCACGAAGGTGAAGAGTCGGCGCGCCTGGCGGCATGTTGGTTCTCGCAACAACGCCACGAGAACACCCTTGTCTTCCGCGACGCCGACGGCAAACCAGCGGGCTTTGTCATGATGGTGTCCCTGCACCAGGCCAGTCCAAAGGACGTTGAGGCAGATCCGGCCGCGCACGCCGCATGGCGCTATCTACAACACCACAGGCCATTACGCAGCGGCGAAGGCGCCACGCTCTTCCGTTTTTGGATGGCCGGCGATACCTATCAAGCCGTATCCCCCATTCAAAGCCTGATCTTCGTCAACATGGTGCGTCATTACCTGACCACCCCAGGGCTGGCCTACACCTTCCTCCCATGCGCAAATCCGGATTTCTGGGTACCGGTGTTCAACTACGTCGATCTCACGCGCATCCCCGAAGCCGACTACGAGATGGGCGGACGGCATTACGGCGTTTATGGCCACGACTGGCGCGTGACGCCGCCACTTACCTGGTTGGCAATCCTCGCGGAACGGGAAACCGCAAGCACCACTGCCGATACCGCCATGGCAAAGCCGAGCGTATCCCTGGTGGCACTCAGCCAGGAGGAATTCACACAGGCCGTGCGCGATGTCTTGCGCGACATGACCCGGCCGGCCGCGCTACGGCGCAGCCCGCTGGTGCGGTCACGGCTGGTCATGGAGCAGACAGGTGCAAGTAGCGGCGAGCACGAGCGAGCCGAAGCGCTGCACGCGCTGCTTAAAAAGGCTGTTGAATCGCTGCAGTCGTCGCCTCGCGATAACAAGCTGTACCGCGCTCTCTATCACACCTATATCCAACCCGCCGCCACCCAGGAACAGGCCGCCGAAATACTCGACCTGCCGTTCAGCACCTTTCGTCGCCATCTGCAATCGGGTGTGGCGCGCGTCACAGAACTGTTATGGCAGAAAGAGCTGGGAGAGGGAGAGAGAGGGTGACGAATCATCCTGTCGCCTTGTCTCCCCCTCTCCTCTGCTCCCCCTCTCCCCCTCTCACGCAGTAGGTGTGGCGGCGGTGCCGGCAGACCAACCAGCAGTGCTGCTAAGGGCGAACTCCTCGCCGTAGATGATCTCAACGCCGCCCAACGACAGGATATCGCCGGCCTCCAGCGTACATTGCTGGATGGGATACCCGTTTAGCTTGGTTCCGCCGGTGCTATCCAGATCGACGTACAGGAACTTCTGCGCATCGTTTTGCCAACGCAATTCAGCATGGTGGCGTGATACCCGGCGGTCGTCCACCACCACATCACTCTCGCGCGAGCGACCGATGCGCACCAGCTCGTTCGCCAGTGCAATCTGGCGGCGCCCATCGACGATCAGGAACGGCCGGCGCGGCAACGGCGGATGCTGGGCTGGCGATGCCGCGGTCTGTGTCACCGGCAGGTCCGGTGGGATCCAGCGGGCAGTGACGCGCAACTGATGCGCAGGCATATCCGCCACCCCTTGTAGCAGCACACGTGGCGGCATATCCATGCGCAGACCCATCTGCACGATCATCTGCCGTACGCTTTCCGCCAGTTCATCCGCCAGTTGGGGCTGGTGATACTCCAGTGGCGCCAGGTCTTGTTCGCTGAGCGTCACCCAGAAATGATTCGGGGCGACCGGCTCTCCGTTCGGCCCGAGTGTACGTGCATCGTCGATGGCGCGCACCAGCGCGCGCAACACTTCATCGGTTCGCAACCGCTCTCGCAGAATGCGCGCCAGTGAACTTTCGATCAGCCGCTGAGCCAGGTCTTCAAATCGATACATCTGCCGATTTTCGATTTTGGATTTGCGATTTGCGATTTGCGATTTGCGA
>JAMDDR010000287.1 GCA_023488685.1 Chloroflexota bacterium | reverse complement strand
GGTCTGGGCGGAGGATTATCCATGGGATTTCTTGTTGTATTGGGCTGCCTGGTCTGATTGGTCTGATTGTTGGTGTGATCATTGTGATGATGATGGTTGTTGATGGTTGTATTGATCTTGGGCAACGACGTGGTTCGTTGCCGGACGGAGACCGGCGGCGGTTTGGGCCGGTCGCAGGGGCTGATGGGGCCTCCTTTTGCGCATCGAGTCCATTTTAGAACGGATGTTCTGATCTGTCAATATCTATTGATGAATGGCCCGAGGGCCAGTGAAGCTCAAGCACTCATTCAGGCACTCATTCAAGCACTCACCTATAATCTGCACGGTGACATGAATGCGAGCACGCAGAATGCAAAAACTACCTTCATTGTGACAATCCCAGCATACTGATCAAAGGAAAAGGGCAATGGCTAAAATCGCGGACTACCCTATCACACACGGCTGGCTGCGCCCCTACTCCCACCCGCAACTGGGCGTCGAAGTCAATGGACAGAGCGCCGTCCGGTACATGCGCTTCCTGCAACCCGTTTCGGTCGATTACCTGGAGCTGAAGCCCCTCCTCTATGGGCGTTGGGTTCCGGGTGTGCCCACGCACCCAGCTCACCTGACCATCTCGACCTTTAATCCTGCTATGCATCAATGGGTACTGTTGCGGGATGTCGAGCTGCCACCCGACCCCACCACCTCCGGCGAAGGTCTGCACCAGTCCATGAGCATTGAGCTGATGGAGCAGCGGCTCGCGGCCGGTTTGGAGCGCGTACATCACATCGACCTGGGGGGCATCCGCACCGATCTGTTGCGTGTCGAGTGCGATCGGGAGCATCCTTATTGGCCCAACCACGGCGAGTGCAACGGTGGTCCGTACAACGTCCCTTACGGTATCTTGAACACGCTCGCGGCGTACGGCCAGGCCTCTGAATATGCGCCGGCGTTGCCGGAGTACCTGGCGCCGCTCAGACCGGCGTCGATTCGGCCACGCGGCACACGCGGTCTAAAGGCCGAAGCACAGCCTGGTATGGTGTACTTTGAGAGCCGCCACCTGTCGGTCGGTTTCTCGACACGGCGACCGCTCATCCGGCATCTCGGCTGGGACGCCGTGGGAGGCAAGCAGGCGCACCAGAACCGCGTGGCAGCCTCACAAGCGCATGCGTTTGGGACAGGCTTCGCGTTGAGTGGCCCCAACTTGCGTACCTTCTACGCGGATCGCGGCCCGCACAATTGGACGGGAGACGTGACCGTTGAGGGCAACCACGTCACCTACCATAACCTGACCTGTGCCAGCGGAGTCAGCATCGATGCCATCTTCACCGTCGAGGTAGACCGCATTTTGCTCGAACTCACCCAAACTTGTGACCGCGACGTGCCGGCGCTGGAAGCCGAAGCATGGCGGCTGGTGTGGGACGCACAGGCCGGCATGACTGGCGCAGTGGCGGTGCCCACCTTGCGTTCCGGCAGAAACGGGGAGGTTGAGTTGCCATTGCTCTGGGCTGGAGATGGCAATGGCTGTTTGGGCACTGCACTGCTGGACGGCCCACCCGGCCGGGTGAACTTCCAGGTTGAGAGCCATCGCGCCAGCAATGCGGTTACGGGCGGAATCGTGCTGGCGGCGCGCCCAAGTCTGGACGAATGTTTAACCCTCCCGGCAGGCCGAATTACCACGACCTGGGAATGGCGTGTGACAAACCTGGCTCCTAAGACGCGCAAGCGTCCTGATGAACACGGCGAGGCGATTGCGCGGCACTGGGCTTCGGTCTACACCTGTTATCGTCCCGAGTTCGGTGGATTTTCGAACAACGCCGTCTCTGTGAATTGTCACGTCAACCAACACTGCCCATCTGAGATTGTGGCTTTTACACAACGACCGTCAAGTGGCCCCGATCCAATGGATCTGTATCGATTTACCATTGGCCGCGCGTTGATGGACGGCGGCGGTTACGGATACTTCCGCAACCTCTACCTTGATTCTGATGCCATCCTGCTCAGCGCCGCCGGGCGCATTTACCAATGTGATGCGCGCACGGACTGGCTACATCAGGTCGAACCGGGTTTACGCGAGACCACACAGCGCGTTCTACATGCGCTGGGTGACGCAGGTGTGGCGCTGTGCCATGATCTGTCGGGGAACAGCGGGTCGTTTCGCTGGAGCTCGAACGCGGCGGACGTCATCGGTTTCGGTCACATGGACGCCTATGTCAATGCCTGGACTTACCGCGCGTTGCGCAACGCAACTGCGCTGTGGCAGGCTCTCGGCAACGCGGCACTGGCAAATTCGTGTGACGTGGCGGCAAAACAGTTGCGGCAGGGCTTCCTCGAGTATCTCGTCAATCCGGAGACCGGTTGGGTTGCAGGCTGGCGTAGTCGCGATGGCGATCTGCATGACGCGGCATACTTGTGGGTCAACGGTGTTGCAATCGCTTTCGGTTTGCTCGACGCGCCTGCGGCAGCATTGGCGCTCCGCCGTCTGGAGGCGTTGCGCCAGGAGGTGGGTGCGGAAGCGGCGCACTACGGCGTTCCGTTTAACTTGTGGCCCATTCCGCAATCCGATCACATGCTGCCGCGTATTCTTGGCTTACTTGCGCCGACGTACGAACACTACACCGATGGCGCCATGGCAGCCTGTGCCGCCACCTACTACTTGCGCGCCTTGCAGATCTATGGCTTGAAACAGGAAGCCCAGCAGATTGCGGCTCAATTGGAGGAGGGTTACACGCGCGGGTACTTCAACGGTGGTGTCGGCACTGGCGTGGAGTTTCGCCGCTGGGACGGCGTGCCCACCGGCTACGAAGGCACTTTCGTTGCCAACTTCGGCCCGTTATACGCCATCGCCATCCAGCGCGGCTTGATCAAACCGCTTAAGCCAGAGTGGTGGCCCGAAGCATGACCCCTACGACGATGACATACGAAGCCGGCGCGGTGAGCGCCTATTACGATCAGTTTGGCGAGCGCGAATGGGAACGCCTTGACAGCTCCGCGCATGCCCGCCTGGTATTCCATCTGCATATGCACTTCCTCCGTCCATCCATCGGAGCGAAATACAGCGTGTTGGATGCCGGCTGCGGCGCAGGTCGCTTCAGTGTGCCGATAGCGCAATCAGGCAGCCGTATCACATTGCTGGACATATCGCCCGCCCAACTCGCGCTGGCACAAACGCATCTGGCATCCGCCGGATTGGTCGATCGTTGCGATCGGTTCGTCGCCGGCGATATCGCCGCCCTCACCGACATCGAAAGTGATCACTTTGACACAGTCGTCTGCTACGGAGGACCGCTCAACTACCTGTTCGACAGGGCTTCACAAGCCGCGCATGAACTGTACCGGGTTGTAAAGCCAGGTGGCTATGTCCTGGTAAGTGTGATGAGCCGCTGGGGTGTGCTGCGCTATGTGACCGGCAATGAGCGGGTTGACCCGCATGACTTCTTTGGCAGGCCTGACTACTGGATGGTCGACCAGGTAGCAAACACCGGCAACCTGCCGGCGCACCCTGCGCTAAGCCATCCGCCCAGGCACTTCTTTACATCCAGCGAGTTAAGAACGCTCCTGGAAGAAGCCGGGCTGTGCGACGTCCAGCTTGCTTCGGCGCCGTCATTCTCGGCGGCCATGTATGCACGGCTCAACCTGATCGAACAAAACGCTGCAGCCTGGTCGGTCATTTTGAGGCTGGAAGAGCAGGCATACCAACAGCCCGGACTGGTCGACACCGGGGAGTTCCTGCTCGCCAGGGCATACAAACCCGCATAACTCTCTGAATGACGGACGGCTTCAATACCAGTCTCACAGGAGGAAACCATGTCAGAGCATTGCTTGCACGAGCCAATCGACTATGAACGGCACAATGCCGAAGTGAACGAATTGTGGGATGCATTCCGTCGTGGCACAC
>JAMDDR010000592.1 GCA_023488685.1 Chloroflexota bacterium | reverse complement strand
TGGATGAAGGTGAGTGTTGGTATTGGTTGTTGGTAGTAAAGATGAAGGATGGTCGTATGGATATGCAACTTAGCAACAAAGTCACACACCAGCCCCCCGGCCCCAAAAGCAACTTCCTGGGCATCGGCAGCCTGGCCAGTTTCCGCCAGGACCCGCTCGCGTTTTTACTCAACCTGGCGCAGACGTATGGCGATATCGTTCACTTCCGTTTCGGCCCGGCACACACCTACCTGGTAAGCCACCCAGATTACGTGCACCAGGTGCTGGTCGAGGATGCCGACCAGTTTTACAAGACACGCCAGCTCAAGCGCATCCTGGGGCCTTCGCTTGGCAATGGCCTGCTCATCAACGACGGCGAGTCGTGGCGGCGGCAGCGCCGCCTGGTGCAGCCGGCCTTTCACATGAAGCGCATCGAAGCGTATGGCAAAGTGATGGTGGCGTATGCGCAACGAACGTTGGCCGGGTGGCAGCCTGGCCAGACACGCGAGATCCACCACGACATGATGGAGCTGACGCTGGGCGTGGTCGCCAAGACATTGTTCGGTGCAGATGTCTCGGACAGGGCAAATCACATTGGCGCTGCCATCACCACCGGATTGGAAGTCACCAATGCGCAGTTCAGCCGGCTGATCAACCCGCCGCAGTGGGTGCCGACGCACGACAACCGACGCGGCAAGCAGGCGTTACGCACCATCGATGAGGTCGTCATGGGTTTCATCCGCGCACGGCGCGCCTCTGGCGAGGATAGGGGCGATCTGCTGTCGATGCTGCTGCTGGCCGTGGACGAAGACGGCACTGGCCAGATGAGCGACAAACAGGCGCGCGATGAGGCGATGACACTGTTCATCGCCGGGCACGAGACGACCGCCAACGCGCTCACCTGGGCGTGGTACCTGTTGTCACAACACCCACAGGCAGAAGCCAAACTGCACGAGGAACTTGCCAGCGTGCTCGGTGGCCGCGACCCGGCCATGCAGGACCTGCCCCGTCTACCTTACACGGAAGCCGTGATCAAAGAGACGATGCGGCTCTACCCGCCGGCGTGGACGACCACCCGCGAGACGATTGCACCCGTCACCATCGGCGGCTACACCATCCCCACCCGGCGCATCGTTTTCATCAGCCCTTATGTCTCTCATCGCGACGCGCGTTACTTTGAGTCGCCCGGCGAATTCTGCCCGGAACGCTGGGCCGATCACTTCGAGAAGCGCTTGCCGAAAGGAGCCTTTATCCCCTTCGGCGCCGGCCCGCGCGTTTGCATCGGCAATACGTTCGCGCTGATGGAGGCACGGCTGGTGCTGGCGACCATAGCGCAACACTATCGCCTGGCGCTGGCGCCGGGTCAGGACGTAACCGCCGAGCCATTGGTCACGCTGCGGCCGCGCGGCGGGATCAAGATGGTGCTGCACGATCGTGCTGCACGCACGCCAATCACCATGACCGGGTCGCTATAGAGACCAGTGGTGGCAGATGGGATTACTGCCCACGCTACAATGGAGCCATGCAACGGACAGATCTCATCGCATACCTCGATCAGTACCTTAAGATCGGCAGCTACCAGGACCGCAGCAACAACGGCCTGCAAGTCCAGGGCAACGACAACGTGACACGCGTGGCCTTCGCCGTCGACGCATGCCTGGCCGCCTTCAAGGCCGCCGTGGCCGGGCGTGCGCAATTACTGATCGTCCACCACGGCCTGTTCTGGTCCGAGCACATCCAGATCACCGGCATGCACTACGAGCGCGTGAAGACGCTGATCTGCGCCGGGTGCGGCCTATATGGTGCGCATATCCCGCTAGACGCACACCCGGAGGTCGGCAACAACATCCAACTGGCGCGCATGGCCGGTTTGCAGAATATCCAACCCTGGGGCAACCATCACAGCGACGTGATCGGTTTCATCGGGGACCTGCCACAGCCACTGCCGGTGGCCGAACTCAACGCGCGGTTGGAGACGCAGATCGGCGCGGGCAACCGCCTGCAGCCCGGCGACACGGCACTGTGCCGGCGTGTGGCCGTGCTGAGTGGTTTCGGCGTGGACTTTGCCGGCCAGGCTGTCGCAGCAGGTGCGGACACGCTCATCACCGGCGAAACCAGCCACACCTGGTATCACCCGGTGGCCGAACAGAATCTCAACGTGATCTATGGCGGCCACTACAACACCGAGACCGTTGGTTTGAAGGCTCTCGCCTGCCAGCTCGCAAGCCAGTTTGGCCTGGAGACTGCATTCACCGATCTGCCCACAGGACTATAGCCAACGACGAAGGATGCAAGACGAATGACGAATGACGAAACGCGCCACATGCCCGTTGCCGATCGACGCACCACCCTGCTCACCGTCGCGGTGTTGCTGGTCATCGCCGTCTTCATCGGGCGCGAGGTATACACACGCCTGATTCTGCCCTCGCCCCCGCTCAATTTCGACGAGGCGGCGCACAGCCTGCCCGGTTACTACATCATGCGCGATGTGCTCAAGCTCGACCTGCGCGCGTTCTGGGGCGACACACATATCCAGACGTTGTGGCCGCCGGGATTTTCCTACTTGCAGGCGCCGGTATTGTTCCTGTTCGGCTTGACCGACGATGCCGCGCGGCTGTTCGCGTATATCACGCTGGTGCTCGGCATGCTCATGGGCATTGCCGTCATCCACGCCATCAAGCCTGCGTACACGCCTGCCGCCGCACTGGTCAGCGGCCTGATTACGCTGAGCGCGCCGGGCTGGCTGGCGCTGGGCGCGCTGGCGCTGCAAGAGACGCCGGTCGCTTGCGTGGCCTTTGTCGTCTTCTGGTGTTTTCTGCGCGCGTTGAAGACTCAGCGCGCCCGCTGGTTCTTCATCACCGGCTGCGCACTCTTCTTTCTATTCCTCACCAAGTACAACTACGCCGCCTTTGCGCTGGCGTCCATCGGCCTGGTCGACGTGGGCGAACGCATCCGCAACGCCTCGGCGCCGGCACATGATGCGGCTGCCTCCCGCCGGCGCCCAGCGCTCCTGCTTCGGCTCGTGTCCACGCACAACCTCATCACCTTTGCGGCGTTGTATCTGCCCTTCCTGGCCGGGCTGGCCTTCTGGTTTCTTGGCGGCACGGACATCGCCGGCACCGATGTGAAGTGGCGCGACTTCAGCTTCTTCGTCACCAACGAAGATTCCGGCTATCCCTTCTGGAGCGAGCAAAACCTGCTGTTCTACGTGCGCGCCGTCGCCAACTGGCTGATGCCACACCCGTTGCTGGCCCTGGCGGCCTTGTTGGGCGCTGCCTGGGCGGTTGCGCGCATTCGCCATCCCGGCGTGACCCTGCTGGCATTGTTTTTCTTACTCGGGTTTGTGCTCGCGACTGTGCACCAGCTCAAGTCGGATCGCTATGTCACCCCGGTTTTCCCGTCACTGTGGGTGCTGACCGGCTTGGGCGCTGCGGACGTGTTGCACCTCATCCACCGGCGCGTTGTGTCACCAAACGCTGGCGGCCGGCGTGCCAGCCTCGCCGTCCACACCACCTTTGTTGCGCTCATGCTGGCCGGGGCGCTGGCCAGTTGGGTGTCGTGGCTGCCGCGCCTGCAACCCATCTGGTATGGCAACATCGCCGGCGCGTTGCGCGCCGCCAGCCACCAAATCGTCGCCTGGCAACAGCCCGAACGGCCGGTGCTCATCATCGGCACCTTCGGAGAACTAAGCCCTCCGCTGTTCGAGTGGCGCCTGCGCACCCTGCCAGGGTTCGCCAATGGCAATATCCAGTACGATGCGCCACCCGGTGAGGGCAGCGATATCGAACGCGTGCAGTGCTGGGCAGAAACCAACCCTGGCACACAGATCACACTCATCCGCCTGACCCAGGACAACGCGCTGTACCACACCGGCGATATGCAGAGCAAGAATGCCTGGCGCCAGACGCTCGCCTGGCAGCTCGAGCAGGTGCGCGGGTACCGCTTGGTCGATTCCGTCGCTTATCTGAACGGCAGCATGATCATCAGCTATTATTTACCACAGTAAGATGAAAAGGTGGACTTGGGTTGCCATCATCGCGCTTCTCTGGAGCGCATTTTTGTTCGGCGCCGGCTGGATAACCCGATCCTACGTCGCGGCCGTTACTGCGCCCGAACCCGCGCCGGCAGCGGCGGCGGACACAAACACGATCCCATTGCTTGACGAGGTGTGGGCACACGTGCGCGCCGGTTTCGTTGGGGAGGTGCCGAGCGACACCGTCCGCAACTACGGCGCGATCCGCGGCGCACTTGCCACGTTGAATGACCGCTGGACCGTATTTGTCGAACCACAACCCCGCTCCATGGAGCGCGATCACTTGCGAGGAGAATTTGGTGGCATCGGCGTGGACATTGCCCTGAACGAAGAGGGCAAGATTGTGCTCACGCCCAACCCCGATTCACCGGCCGAACAGGCCGGGGTCAGGGCTGGCGACATCCTGGTCGCCATCGATGGTGTGACGTTGCCAGACAAGCCAGACTTCGCCGAAATCGCCCCGCGGGTGCGGGGCACGGCTGGCACAATCGTGCACCTCTCCGTTCTGCGCAACGGACAGGTTTTGGACTTCACCGTCATACGCACCACGATCCAGATCCCTTCCGTGGAGTGGCGTATACTCACTGACACCCAGCATGCGAGTGCAGTCGGCTACATCGCCATCCATCAGTTCACCGAGCGCACCGGCGACGAGGTGCGCCAGGCCATCGAGGAACTGCGCCAGGACGGCTCTCAGGCTTATCTCATCGACCTGCGGGACAATGGCGGCGGTGTGTTAAGTGCAGCAGTAGACGTGGCAAGTCACTTCCTTGACGGTGGTGTTGTGTTGATCGAGCGCAAACGAAATCAACCCGATATCACCTTCCCGGTCACCACAGATGGGTCCACCCGTGCGATCGATGAGCCGCTCGCGGTGTTAATCAACAGCAACACGGCCAGTGCTTCCGAGATCGTTGCCGGCGCCATCCAGGACCGGCAGCGGGGCAAATTGATCGGCGACAAGAGCTTTGGCAAGGGGTCGGTTCAGTCCATCTACGATTTGAGCGACGGGTCCTCCGCACACATCACCTCCGCTCAATGGTTGACGCCCAACAAACGTGCCATCGATGGTGTGGGGCTGACGCCCGATATCGAAGTGACGCGCGCTGCGGACGAAGCCGGGCAAGGTAAAGACTCCCAGCTCGACCGCGCATTGGCAGAGCTACGCAATGAGGCTCGCAATTAACATGCAGGATAGTCAAGCGCAAAGAATAAAATGTCAGCGACAAAGCCCGGCTGACCAGGGGATTGGCGTTTGACGCTTGAGTGAGCTTAAGTATGCTTAAGCGTGAAGAGGAGTGACAGCTACAGATGGATGCATCACAACCACAGCCGCAACCCATACAATCCGGCAAAGGCAACACGATCAGGAATGTCATGCTGGCAATGGCCGGGGTGTTCATCGCCGTATTGATCTTTATCGTCGGGCTTACCGTCGGCGCCGCTGCGGCAAACGGATTCCGCTTCACCGGTTCGTCCGCGTTTCCGGTGGTCGAGAGCGCGACGGGCACGGAAAACAGCAGTACCGGCAGCATCAACGTAACGTTGATGAACGACATCATCCGGCGCCTGCGTTCACAATGGTATGGCGAAATCCCATCGGATGATAAATTGACCGACGGCGCGCTGCGCGGATTGGTGAGCTCATTGGGCGATCCCTACACCTCCTACGTCGAGCCGAAATACGCCCAAATGCTGGAGCAGGACATGACCAGCAAGTTCGAGGGGATCGGCGCGACGTTGCGGCAAACCTCCGGCGGCGCGGTTCAAATCCTGCGCACCTTCGAAAACTCACCGGCCAGCAAAGGCGGCGTGCTGCCGGGCGATATCATCGACGCGGTCGACGGCACGAAGGTGACCGGCCTGAGCACGGTCGAGGTGGCGGCGCTCGTGCGCGGCACGAAGGGAACGACGGTGACACTGACGTTGCGGCGGGCGGAAAAGCCAAAGGCCTTTGACCTGACCCTCGTGCGCGACCAGATCGTGATCCCGCTGGTGACGACTAAAACGATCGGCAACGGCAAGATCGCCTACATCAGCTTGTTCGACTTCAGCCAGGAAGCCAGCACCCAACTCAACACCAGGCTCCAGACATTGCTCAAACAGAACCCCAAGGGCGTCATCCTGGATCTGCGCGATAACCCAGGGGGCCTGTTGAGCCAGGCGGTCGACGTAGGCGATACCTTCTTGAAGGAAGGCGTCTTCATCATTGAGCGGGACAACAAGGGCAACGAGAAGCGCGATTACACGACGGACAAGGGCATCGCCCAGGATATCCCGCTGGTGGTGCTCGTCAACAGCGGATCGGCCAGCGCCGCGGAGATCGTCGCCGGCGCGATCCAGGACTATGGGCGCGGCAAATTGATCGGAGAAACCACTTACGGCAAAGGCTCGGTACAACTGCCGCAAATGCTGTCGAACGGCGGACAATTGCGCATCACTATCCAGCGCTGGTACACGCCCAAGAACCGCGGCATTCACGGCACGGGCATCACGCCGGACTTCATGGTCACGCGCACGACTGCGGATGAGCAGGCCAATCGCGATCCACAACTCGACGCGGCGGTGAACTATCTGCTTTCCGGCAAGGCACCCGCGGCGACGCCCATCCCGACGGTACCCGCCACAGCCGCACCGTAGAACGGCGCTCCAGGAGGCGGAATCTATAATCCTCCCTGGCGGATTCACGCTCAGCCGGATATGACGCAGATCACAGAGAATACAGAACAGGCTTTTGAACCCATCGTGAGGCTCACGGCCCAGTGGCGCAGGGGTGGAGCCTGGCTGGGTCCGGCGTGGGCCGTGCTATGTGGCATCCTGGCCTCCGCGCAGTTCCAGTGGTCCGGCAACGCCGTGATTCCCATCCTCGTCGCCATCATCCTGGCAGAAGGGTTATGGACGACGCTTTGGGCGGCCATTGCCGAGACGGATTGGGCGCGAGCGCTGGAGCGCTGGCGCAACTGGCAGGCGGGTGAACCCCTCAAACACCTGCCCTTTACGCAACCCGATTCGCCCGCGGCGCACCTGGCTCTGCTACTGGGCCAGTTCCGTAACTGGGCGATGCATGACCTATCGCCTAACTATGGCAACGCACTGACCAGCGCGATCGTCGCACCAGTCATTGCACTGGTTCTCTCAGCCATCCTGGGCGCGCCGGTGGTGTTGCTGACCATCCTGGCTATCTGCATCCCGCAGTTGGCCGTCATTGCCTGCCGCGGAAATGCCCGGCCCAACCCCATCCTGCGCGGATTCGTCGAGATGACCCTGCCGATGTTGCTCGGGTTCGTCGTACTAAAGCCACTATCGGTCGAGATTGTCATCGCAGCGATCGGTTTCGGCATTGCCTATGCCGGCGCCCTGCGGCCTGTGTGGGACATCGTCATGTGGAACCTCGGTCAGGCACTGGTGTTCCTGCTGCTCCTCGCCATGCGCCACCCCATCGGCGCATTCGCCATGGTGCTGCTGTGGCTGCCACAATTCCTGATGCAGGCACAGCACTCCGCACGCAAGGCCCAGTGGTGGTTCATGGCAATCATGCTCGTCGCGTCACTGGCGATCGCGTGAGGACTGGTCGCTGGAGGCTGGAGATTAGAGATTCGAGATTAGCGACGAGCCGCAAGCCCCAATCTCAAATCTCAAATCTCTAATCTCTCTTCCTCTACCCGCCCGGCAGGAAGAAAAACGCCACAGCCGTCACCAGGTACATTCCCACCAGCAGCACGCCTTCGAGCCAGTTCGTCTCGCCGTCCATCGAGACGTGCGCGCCGATAAAGCAGGAAGCCAGCAGCGCAAGCAATTCAAACGTGGTGAACTCCAGCGACAATGGATGACCAAACAGCAAACTAAGAAACACCAGCAGCGGCGCAACGAACAGGGCGATCTGCAGGCTTGACCCCAGCGCGATCCCCATGCTCAGCTCCATATGGTTCTTCGCCGCCACCTCGATCGCCACCACGTGCTCGGCCACGTTGCCGATGATCGGCACCAGGATAATGCCGACAAACAATTCGCTGATGCCCAACTGCTCCACCATCGGCTCGACCGCGCCGACCAGGAATTCGCTCATCAGTGCGATCAGTACGGTTGAGATGATGAGGAGAACAACCGCAGTCCGTAGACTGTATTGCGGTACGTGCGCCGCCGGCCGCGTAATCGGCTCGGCATCTTTGGCCGTAAAGCTGTACACCATGCTCAAAAGGTACATCACGATGATGACGCCGGCCGTCAACAGACTGAGGGTTTCTACATTGGCGAAGTTGGGCTCGATGGCGACGTTGAATAGCGACGGGATCACCAGGACGAGTGCCGCCATGATGAGAAGCGTCGAGTTCATCACGGCCGTCCGGCGCTCAAAGCGCTGAGTGCCATATTTCACGCCGCCGACGATGATCGCCGCGCCTGCCACCAACAGCAGATTGCCGATGATCGAGCCGGTGATGGACGCGCGCACCAGTTCAAGCAGGCCTTCCTTGATCGCCAGGATGGTGATAATCAGTTCAGCCGCGTTGCCGAGCGTGGCGTTGAGCAACGCGCCGACGCGCGGGCCGGCCCGCGCCGCCAGTTCCTCCGTGGCATCCCCCAAAATACCGGACAGCGGCACCACCGCCAGCGCAGAAGTAATAAAAATCATTAGCGGTGCGCCGTGGACCAGTTCCAGTACCAACGCGACCGGCGCAAAGACGAGCAGGATATTCAGTGGCTTCAGAAAATGCAAAATAATCGAACCCGAACGCTCCGGTTTGGTTGTATGCACGTGATTACCCCGAATGGCAAATATAGAACTGCGCGGATTATAGGATATAGGATAATAGACGGGCTCGGGTGTCAGAACAACCACTGTGAAGCTCTGGTCGTGATCCATCCGGCGAATAAGATTGCAACGATTAAGGAGATAAGGAGATAAAATGCCTGGATTAAATCTTGGACCACTCGAGATCCTGATCATCTTGGTCATCGTGGTGTTGTTGTTCGGTGTGGGCCGCATCGGCAAGATCGGCGGAGAATTGGGCAAGGGCATCCGCGAGTTCCGCAGCGCAGTGAAAGAAGAGGAGAAGGACGGCGAGACAGCCAAGAAAGACGAGACAAAACCAGCCGCTTGAGACGGCGTTGCCACCGTCCTAATCTCACACCCTGTAAGATGAGCATTCCCGTAGGACAAGCTGTATCGGCATCCATGCCGCGCTTGTCCTACCAGATCGACCGTGCCAACCAACTCTAAAGGCTCCGCTTCTGCCGGCACCATCCACTCGATCCTGGGTGTGTTGCGCGAAGTGGATGTGCGACCGGTTCGCGCTGCTGCCGAAGCGCCGTTTGTGCTGGCTTTCTTCAGCCAGGACCTGGCACTCGCGCAACACCTGACCGACCTGCTCTATCGCGGCCTGCGCCAGCACGATATCCCACCGATGCGCGTTTGCGCAGCTTTTCCGTTAGGCGCGCCCGCGCAACCCACGCGCATCGACATCGCCGTGATCGTGACACGCGATGATCGTGACAACAGCGCCGAACTGAAGTTGCAACACGAGTTCGAGCGTGCACGTGTGCCCACCCTGGTTTGCCTGATCGCGGACGCCGCCAGCCCGCCCCCGCCGCGCCACCAGTGGCTGCCTGCGAGCGTGACCGTGTTGGTGGCAGCCACGCCGGACGGCGTGATCGACGACGCCGACGCAACGCGGCACCTGGTCACAGCGATCCGCGGCCTGAGGGCAGTGGACGAGTTGTCTTTGGCCAGACACCTGCCCGCCTTTCGCGAGAGTGTGTCGCGTGGCCTGATCGAGGATACCGCCATTGCCAACGCCGTATACAGTTTCGGCAGTGGCATCCTGGAAATCAACCCGGTCGCCGGCGTACCGCTCAACGTCGCGGATATCGTCGTGCTCACAAAAAACCAGGCACTCATGGCGTACAAAGTCGCGCTCGCCATGGGTCTAAACGCCGATTTTCGCCAGGTCATGCCGCAACTAGCCGCCGTGGTCGGCAGCGGATTCTTGCTGCGGCAAACGGCCCGCAGCCTGATCGGCCTGGTCCCCGGCTTTGGGCTCATCCCCAAGGTGGCAGTCGCCTTTGCGGGCACTTATGCGACCGGCGAGATGATCTACCGCTGGTGTGCCTACGGGGAACGCGTGAGCGGCCGCGCGTTGAAGGACACCTACGCTGCCGCGCTGGCACGAGGGAAGACCATCGCCCAGACCCTGTTTCAGCGCCGCAAGAACGTCGCTACGGACAAAATGGGGCTCATTACAATAGCTCGCAAGCAGGTTCATAAGGAGGCAGCCATGTTGCAAGTTGGTGATCAAATTCCTGATTTCGCTTTGGCATCAGACACGGCCGGTGAAGTAAGATCCTCCGATCTGCGCGGCCGTCGTTTTGTGCTCTACTTTTACCCCAAAGACGATACCAGCGGTTGCACGGCTGAGGCATGCAGCTTTCGCGACAATCTGCCTGATTTCAGCGCGCTCGACGTGCCCGTCTATGGCGTCAGCCCCGATACCGTCACCGCACACGGCAAGTTCCGCAATAAGTATGGGTTGACGTTCCCGCTGCTGGCTGATCCCGATCACAAGGTGGCCGAGGCCTTCGGAACCTGGGTTGAGAAGAGCATGTACGGCCGCAAGTACATGGGCATTCAGCGCAGCACATTCGTCGTGGGGCCGGATGGCCGGATCGAGCACGTGTGGGAAAAAGTGACGCCTGCCAATCACGCGAAAGAGGTGTTGGCCTATCTGAAAGGCTCGCCGGCGGATGCGCCGCAGTCCAAGACCGCGACAAGGAAAACAACCCCGAGAAAAGCTGCCAGGACATGATGGGCGGGGTGCCGTGGGCTGATGACATCAACATGGATGCTTCCCACAAACATGCGATGACCCACGAGTTACGTCCGCCGCGGCTGCTCATCCTCACACTGCTTTTGCTCTGCCTGGAGAATGCCGCGCGTGCCGGCCTGTCCATCCTGCAGGCAATTCAGTTATCCGACCTGCCGACCAGCCTGTCCCCCATCTACGTCGCAACCATGAGCGCCGTGTGGGCCGTGGGCTTTGCCGCCTGTGCGTACGGTGTGGCAAGGCTGAACAGTTGGGCGCCAGGCGCTGTCGTTGTAACACTGCTGCTGTACCAGGCCAACCTGTGGATCAATCGCCTGGCATTCAGCCGTTCCAGCGAGGCGTTTGAGACTACCGGCTTCCGTGCGCTGTTATCCATCGCGCTGGTTGGGGGCGTGGTAGGGTTGCTGATGTGGCCAACCACGCGCAGAGCGTTCGCTGGCCGTCGTCGGGCACAGACACAGCATCTGACGGATTCCGATTCAGCCACTCACTTACAATAGACCCATGCAGGACACGCACGACCAATCACCCGACCCTAGACTCCACCGCTTGCGCGAGTTACGCGCCCAGACCCAACTCGGGGGTGGCGCAGACAAAATTGCCGTCCAACACGCAAAAGGGCGCCTTACTGCGCGGGAGCGGATCGAACTCCTCCTGGACAAAGGCTCCTTCCGCGAAATCGACGCGTTCGTCACCAACCGCCCTGCGGCGGTGGTGGCGCGGGCAGTCCAGAAGAACGCTGCTAATGGCGCCATCCTGACGGATGGCGTGATCACCGGCTGGGGCACGATCGACGGCCGCCTGGTTTACGTCTTCTCCCAGGATTTCACGGTCATGGGTGGCAGCCTGGGCCAGGCGCACGCGGCTAAAATCACCAAGGTACAGGACATGGCGCTGAAGAATGGCGCACCGATCATCGGCATCAACGACTCCGGCGGTGCGCGCATCCAGGAGGGCATGCTATCGCTCGTCGGCTATTCCGAGATTTTCCTGCGCAACACGCTCGCCAGTGGTGTCATCCCCCAGATGAGCATCATCATGGGGCCATGCGCCGGCGGCGCGGTCTACTCGCCGGCACTGACCGATTTCATCTTCATGGTCAAGAACACCAGCTACATGTTTGTCACCGGGCCGGACGTGGTCAAGGCTGTGACACACGAGGACGTCTCGTTTGAAGAGCTGGGTGGCGCGCTGGTCCACAACAGCGTCAGCGGCGTGGCACACGTGGCCGCCGACAGCGAGGGCGATTCTTTATACCTGTTGCGCCTGTTGTTGAGCTACCTGCCATCCAACAACATGGAAGACATACCGTTCGTGAAGACGCGCGACGATCCCCTGCGCACCGATGCCCTGCTCGACACCATCATCCCCGATAACCCCAACAAGCCGTACGATATGAAGCAGATCATCCGCAGCGTGGTGGACGACGGGCAGTTTTTCGAGATCCACGAACACTTCGCGCAAAATATCATCGTCGGTTTTGCCAGGCTGGGGGGGCACTCGGTCGGCATCGTCGCCAACCAACCCCAGATGCTGGCCGGCGTGCTCGACATCGACGCCAGTGAGAAAGCGGCGCGCTTTGTCCGCTTCTGCGACTGCTTCAACATTCCCGTCATCACGTTCGAGGACGTGCCCGGATTCCTGCCGGGTGTAAGCCAGGAACACGGCGGCGTCATCCGCGCGGGCGCGAAGTTGCTGTACGCCTACTGCGAAGCCACCGTGCCGAAGGTGAATGTCATCACGCGCAAGGCTTATGGCGGGGCGTTCTGCGTGATGAGCCCGCGCAGCACACGCGGCGACCTGGTGCTGGCGTGGCCCTCGGCCGAGTTAGCCGTCATGGGTCCAGACGGCGCGGTCAACATTATCCACCGGCGCGAGATTGCTGCTGCGCCGGACCCCGCCATCCGCAAGACCGAACTGGTCAACCAATACAAGGAGGAATTTGCCAATCCTTACGTGGCCGCGGCCAACGGCCACATCGACGACATCATTGAACCACGTGAGACACGTCCGCGGTTGATCAACGCCATTGAGATGCTGCGGAACAAGCGCGATTCCAACCCACCGAAGAAACATGGAAACATCCCATTGTGAGCGCGACAGAGGACAGACGGCGAAGGATCAAAGAGCGCCTTCGTGGTCCATCCTTCGTCATTCGTCGAGGTACGCATGAAAATCACTAAACTCGAAACGATCCACGTCAAGCCACGTTGGCTGTTTTTAAAGATCCACACCGACGAGGGTATCGTGGGCCTGGGCGAACCAATCGTGGAAGGCCACACGCAAACGACCGAGATGGCCGTGCGCGAAATCGGGCGCTATCTGATCGGCCAGGACCCGCGCCGGATCGAACACCATTGGCAAGCCATCTACCGGGGCGCGTTTTACCGTGGCGGCCCGGTGCTCAACAGCGCGCTGAGCGGCGTCGAGCAAGCGTTGTGGGATATCACCGGCAAGTGGCTGAACGTGCCGGTGTGGCAGTTGCTGGGCGGCAATACGCGCGACAAAATCCGCGTGTACGGCCACTTCGGCGGCGAATCGCTGGACGACTTTATCGCCTCGGCCAGGGCGGCCGTCGCACGCGGTTTCACCGCGCTGAAGACCGGCCCTGGCGGCGCGTGGAACATCGTGGACGCCTGGGACAAGGTGAAGGGATTTGTCGATCGCTTCGCTGCGTTGCGCGCCGCCGTCGGTGACCAGGTGGACATCGGCATCGACTTCCATGGCCGCATCAGTCCAGCCATGGCCGTCCGGTTGTGCCGCGAGCTGGAGCCTTACCATCCCTACTTTGTGGAGGAGCCGTGCCTGCCCGAAAATGTGGACACGCTGGTAACCATCGCGCGCAGCACGACCATTCCCATCGCAACCGGCGAGCGCCTGTTCACCAAGTGGGGCTTCCGCGAGGTGTTGGAGAAACAGGCCTGCGCCATCGTGCAGCCGGACGTCTCGCACGCCGGCGGGATCCTGGAGACCAAGAAGATCGCGGCCATGGCCGAGACTTATTACGCCGCCATCGCACCACACTGCCCACTCGGGCCGATCGCGCTGGCCGCCTGCCTGCAAGTCGACGCTTGTGTCCCCAACTTCCTGTGCCAGGAACAGGTGACATTGGGCGACGGCTACATAAAGGAGCCTTTCAAGGTCGCGGACGGTTGCATCCCGTTGCCGTCCAAACCCGGCCTGGGCATCGAACTTGACGACGCCGCCGTGATGGAAAAAGCGTTCCCAGGAGACTGGGATACGCCCGCGTTGCGCCACCCCGATGGCAGTGTTGCTGATTGGTAATTAGTTCGACGAAAGGCGAACGGCCGGGGCTTTCGTCCCCAGTTGTTCGCCCTGCGTCCTTCGTCATTTCATATGAACGAGCAAAACTTGACCAAGCTGCGTGAGTTACTGCTGGACGAATTTAACGAGGAACAACTGGCTACACTGTGCCAGGACATCGGCATCAACTACGCCGAACTGGGTGGTGTCGGCGCATTCGGCAAGACGCGCGAGATTGTCGAGGTGGCTCGTTCGCGCCGCCTGCTGAACGCCCTGGCCGCGCGCGTGCGCGACTTGCGCCCCGAGGCTTACACGGCGACCGGGATCGCCGGCGCAGGCGCGGAATCCGCCCGCGAATCGATCCCACGACCGCGGATGCCGCGTGAGCCGGCACAACCAACTTCCCCTGACGTCATGCAGACGCCGTTTTCCGCGTTGACCGGCCAGGACACAACGCAGGACGATGCCGAGAACAATGCCCCTGCCCCGGCTGTCGCACACGCGCCCCCTCCCACCAGCTTGATGTCTGGGCGAGTCCGCGCCATTGCCGTCATCGTCGGCGCGTTACTGCTGGTTGTAGCGCTGCTGACCGTCATGCTGCCCAAACCCGGTGCTGAGCCGCCTGCCGCCACCCCGGCGCCGACAACCATATCCTCGCCACTCCCCACTACCATCGCTGGTGCCGCCACGACTGACGCTGCCGGTGCAGCACCGATGACGGCGACCGTCGCATCGGCCACCACGGCGCAACCAGCGTCCACGTCGGCCGGAGCATCAACCAAATCACCCACGCCCGAGCCAACGGAGACCGTCAGTGAAACACACCCGGCGGCACAGGCGGTGCACGCCATCAACGACCAGTTGATCGCCTTTTACCAGGGCAAAGCCACATCCGACGATCTCAAACAGCACTGGTCCGGCGGCGCTTACCAGACCATACTCACCTTCGCATACACCACGTTGAACCGCAAGCTGGGCGTTGACCTGACCGCCGATGATCCGCTTTCGGTCACGTTGCGCTACGTCCGGCGTCCTGCGCTGGTCAAAGAGAGTGGGAATACGGTCCAGGTAAACACACGCGAATACTGGGGCTACACCAATCCCACCAGCAAGCGCTCCATGTGTGAGACGCGCGACTACGTGTACACGCTGATCAAGAACGGCGACGTCTACCAGGTGCGTGAATTGCGGAGCAATCTGGTAGCTGCCAAGTGCGAGAAATGAGGAGGGAGATTGGAGAATGGAGAATTAGAGATTAGAGATTGGAGATTGGAGATTTACGGCAGCATGTACCACCGGTTGCCTGATCTCCATTCACCAATTACTAATCACTAATCTCCAATCTCTAATCTCTACTAACGGACTTACTTAGCGCGCGCCTCGCTCACCCAGGCCAGGCACTGCTTCGCGCAGTCGCGGACCGCGCCATAATCCTTGGCAGCCAGCCAATCCTTGCGAACCAGGTTGCTGCCCAGGCCCACGCAGGCCGCGCCGGCTTTAATCCACTCGCGGATGCTGGCTTGCGTCGCTTCCACGCCGCCCGTCGGCATCAGCCGCGACCAGGGCATCGGCCCAAGCACGGCCTTGATGAAGCCAGGCCCGCCGACGGATTCCCCGGGGAAGACCTTGGCGATCTCCACACCATACTCCTCCGCCGTCGAAATCTCGCTCGCGCTGCCACAGCCCGGCAGATACGCAATCTTGCGCCGGTTGCACAGCCGGGCGACTTCCGGATTAAACACCGGCCCGACGATGAAGTTCGCCCCGTGGGCAATGAACAACGCCGCCGTCGGGGCATCCAGCACCGAACCCACACCAACGATCAGCTTGGAGCTGGCATTGACCACTTCGGCGAATACGCCCAGCGCTTTCTCGCCGCGGTTGGTGAATTCGAGCACCGGCGCGCCACCCTCGGCGCACGCTGCCGCCACGGATTTGGCTTCGGCGACGTCACTACTGTAGAACAGCGGAACCAGCCCTGCGCCAAGCATGGCCTGGTAAACAGATAGACGATCAAACTTTGCCATTGTGAAACTCCTTGACGAAGAGCGGCTGACGGATACGCAACCGCCCGTTCTGCTAGCGGCTGACGCGCCCGGAGGCGTCGCCCTTCATCAGCTTCTCGACCTCGGCCACCGTGACCACATTGAAATCGCCCATGATGCTATGCTTCAAGCACGATGCCGCCACGGCGAAGTTGAGCGCCGCCTGCTTGTCGGAATAGGTGTGCAGGCCGTACAACAGACCGCCCATGAAGCTGTCGCCGCCGCCCACACGGTCGACGATATGCTCGATATCATAGGTCGGCGCCACGTAGACCGCGCCGTTATCCCACAACATGCCGCTCCAGGTGTTATGGCTGGCCGAGATGGAGCCGCGCAGAGTGATGGCAATCGTCTTCAGGCCCGGCATGCGTCTGTTCAGCTCTTCGCACACGTACGTGTAGGATTGAGCGCTCACCTTGCCAGCCTTCACATCTGTGTCCGGCGCCTTGATACCAAACACCATCTCGGCGTCCTCTTCGTTGCCGATGGCGAGGTCGCACAGGCCGACCATCTCGGGCATGACCTCGTTGGCCTTCTTGCCCCACTTCCACAGGTTGGCGCGGTAGTTCAGGTCGGCGGATACCGTCACACCCATCTCCCTGGCAGCCTTGATCGCTTCGAGACAGCACTGGGCGGCGCTCTCCGAAATGGCAGGCGTGATGCCGGTCCAGTGGAACCAGCCGGCATTGGCGAAGACAGCCTTCCAATCGATCGTGCCGGGTTTGAGCGTGGCAATGGCCGAGTTGGCACGGTCGTAGATGACCTTGCTGCCACGCTGCGCCGCGCCAAATTCCAGGTAATAGATGCCGAGCCGGTCGCCGCCGCGCACGATGTGCTGCGTCCCCACGCCCACGCCACGGAGCGAATTCACGCACAGATCGGCCACATCATTCTTGGGCAGACGTGTGACAAACTCGACCGGCAGGCCAAACTGGGCCAACGAAACAGCAACGTTGGCCTCAGCGCCGCCGAAAGTCACATCAAAGCTGCGCGTGTGCACAATCCTGTAGAACGGGGGAGGCGAGAGCCGCAACATGATCTCGCCAAAGGTTACAAAGGTTTTCATGTTCGATTACTCCTGGTTTTGTCTGGCCGTGTCAAAGCACCACCGCGGGCGCACAGGGTCCCGGGTAGTCTCAGACCTCTCAGTTTATACCGCGCCGACACGGTTCGCAAACTGGCGCCGGTCAAGGCGGCGACCCTCCCGCAGGTTGCCGTTACAAGTCACGACCTGCGCCAACAACCTGCGGGAGGGTGCTTTGATGCACCCCGGTCTAGCTACTCACCCCGTAATTAGGGGCTTCCTTGGTGATGATGACGTCGTGCGGATGGCTCTCGATCAGTCCGGCGTGCGTGACGCGCACAAACCTGCGTTTGGCGCGCAGTTCGGCCAGGTCGCGCGCGCCGACGTAGCCCATGCCACTGCGCAAACCGCCGACCAACTGATAGACGTAATCTCGCAGCGCTCCCTTAAATGGCACGCGCCCCTCGATCCCCTCCGGCACAGTCTTGCCGCCCGCCTGGCCCGTGCCGTAACGATCCTTGCCCAGACCTTGCATCGCGCCAAGCGAGCCCATGCCGCGGTAATCCTTAAAGCGGCGCCCCTCGTACAGCACGACGTCGCCGGGTGACTCCTCCAGGCCGGCCAGCAAACTGCCCAGCATGACCGTCTCGGCACCGGCAGCCAGCGCCTTGACGATATCACCGCTGTAGCGCACACCGCCGTCGGCGATGAGCGGAACGTCGGCCTTTGTGGCGACTTCCACACAATTTTGGATGGCGGTGATTTGCGGCATGCCCGCGCCGGAGACGATGCGCGTGGTGCAGATGCTGCCCGCGCCCACCCCGACCTTCACCGCGTCTGCGCCGGCCTCGATGAGCGCCCGCGTGCCCTCCGCCGTGACCACGTTGCCGGCCACAATGCACACGTCGCTCAGCTTCTTCACGCGCGGGATCATCTCGACCACCCCGCTGGAATGACCATGCGCCGTATCAATCACCAGCACGTCCACGCCGGCGCCGATGAGGACCTTCGCGCGGTCCATGGAGTCCTTGCCCACGCCGATCGCGGCTGCGCACAACAGGCGTCCGCGCGAGTCCAGCGCCGCGTGAGGATAGTCTCTTTTCTTTTGAATGTCCTTGACGGTAATCAACCCTTTCAGATGGCCCTGTGTATCCACCAACGGCAGCTTCTCGATGCGGTGGCGGGCCAGAATGGTCTTCGCCTCGTCCAGCGTGGTGCCGACCGGTGCAGTCACCAGGTCCTCGCTCGTCATGAATCTGCTCACCGGCTGGTCAAGGTCCTGCGGTTCGACGAAGCGAATATCGCGGTTGGTCAGGATGCCCACCAGCACGTTATCGCGCGTGATCGGCACACCGCTGATGCGGTAGTGGCTCATGATCGCCTCGGCATCCCGCAGGGTGGCTTCGGGCGACAGGGTGATCGGGTCGACGATCATGCCGCTCTCGCTGCGTTTTACCTTATCGACCTCTTCAAGCTGCTGGTCGATGGTCATGTTGCGGTGGATCACGCCGATGCCACCTTCGCGCGCCAGGGCGATCGCCATGCGCGCTTCCGTCACGGTATCCATGGCCGCGCTGAGCAGTGGAACACCAAGCGTGATGCTCCTGGTCAGGCGCGACCGCACGTCCACTTGCGAAGGCAGGATCTCGGCATAGCCGGGGGTTAGTAAGACATCGTCAAAGGTTAAGGCTTCTGGAATGGTCATTTTCTTTGCCAATCGACGCCGGCGATCAGCCGGCCATCTCCATCCTCTCAGTCGAGGCTGATCTTGATAACTGCCTTTTTCACCGGCGCCGGTGTCTCCAGCGCCATTCCCGGCATGTGCCCATCCTCGGGCCACAACAGCATGAAGTCGCCGCTC
>JAMDDR010000561.1 GCA_023488685.1 Chloroflexota bacterium | reverse complement strand
TTCATGCTCAGGTTCAGCCCCTTCAGGATGGGCTTGCCTGCAATGGAAACGTGTAGATCCCGTACCTCAAACCATTTTCCTCTTTCCGTCATCGTGATCCTCGCTTCGTGTCAGGTAGTGTGCAATACGTAAAAAGTAAAGTGCGCCATGGAAGCGTGCTGCCCAGGAATGGGCATAATAGCGCTACTCATAATATCCAAGCTCAGCGCAGTATAGCCCGCCCTGCCCATAAAGTCAATATTAATCACGGCCATCAATTTAATTGTCCGCAGATCAGATGTCAGACTTCTTCGAAGAAGTCTGACATCTGGCGCTACGTTCAGTCCTGGATGAAAGGACAAACAGCGTCACCACCACTGCTGCTGCCAACACCATCAGCGTGATCAATTTAAACAGCGGCGGTTGGGTGAGCAACGCGACGATTCCGAACAGCGCGCACGTGCCGGCGTACAGCGCCACGATCTGACCTGGGCGCCAGCCGGTGTCGGCCAACCGGAAGTGCAAGTGGCCGCGGTCGCCTTGTGTGGGATTGCGCCCATGCCGGACCCGGTCGAAGATCTGCCAGGCTACGTCGGCGATGGGTAATCCCATCACCAGCAGCAACAGCGCCACCTTGGCGCCGGCGATAATGCCAACGCACGCCAGCGTGAATCCCAGGTACAGCGCCCCACCACCCAGGAAAATGCGCGCCGGCGGATAGTTGAACACCAGGAACCCGAGCAATGTGCCAATCAGCGCAATGGGCAGCAGGGCCACGCTGTACTGGCCCTCGCGCAACATGTGAATGGCAGTGACCGTTGCCGCGACCATCGCCACGCTCGCCGCCAGACCGTCGACTCCGTCCAGGAAGTTGACGGTGTTGATCATGCCCATGAACCACAGCAGGCTGAGCAAGACAACGATCAGGAACTGCTGTATGACGACCTCGCGGCCATCCAACGGGTTGGTAAAGCGCTCGATAAAGATGGTAAAGCCGATCGCAATGAGCGCGGCAACTGCCTGTGCGATGAACTGGGGCCGTGACGGCAACTCGAATCTGTCGTCAAGCACGCCGATCACAAACATGAACGTGCCACCCAGCAGCAAGCCGATCAGTCGGCTGCTTTCACCGGGGTCGAGCGTAGGCACGTTGAACCATTGGCTGACGAGCGCCGCGCCGGTAAACGCACCCCATAACGGCAGCGCGCCCAGGCGCGAGGTGATGCGGGTATGTTTGCGCCGCCCGCCGGGCACGGCCACGATGCTGACGCGCGGACCGAGCCAGATCGCCAGGCGGGTCAGCACGAGTGACAAACCGAATGCGATGAGCAGCGTGGCAAAGCTGGGAACGATTGGCACGTCCCGATTGTAAGACAAATCTACGGGCTATAATCACGCCGTGCTAGACGAGTCTCCAACCAATCGGGCCGCAACCGTTTCCACACCGGCCATCGTTCAAACGGGCAACCCCCCCAGATTTGTCGCTGCGCTGGATGCCTTTGTGCGCTGGTTTTCCGGTCACTGGCTCGCCGTCATCGTCGGCATCCTGCTGCTGTATGCGTTGTTGCCGTTCGGCGCGCCTGTGCTGATGAAGGCCGGCCTCAACGGCGCGGCGCAATACATCTATCAGCCGTACAAGCTGGTGTGCCACACCTATGCCTTCCGCTCGTTCTTCCTGTTCGGCCAGCAGGTGGTCTACCCGCGCGGCAACGGCGACGGCGAGTTCGAGCGCGCCACCGGCATCCAGGACGATCCCATAGGCATGTTTCAAGCGCGTGACTTCCAGGGCAACGAGCAGGTTGGCTACAAAGTGGCGCTGTGCCAGCGCGACATCGCCATCTACCTGTCCATGGCCGTCAACGGCATCGCGTTCGCCTTCGTGCGGCGCCGCGCCCGGCCTCTGCCGTGGCTGTGGTTCATCCTGCTCGGCATCCTGCCCATCGGCCTGGATGGCTTCTCGCAGGTTTTCAGCCAATGGCCGCTGAACCTGATCCCCTTCCGCGAGAGCACCTGGTATCTGCGTGTCATCACCGGCAGCCTGTTTGGTTTCAGCGTGGCATGGCTGGTGTTCCCGCTGATCGAGGAGACGATGCAGAGCGTAAAGAGTAAAGCGTAAAACGTAAATGTGTCTGCTTACGTTTTACGATTTACGTTTTAATTAGAGCCAATGACAGAGCATCCTAAGAAGCGTTTCCCGGTCAGCATCCTCATTCTTGCAACCATCGCAGCCTTGTTTGGGCTGGGCACGGGGCTGATCATTGTCAATAGCAACAACGGCCAGCAGGACGGACCGATTGTCCTGCCGACGTCGAGCTTTAGTGGTCTGCGCGAGGGCGTGCAGGCGCCGGATTTCACGCTGAACACCTTGAGCGGCAAACCGGTGGCGCTGAATAGCCTGCGTGGCCGGCGCGTGCTGGTGAACTTCTGGGCGTCGTGGTGCCCGCCCTGTCTGCAGGAGATGCCCGATCTGAAGGCGGCCTACACGGCGTTGAAGGATGACGGGGTTGAATTCGTCGGCATTGGCCTGCAGGACGAAACCGCAAATCTGCAGAAGTTCGTCGCCGACAATGTGGTGCCCTACATCATCCTGGAGGACCCCAAGGGCACGGTGGGAAACGCATATGGCGTGCTGGGCATGCCCACGACCATCCTGGTGGATAGCAACGGCGTCGTGCGCAAAGTATTCAAAGGGCCTGTCACCAAAGACACCGTCATCGCCGAGATGAACAAGCTCAGCTAGACGGCGCAGATAAACTCGCAGTATCTAAAATATCCTTTTAAGGGGGATACATCCATGACCGGAACTGTAGCAACTGAACCATCCATCGCGTTAGGCGTCATCGGCGGCAGCGGCCTGTACGGCATGCCAGGGCTGAGCGACGTCACGGAGCAACACATCAGCACGCCGTTCGGCGAGCCATCTGACGCCGTCGTGATTGGCACCCTGCAGGGCAGGCGGGTGGCCTTTCTGCCGCGCCACGGGCGCGGCCACCGCTTCAGCCCCAGCGAGGTGCCTTACCGCGCCAACATTTATGCGCTCAAGTCCCTGGGCGTCAGGCACGTCGTCAGTGTGAGCGCGTGCGGCAGTTTGCGCGAGCACATGAAGCCGCTCGACATCGTCGTGCCGGACCAGTTGTTCGACAACACCAAGGGCAAGCGCGCCGCTTCATTCTTCGGCGAGGGCCTGGTGTCGCACGTAGCCGTCGCGGAGCCGTTCTCCCGCTCGCTGAGCGCAGCGCTGGCGCAGGCGGTGCGCGACGCCGGCGGCACCGCGCATGCCGGCGGCACGTTCATCACCATCGAAGGGCCGCGCTTCAGCACCAAGGCCGAAAGCAATGCTTACCGCGCGTGGGGCTGCGATATCATCGGCATGACCGCCTGCCCCGAAGCCTTCCTCGCACGCGAGGCCGAAATCGATTTCGCGATCATGGCGCACGTGACGGACTACGACGTGTGGCACGCCTCGGAAGAGGCGGTCACGGTGACCATGGTCATCGAACGCCTGAACACCAATCTGGCCCTGGCACAGAAGGCCATCGCCAACCTCGTGCCACAGGTCGGGGCGTTGCCGTACGAAAGCGCGGGGTCCATGAACAGCGCGGTCATCACCGCGCGCAATCTTATTGCGCCCGCTGCTCGTGAGCGCGTGGCACTGTGGATGGGCAAGTATCTGTAAGGGGGAATCATCATGCAAGACCGTCCTCGCCCGGCTTCGCCCCTGTTGTGGGTGCTGACCATCATTTCACTGTTGCTCAACCTGGCGATCATTGCGGTGTTGGTCGTCGTGATCGTGGTGGGGCGACAAATGGCGGGAGATGTCGCCGACCAGCTTGAGGCGTTCGGCAACCAGACGATCAACTACAAATTCCGTGTGAACCAGACCGTCCCCATCCACACCATGGTGCCTTTCGATCACACCGTCGTCGTGCCGTTTCAACAGGCGGTGCCCATC
>JAMDDR010000106.1:1643-3966 GCA_023488685.1 Chloroflexota bacterium | reverse complement strand
GGGGAGGTCGGGTGGGGTTTGGACGACCACCCCCGGCCCCTCCTTGGTAAGGAGGGGAGAACGGTGCGGCGCCTCCCCTTGCGAAGGGGAGGTTGGGAGGGGTTGTGGGAACCACCCCCGGCCCCTCCTTACTAAGGAGGGGAGAATGGCGCGGCTTCTCCTCTTGCGAAGGGGAGGTTGCACAAATCCGTTAGAATGCAGCCCATCACACCCCACGTTGCACTCCATGTTCGTGCTTATGCATGCGAATTGGAAGATTCGCCCGAATCATGGGATTCGGGGGTCAAGTCCAGAGGTCTCAGGATAACTCGTGTCATCACGCGACTTAGTTCATGAGCTGACCATGCTCAACCAGATCGCCGAGACGCTCAACGAAGCGGTCGACGTGCGCACCGTGTTGAACGGTGCGCTCGCACGGCTGGTCGATCTGATGGGCTTGAGGACCGGTTGGATTTTTCTGAAGCAGCCGGCGGCCCAGGACGCCTGGCACGGGCGTGGCTATGTGCTGGCGGCCCACGATAACCTGCCGCCGGCGCTGGCATTGGATAGCGTACACGCCTGGGGCAGTGGTTGCGATTGCCAGGGGTTGTGCAACAAAGGCAAGCTGACCGAGGCCTATAACGAAGTGCGCTGCAGCCGGCTGGCGGAATCGCGCGGCGACCGGCGTGGCCTGACGGTACACGCGTCTGTGCCCCTGCGCTGTTGTGACGACGTGCTTGGCATTCTCAATGTCGCGGCTGAGAACTGGTCGTCGTTCAGCCCCGAGGCGTTGGCGCTGTTGACCAACGTCGGTTCGATGATGGGCATTGCATTGCAGCGCGCCCAGTTGTTCGATCTGCTCAAGGAGCGCCGCATCCACGAACAGGCCGCATTGCTCGACTTCTCCAGCCAACTGCTCGGCCGGTTGGACCTGGACGATCTGTCGCACTACGTGGTGGAGCAGGTGCGGCAACTGGTTCAGGCCGACGCGGTGGCGCTGTTGCTGGCTGCCGAGGAGCCGGGTTACCTGGTGTTGCGCGCGGCGTCCGGGTGGCTGGTCGATCCATCCCCGGCCCAGCACCGCGTGCCAGCCGACTTCGGCAGCGCCCCCGGTCGCGTGGTGCAGACACAGCAGCCATCGAACGTGGCGGATCTCGCCCTGGCCGATGGGGTCGATGGTCTGCCAGGCTGGCTGAGCAGCGAAGGTTTTCATGGCCACGCCCTCATCCCCTTGATCGCCGACGGCCGCTCGATTGGCGCGCTGATGATCAACATGCGGACCCCACGCCTGCTGGACGAGGATGAGGTGCGTTTCCTGCGCCTGATCGGCAACCAGGCCGCGCTCGCCCTGGAGAAGGCGCGGCTGCACCAGGAGGCATTGCGCCGGCAGCGGCTGGAACACGAACTGGACGTTGCGCGGCAGATTCAGCTCAGCCTGCTGCCGAAAACACTGCCCAACCTGCCCGGCTGGGAATTCGCCGCCGTCTATCGCGCGGCGCGCCAGGTGGGGGGCGACTTCTACGATTTCATCGACGGTAGTAGCAACGAATGTGAGGGCAGCCTCGGCGTCGTCATCGCCGACGTGGCCGACAAGGGCATGCCGGCGGCGCTGTTCATGGCGCTGGCACGCACCATCATCCGCAACATCGCCATGAGCGGCTGCAGCCCGGCGGCCGTCCTCGTGCGCGCCAATCAACTCATTCTCAAAGACACGGGCGATGATAACTTCCTGACCGCCTTTTACGCCATGCTGGATGCGCATACGGGCCAACTGACCTATGCCTGTGCGGGGCATAACCGCCCGCTGTGGCGACAAGCGGCGACCGGCGCGCTTCGGGAACTGGAAGCGCCCGGCACTGTGCTGGGCATGTTCGGTTACGTTGCCCTGGAGGATCGCAGTATCTGTGTCGCGCCGGGCGATCTGCTCGTCTTCTATACAGATGGCGTGACCGATGCCACCAACAGCCAGGAACAGTTCTTCGGCGTGGAGCGTCTGCGCGACCTGGTGCAGGCGCAATCAGACGCCAGTGCGCAGCAAGTCGCACAGGCCATCACCAGCGCGCTGGAATCATTTACTGGCGCCGCCATCCAGCACGATGACTTCACCTTCGTCGTCGTCAAAAGAAGTTCCGAGTTCTGAGTTCCGAGTTCCGAGTGCTCAGTTCACAGTGCTCAGCGCTGCATCTCTCCTCCTCACCCTCTCCTCTTCTCCCTCTCTCCTCAGCTCCCCTGCTCCCCCTCTCAATCACTCAGCCTTTCGTCTTAAACCGGCAGCGACCCAAGTCTGCGGCGAAACGTGGCTTTTGGAGGAGGTGACGGGGGAGCAAACGGGTTATCCTCAACG
>JAMDDR010000106.1:421-1633 GCA_023488685.1 Chloroflexota bacterium | reverse complement strand
GACGCCAGTGCGCAGCAAGTCGCACAGGCCATCACCAGCGCGCTGGAATCATTTACTGGCGCCGCCATCCAGCACGATGACTTCACCTTCGTCGTCGTCAGAAGAAGTGCCGAGTTCTGAGTTCCGAGTGCTCAGTGCTGCATCTCTCCTCCTCTCCTCTTCTCCTCAGCTCCCCCGCTCCTTCACTCAGCCTTTCGTCTTAAACCGGCAGCGACCCAAGTCTGCGGCGAAACGTGGCTTTTGGAGGAGGTGACGGGGGAGCAAACGGGTTATCCTCAACGCCGATGAACACGTATTGTCAGAAACAGATGAAGTTGGTGAAGGTGAGGCATCATATGATCAAGGTACTCTTAGTTGACGACCGGCCCAGCATTCGACAAGGTTTGCAGATGCGTTTTGCGCTCGAATCCGACCTGATGGTCGTGGGGGAAGCTGGGGATGGTGAGGCCGCATTGGCACTGACCGAACAATTGCATCCTGACGTCGTGGTTATGGATGTCGAAATGCCGAGTATGGACGGCATTCAGGCGACTCAAAAAGTGCGGGCGATGGCCCCAGCCAGCGCCGTCGTGATGCTCAGCATTCACGAGGACCGCCGTCGTGATGCTCAGCATTCACGAGGACCCGGCCACCCAGGCACGCTGTCGTGCTGCTGGCGCGGCCGCGTTCGTCACCAAACAGCAATCCCCCGAAACGCTCTTGTCCACGATCCGGCAGGTGGCGGCGTCCCATGCCGCCCCTGCGGCGCTCGCAGCATAACCTCGCGTCGCTCCTCGCGCCGTTATCACGCACGCTACCACATCCGTTACCACGCCCGTTACCACGCACGCTATCCTGACATTCGTCGCCGTTGCTGGCACGACGAATGTCAATTGGCAGATTGGGCTCCCAGGTGTAACGTAGACAGTGGTCGAAGTGCGGCCAGGAGGGGCCACCGTTATGATCTCCGTCACACGTCGAGCATTTCTGCGTCGTTTAAGCGCAAGCCTGGGTACCGCCAGCGGTGCCTGGTTGTTGGCGGCCTGTGGGCAATCACAAACACCATCCCAAACATCACCCCAAACACCCACGCCCGTTGCTACGCAGACGCTGGCTGCGCAGTCTCCGTCTGCAGTGTCAACCACAGCGCAACCGGCCGCCACGCAGGCCAGTGCGCCCGGCGCAACGGCCGGGGCTACCGCAGCGCCCGCGGCAGGTGAGTTGCCCTCCCAG
>JAMDDR010000106.1:0-411 GCA_023488685.1 Chloroflexota bacterium | reverse complement strand
TCTTCCGAGCACGGGGTGGCGACCAGCCCGAGGAACTGGTCAAGCGTGCGATTGCGGCGCTGGGCGGCATGGAGCGCTTTGTCAAACCCGGCCAGACGGTCGTCGTCAAGCCCAACATATGCGTGGCCTACCACACCTACGAATACGCCGCCACCACGAACCCGTGGGTCGTCGGCGCGTTGGTCAAGTTATGCAAAGCAGCCGGCGCCAGCCGCGTGCGTGTGTTCGACTACCCCTTTGGTGGCACGGCGGACCAGGCATACACGCGCAGTGGCATCCAGGAACAGGTGCTGGCCGCCGGCGGCGAGATGGAGGAAATGGCGCGCATGAAGTTCGTCAAGACCGACATCCCTGCGGGCCTCGATCTGAACGCGTGGCAACTCTCCGACGACGTCCTGACGGCCGATGTGG
>JAMDDR010000518.1 GCA_023488685.1 Chloroflexota bacterium | reverse complement strand
TGTCTCGTTCACATCGTTCAACGTGGTGCTGGTGCCGTGCGCGTTCAGGTAGTCGATCTTGTTCAACTTGCTGTTGGCCTGGCGCAGCGCCATGCGCATCGCCATGGCCGGGCCGACCGTATCCGGCGCAGTGATGTGATAGGCGTCGGCGGTGATGCCGTAGCCAATCACTTCGGCGTAAATGTGCGCGCCACGTTCCCGTGCGCTCTCCAGCGATTCCAGGATGAGCACGCCGGCGCCTTCGCCCGTCACGAACCCATTGCGGGTCTTGTCGAATGGGCGACATGCATGCGGTGGATCGTCGTTGTAGGTGGATAGCGCGCCCATGTTATGGAAAGCTGCTAGCGAGAATGCGTTGATGGGCGCTTCAGTGCCGCCGGTGACCGCTACTTTGGCGCGGCCGGCGCGGATCATTTCGAAGGCTTCGCCAATGGCGTTGGTGCCGCTGGCACACGCCGACACGACACAGAAGTTCGGCCCCTTGATCTTGAAGTGCATGGCCACCTGGCCGGTGGCGGTGTCGGGCAGCATCATGGGCACGGCGAAGGGGCTGACACGGTTGGGGCTTTTCTGCATCATCACCGCGTGTTCTGTCGTCAGGGTGCTCACGCCGCCGATGCCACTGCCGAGCACGATGGCGATGTCGTAAGTGGTGTCGTCGTTGATGGTGAGCCTGGCGTCGTCGATGGCTTGCTTGGCGGCAACCAACGCGAATTGTGCACAGCGGTCCAGCCGGCGTGCGTCGCGCGCGCCAAAGTGCGCACCTGGGTCGAATTCCTTCACCTCGCAGGCGATTTTCACATCCAACTGGCCTGTGTCGAATAGGGTTACCCGACGGCAGGAGGGGACGCCGCTGACGAGCGCGTCCCAACTTGATTGAACGTTATGCCCGAGAGGGCTAATGAGGCCAAGCCCGGTAATGACAACGCGGGTGGATTCGCGATGATTGTTTTGCTCCACTTATCGTCTCCTGTCAGGGTAAGAGTTTGCTAGTTGGGCGTGCATTATGTGAGGGCGGCAGCCCGCCTCATCTGGGAGGCGAAAGACTGTTCAACTCTATTCAAAGAAACAAACACCCGTTATTCTAATCGGTTGCGCTGCCAGGAAGCGTGTCGCGCCTCTATTATGGGTGGACGGCTTCGGATGGCTTCGTCAGTCGCGTTTTTCCTGATCGAACCCGAAACCGTGTGCCATGGCTGCGAGGCGCGAGCCCAGGTGTACGAGCGACGAACTGTAGCGTGTGGCCAGGGTGGCCTCGCGCAATGCCGCCAGGAAGTCTTGCGGGGAGGAATAGTCGCGCATGCGGACGCGACACGTGCCGATTTCACGTAACAGGTGTGCGTCGCTGCCAGCAATGCCCGGCAGGCCAATCTCGTGGGCCAGGGCGTTGGCCGCGTCGTTCTTGTCCGGCTCATACGTGCGCGCGTTGAACACCTCAAGGAAATCGAGCTGCCGGCCCAAGCGCGCCACGTTATCGTACCCCAGTCCGGCACGCCATGTGTCGAGTGGGTGTGCCGCCCCGATGATGCCGCCCTGGTCGTGGACGCGCGCGATGGCCTCTTCGGGTGTCACGCCGCGCGGGATCAACTCGTGGATGAACAGGCACAACAGGTCCCCCTGGGTCGTCTTCACCTCTTCGCCCACGATGACCAGGTCCGGCGCAAGCTCGCGCGCGCGCAACGCGCCGCGGATCTCGCTGTGATCGGTAATGGCGATGCGGTCGATGCCTGCCGCGCGGCAGGCGCGCACGACATCGGCCAGTTTGTTCAGGCTGTCGCGCGAGTAGTGTGTGTGGGAATGAAGCTCCAGATCGATCATGAGTCAGGATGCTTTATCACTCGTTGTTATCCGGCGGATCGGTCATCTTGAGCACTTCGCGGAACTGTGACCCAGGCACGTTGGGTCCCACGATGCCGCGCTCCTCCATCTGCTCGATCAACCGCGCCGAGCGCGTGTAGCCGATGCGCAGGCGGCGCTGCAACAGTGAGATCGACGCCTTGCCTTGCAATCGCACGGTGGCGACAGCATCGTTGAACAGCTTGTCATCCTTATTCATCCCGTTGCCGCCTTCTGCTGTCGCGTCGGACAGCGCGCGTGCTTCGTCCCACGTCAGCGGGCCGCCGCTATCGGTATTAGGTGGCAGTCCGAAGTCGCTCAGGCCGGCCACGGGTGCGGGGCGCGCCTCCGAATCCAGCGTGCCCGTCATCGGCATCGACGGTGCGGTCATGCTGGCCGTGATGGGGTCCTTGCCGGCGTTCTCACCGCCCACCTGCGCGCGCCAGTGCCGCACGATGCGGTTGATCTCCTTGTCCGACACATAGCACCCCTGCGCGCGTGTAGGCAACGACTGTTCCGGCGTCACCACCAGCATGTCGCCACGCCCCAGCAGCTTTTCCGCGCCAGGCGTGTCGAGGATGACGCGCGAATCCACGCTGGTCGCCACGGTGAACGCAATACGCGCCGGGAAGTTGGCCTTGATCAGACCGGTGACGACGTCCACGCTGGGGCGTTGCGTCGCGATGATCAGATGGATGCCCGTAGCGCGCGCCATCTGTGCCAGCCGGCAGATGGTTTTCTCCGTCTCATCGGGCGCCATCATCATCAAGTCAGCCAACTCGTCGATCACGACCACGATGTAGGGCAGCTTCTTCAGATCGTCTGGTGGGATGGGGCTGGTCTGCTCGCTCACCTTGTGGTTGAAGTCCACGATGTTGCGCGCCCCGTGCTTGGCAAACGTGCGATAGCGATTCTCCATCTCGCGCGTGACCCAGGTGAGCACGCCGGTCACCTTCTCCAGGTCCACCACCACGGGCGCGATCAGGTGCGGGATGCCGTTATAGCCGGTCAATTCCACACGCTTGGGGTCCACCATCAGGAAGCGCAGATCTTCGGGCGAGTTGTAGCACAACAAGGCGGCGATGATGGCGTTCACACACACGCTCTTGCCCGAGCCGGTGGTGCCGGCGATCAGCAGATGCGGCATGCTGGTCATGTCTGCGACCACGGGATGGCCGCTGACGTCCTGGCCCAGGCCCAGTCGCAGCGGTGTCTTGCGCGCCAGGTGCTCAAACTCTTCGGCCTCCATCACGTCGCGCAGCGACACCAATGCCGTTTCGCCATTGGGCACTTCGATGCCAACGATGGCGCGCCCGGGGACGGGGGCTTCAATGCGGATGCGTGGCGCGGACAGCGCCAGC
Source organism: Chloroflexota bacterium (assembly GCA_023488685.1). Lineage (GTDB taxonomy): Bacteria > Chloroflexota > Anaerolineae > J036 > Brachytrichaceae > CAIXPS01. The sequence goes on along the minus strand of JAMDDR010000518.1, from coordinate 745 downwards.
GCCAGGTCGTCGGCCAGCCCGGCGATGCGGCTGACCTTCACCTTGACCTGTTTGCCGCCCTTCATCTCGATGAAGCCCGGTTCGACACCGAACTGGGTGATGGTGGGGCCGCGGTTGACTTCGACCACGCGCCCCGGCACGCCAAAGGCGTTCAGCGTTTCTTCGATGGTCTGGGCGCGCATGCGAATGTCGGCTTCTTTCAACGCGGCGTCGCTCCCTGGCTCCAGCATTTTCTCAACCGAGGGCATGCTCCATTCGCGCTGTGTCCCAAAGCGCGAGGTTATTTCGGGTGTCTGGCTGGCCGTGGCGGGCTGGGCTGGCCGGGAATTGGCCGGCGTGACCCCTTGCGCCGGGTCACTCGCGCCGATGATGCGCGGTGGCGGGAGGCGCTGCGTTTGTGGTTGTGCAGGTGGGCGCAACGCCGGTGGGGCGCCGGTGGATGGTGCGCCGTTCTTGCGGCCGCCCTGGTTGATCACGAGTGGCCGGGTGGGTGTGGCCTGTGCTGGCTTGGGGGCGATGCTGCGCGCTGGCGGCAGATCGTCTTCCTCGTCGTCAGGGCGGACGACGTTGCGACCGGACCCGCGTCGGGGCTTCAAGCCATTGATCACGAGATCGTCGTCGTGGCCACGGTTGCGTTCCCGGTCCCAGGATGGAACGATCACGTCTTCGGTGGCGCCGGTTTGGCGTGCCGCCACATGGCGCTGCACCGCGTCGACGATCTGTGCCACGGACAGGCTGGCCGTCA
>JAMDDR010000018.1 GCA_023488685.1 Chloroflexota bacterium | reverse complement strand
CGCGTTGCGCCAGCCACTCAGCACTTCCGTCGCGAATATCAGCCATTCTTCCGTTGGCTACCGTGTGTTTAAAAACATGACGTAGAGGACTGGACCCATGCCGAAAATCGTTCATCCATTCGACCTGCAAGCGCGCGCCGAACTGGCTGCCCAAGCGTTAACGCATTTACTCGATCCCCAGCGTGAAGGATTAATATACTTCCTGGCGGATTGGCGCGCCCGTCCGCCACGCGCAGATCACGGTCTGTGGGATTGTGGCGATGGCAGCGGCCGCCATATCGACGCGTTGGCGCTGGCGCGTAGTATGGTCAGGCCTGACTCACCGGCAGCCGTCCCAGACACCGGTGAGGCTCAACTCGAGGCCTGGATGTTCCGTTTCCTGGGCGAGGATGGTCTGTCATGGTTGCCGCACGAACCCTGGGCGGTGCCGTGGGGGACAGACCTGGTACTAGCAGATTGGCAGCCAGGTGACGTCCTGGCAGAGGTAAGCTGGGCGCAACGCGGCACATTGCTTGGGTTGAGCACACGCCTGGCGCAGTCGGGCGACACACGCTTCCTGACCGCCGCGCAACGTATGGTCGATGGCCTACTATCTGTCGCAGTGCGCCATGCAGACGGCCTATTTTTCCCGGAAGGATATTACCGGCGTGGTGGATGGCATTCGCGCGAGCCAGGCTTGTACGGCGGTATCGAAGAGTACAACGCGGCGGTGTTGGTGCCGCTGGTGCGTTTCTATCAGACCACTCACTACGAACCCGCCATCGAACTGGCCGAAGGGTTGGCGCGTTTTGCTCTCAGGCACACACGCGGATATACGCCGGATGGCCGCTTGCTGGCCGGTAAACGCCCAGGTGTCGAAGACCACTTGCACACGCGTACGAACTTCATCCTTGGGGTGCTGGAACTGGGCCTTGAGATGGCACGGCCTGAATACGTGGCGTGGGCGAGACAGGCGTACGAACACGCCAAGGCATGGGGAACTGATTTTGGCTGGTTCCCGGAAGGGCTGGGACACCGGCACGGCGAGATCTGTTGCACCACGGACATGATCGAAACGGCGCTTTTATTAGGGCGCCACGTGAGCCGTCATTATTATGCCGAGGCGGAATGCTTCGGGCGCAATCACCTGCTCGAAAGCCAATATCTCACGCTGGATCAACTGAGGCAAGCTGTGGAGAAGTTGCCGCCGGCTGCACAGGCTGCTCCCTACGAAGGCCGTTATTCGACGACGGAGGGTGTTACAGAGAGCCAGGTTGGTGCATTCGCAGCCCGCTCAACCCTGAACGATGCTTTCCACCTGGATGCAACAGCCATGATGCAGTGCTGCAACGCTGCGGGTACACGCGGGTTATACGACTTGTGGCATAACGCCGTTGAGATGGGTGGTGAAAACGGTCATTGCGCGGTACATTTACGTTTTAGCATGCAGACACCGGCGCTAAAGGTGGTGAGCTACGAACCCGCCGGTGGCAGGCTGGATATCACAACAGTCTCTGATGGCAGCGTGAGCGTTCGACTGCCGGCCGGCGAACGCCATGCGCTGGCAGTCAACCACATGGATGGGGCGGCACAGGTGCAGTCGTTGGATGCGGTTGATGGGTATGTTCGTTTCGACGCCAAAGCGGGTCAGTGTGTTGAGTTGCACTACCCGCTGTCAGAGCGCACCACCCAATACCAGGTTGGAGCACCCGGTCGAACACTCCATTGCACCGGGTCTTGGCGTGGTGAGACGCTGATGCATATCGACCCGCCGGGCGAATACTATCCCCTTTACCAGCGCAGCACCGATCTGCAACCCGTACAACCGGCCATGAAATGATGATGGAGATACTTCGATTGCCCGAAGATCTCGAACGCATGTACGATCCGGCGTCGTTACAGCGCCCCGACAATCTCACGGTTGCTTGTTGGGTATTCCCCCAATGGCATCCCACGCCGTTCAACGACAGGCTCTATGGCAAGGGTTGGACAGAGTACGTGCAGATGCGTGGGTGCAGACCGTGGTTTCCTGGCCACCACCAACCGCGCACACCGTTGCTCGGTGAGTTGAACGAGCGCGAACCATCGACCTGGGAGACTTACGTGGACCTGGCTGCACAGAGCGGCATCGACGCGTTCGTGTTTGACTGGTACTGGTACGCTGGGGAGCCTGTGTTTCACGAGGCTTTGGAGGATGGCCTGCTCAACGCGCGCAACATCGGCAAGATCAAGTTTGCTGCGATGCTTACCAATCATCCCTGGGCGATTTGGTTCCCCACGGTGGGGTACCGGCCCAAAGACGAGTGGCTGGCTTCATGGGAAACGAGTGGCCAGGGGGGCTATGAGTTGCTCCACCCTGCGCCGGAGAGCTACGAGGACGTGTGGCGCAGCATGAGCTACATCATTGCGCGCTACTGCCATCATCCCCAGTACTGGCGCATCGACGACGAGCCGGTGTTGCCCATTTGGGACGTGTCGTTGTTCGTGCGCCGCTTCGGCACAGATGGCGCACGGCAGTTGCTGAATGACCTGCGTGACTTCGCTCGCAAGCTCGGTCACAAGGGTTTGTATTTTCACGCCGAATGTCAGGAACCGGGTGTTGCAGCAGTCATCGGCGAGTTGCCGGCATTGGGCATCCGCAGCTACAGTTACTACAATGCCGTCGCCGTTGCAGCGGGTGGACGGCCGGATGAAGAGGAAATCCTTGACTATGGCGTGCTTGCCGCCGACACGGCGACAAAAGTGTGGCCGGCACTTGACGCGTTATCATCGCTGCCCTGCTTCCCCAATGTAAATCCAGGCAGCGATAATGCGCCCCGTGTGCTGATGCGCAACCGTGGCGAACGGCCCAGCCGCCAGAAATGGCCCGGCACGCCCATCGCGATTAACGATACGCCCGCGGCATTTGAAGCCCTGGTGCGTGCCGCATTCGGCTACTTTCATCAGCGCCCCAGCATCAGCCCCATCCTCACGATTGGTTGCTGGAATGAATGGACAGAAGGGCACTATCTACTGCCTGACACTCACAACGGCTTTGGCATGTTGCGCGCACTTGCACGAGCACTCGGGAAGTAGATCTGTATCGCAGCGGCGCAGAAGACACAGAGATAGATCATCATTTGGAGAATGTATGCGACCCAGTATCGAGCGAATTGAAGGGGAACAACCCATCTGGCGCCTACTCAACGAGTCTATCGAGTTGTATGTCACTGCGAACCCACATGGGCTAAGCATGGTGACGATGCGTGATATTGCAGCCAACAACACGTGGCTGGGTTCTGAGGGACACCCATTACTTTACCTGTCGCTAAATCAGCCGGAGCGTATCGTGCTTGACTCGTGGCAGATGCGCGATTGGCACGTGACGCAGGACGGTGAGGCTGTGCAGCTCGATGTCGAGCTTATGGCTGAGGTTGCGGGTAGCCGGTTGGCGCTGGTGGAATCGCTGTGGCTCGCGCCCGGCTTGCCGGTGATGCGCCATTGGGTGACGTTAAGGAACGAAAGCACACAGTCCGTTCGTGTCGAGGGTTATCATCTGCTTGACCTGGTCCTGAACCATGACGTGATCCAGGATCCGCTGCATCTGTTCTACGTCGATGTGTTTGCCGGCCATCGTCGTGATCGCTGGGAACCCGGCGACCTTAATTTCGACACGCACGAGCAGTTATTCGAGGCGGGTGGTGCCGTGCGGCTCGCGATGGGTGCGTACCAGCAGCAATGCAGTTGGCTGGCAATCCGTCGAACGGATCGTGCCGGGATTGTTGTAGGGCTGGAATATGACGGTGCGGCGGAGATGCGTGTTTTCGATGCCGGGCGTGTTGCTGGCGGCCAACACTGGTGCGCGAACGGTGTTATTGGGCAAGGCGTACGTCTGGCAGCCATGCCGGCTGATCCCCTCAACGTCGAGGTGCCCCCAGGCGAGCGATGGCAAAGCCCGGCCGTCTTCTGGGCCATGTTTGCCAGCGATTCCACTGATGATTGGGATAGCGCGACGCATGTAACGCACGAGTTCGTCGAGCGATATCTGGCACCGGCGTGGCCGGATGAGCAGTTCCCGTACGTGGTGTTCAACTCATGGGGGTACGGGTTCAATCTTACCCGCGACGCGCTGCTGCGCTGCCTGGACGTGGCTGCCGAGATTGGTGTTGAGATGTTCGACGCCGATTATGGCTGGCAACGCGCACTGGGTGACTGGGTGCCGGTGGATAAGCACATGCCGATGCTGGGCGACCTGAGCCGCATGGTGCACGAGCGTGGCATGAAATTCGGCGTGTGGATGGCATTTGCTAATGCTGATCCCGGCGTGCCGCTATTGGATGAGCATCCGGATTGGGTAGCCTACCCGGATGACTGGGGCAGCTTTCGCAGCCGTGCACTCTGCCTGGCCAATCCGGAGACACGTGATTGGGTTACAGAACAAGCCATCCGGCTGGTAGGTGAGTACAAGATTGACTATCTGAAACACGACTTCGAACTCATTACGCCTTGCACGAGCCCGAACCACAACCATCCCCCTGATCCTTCGGGTTATCACAGCGCCATGGGTTACCAGGAAGTGCTGCGGCGTCTGCGACAGGCGCATCCCCATTTGCTCATCGAAAACTGCCAGGGAGGTGGACGCGCCATGACATTCGACATGGTTAAGTGGCACGATGCGTCCATTTCATCAGACGGTCCGGTGCTCAGCCACGCCTTCTCACGACGCAAGGCGCTCTACGGCATGAGTTACGTTTTTCCGTTGCGTTATTGCGCCAACTACATGGAAGAGCGTCCGACAGATTATGCCTGCCAGTCGTCGATGATCGGTGGACCGTGGATCCTGATGGACCGGGCGAGTGAGTGGACGGCTGAGGATATTGCATCGGCCAGGCGAAACGTAGCCCTGTATAAACAGATACGCCCGCTTTTCCGTGGGGGGCGTGTATACCACCTGCGCGCGCCGGCGGAGGCATCATGTGATGCGTTGCAGGTACAGCATCTGGGCGGGCAGGGGGTGCTCTTGTTGTTTCACCCACATAGCACACAGGCCACCCCTGGCTGGCAACTGCATGTGGTGTTGAAAGGGCTGGACGTCGCGCATAGCTATCGGCTGCACTCATCCCTTGGCGGTGAGTCATGGCGGGTGGGTGGTGCACTACTCATGAAAGAAGGGCTGAAGCGTGCACTCAAACCAGGGCAGAGTGAAGTGATTCTGCTTGAGCAGATCACAGGGTAGCTTCTGACTACTGGTCGGACATAATCTGCGCGCCTGCCGATACGAGACTAATAGAGCAAGTTCCTCGTCCAGACCTTTGGAAACGGGATGCATGTCATTATGCTGCTACTTGTCCGCTCGTAATTTGTGTGTCTTGTAGCCCTTGCTGCGACGTTGAACATGCGCGGTAACCAATCTAAAGAGAGGCTGTAATGTTTGTTACCTCGATGTAAGGGATTCTCATTAGCTTGATGTCTGTTTGAGCGCACATGCCTAGTATCTCGCTTTAGATAGAGTATCCGCTATTTTTGTTGTGAAACTATCGACAGCCTGAAAAGCTTTGCCTTAGGGGAACTGGAATTTAAGGGTCACGAATCACCGGGGCTATGGAAATGGCGGTATGCATGCGTAGGTTCGTGTAAGAAGTACATTTTGTTTATAAACAGGAACTACATGTGTTTGAGCGTTGAAATAACTATTGTGATACCCAGTGTCATTGCATGTGGTAAAATCATGCTGCTACGAATAAAGCTTTGAGATGGTGGGTTTGTGCTAATATTCCATGTTCGTGGGGTTAAGCTGTTGATCTGGTTAAGGACAATATGAGCCAGCGATTAGGTATTTATCTCGCGGGTGAAAGCGTGCCGGATGCTGCGATAGTGCGCGGGCTACAGCAAGCTGATTGCGAAGTGATCGAAACCCGTACGGTCAGCGAAACCATTGATAGAGTGCGCGCAGCCAGTGCAGATGTGTCGGAAACAGCACCAATTCTGATCCTGGTGGCGGAAGTACAGGCGGGTGCGATACCACTCTTAATACTCTTGCATGACATCTTCCCTGATTTGCCGCCAACACTTCTATACGATCGTAAAGGTGATGATATTCATGCCGTCATTAAGGCGCTGCAATTAGGCGTGCGTGAGTATTTGCTTGGCGGTGATCCCGATATCAACCGCGAGTTGAGCGCGCGCCTGCTCGCGGAGCGTGCAGGGGCAGAGCGGCAATCAGTGCCAGAAGTGAAAGTGGCTGAACCGGTGCAGGCCTATGAAAGCGGCGTCACACCTGCTGGACCACCAGTAGGGCTGGGGTCACAGTTTCAGTGGGATTCCATCGGTCATGTGTTGCACCTCGGTGATAGCTATGTGCGTTTGAGCCCGATTGAGGGCCGCATTTTTGACCTTCTGTTGACCAATCACAATCGCACGGTGCCGATGGAGGAATTGGTACGCCACGTGTTGACCAACCCAAATGTTGATGTAGAAGCAGGGGTCAAGCAGCTTCGGCCGCACATCGTGCGGTTGCGGCGCAAGTTGGAGCGATATCCAATTCTCTCCAATCGCATCCTAAACATGCGTGGCGCCGGATACATGTTTATATAGCGTGGGGAGGGTGCATTACAGCACCCTCACACGATGCTGCCACGCTCGTAGAGATTTCTGCCTTCCACAAGAGCCTTCATCTTACGGTCGGCGACTGAGCGCGGCAACATCCAGAATCCACAGTCTGGATGCACCCAGCGGATCCTATCTGTGCCGAGCACATGCACAGCGAGCTCAATACGACGCGCGACTTCATCTGGACTCTCAACCTGGGTATCTTTGATGTCTACGACGCCAATGCCCAAGGAGATCGAGGGTTTGAGGTCGCGAAAGATCGCCAGCTCCTCATATCCCCGCCGCGCAAACTCAAGAACCAGGTGATCGCACTGCAGTGCGTTGAAGAATGGCAACAAGTTGCTGAATAATCCTTGCTGTATGGTCTGGCCACCGTAGTTGCCAAAGCAAAGGTGCACGCCTTTCATATGGCGTGCGCCACTCAGCACGCAATTGATGGCATCCGCCGCCCACTCTCCGTCCGCAGGTGAGCCGGGGAGATTCGCCTCATCCACCTGGATCACAGGAGCATCGATCAATGCAACCTGGCGGCGCAATACTTCTGCAATATCCATTGCCAGTTGCTGCCGGCTGCCGTAGTGCTTGTCGAGCAACGTTTTAGCCAACATGTAAGGGCTGGTGACCGTGAACTTCAATGGGCGCCCCGTAAGGGCCTGGAAAGCTTCGAATCCCGCCGGTAGGTTCAGTGTGCCTGCGGCAATTCTGTTGTATACGACGCCCGCGGGCTGTGTACGGAAGCCCATGCCGGGCTGACTGCGAAACTCTGCCTGTTCCTCCAGGCCAAGACGCGTGCGAACTCCGTCTAATGAGCCCACAAAGAAATCAATCATCCCGTTGGTGTCAGGATGGTTGACATCAAAGCGCGACAATTCACCATCCGAGATGACGTCGATGCCGGCCAGTTCCTGGGTTTTCATCACCACCATGACGGCGTCGCGCAAGTTTGGCGCACTGGGTCTGGCAGACAACCATGTAGGTACCGGGTAACTTCCGACGACCGTCGTAAGGATGTGTCCGCTCGAAATGCTCGAAATGATTGGGGACGGATTTATGCTCACGATTGGTGCTCCTGCCGATAGGCAAGTATGAGTGGCGAAAGGCGGTTGAACAAACGCAGCACATATGCCAGGTAGATTGCTGCGGCGAGCAACTGCAACAAGCTGAAGAACAGGTGGCCGTTTTGACCGACGAACCAATCCGCTTGTGTGAACGCCAGCACGGCCGAGATTGCATAAAAACCGGTGACCAGTGGCATGCCGAGCCGAACGTGCAACAACTGCTCGCGTTCGAGCGTACCAAACAACGTCCTACCCGCGGTTCCGATGCTCTCATGCAACCGCCTGCGTATCATCCTGGTGTCGAATGCGAAGAGAAACCAGATCATTGTCGAGTAAATGGCACCTACCAGGTACCAGTTCTGTACATTGATCAGTTGGGTGAACCAGACGGCTTCAACCAGGGTGCACGCGATATAACCAAAGTTATGGCCGAAATCCAAGGGCCAACGGATGACGGTGAACGTGTGGATCAGCGAGCGTGACCAGAATAACAAGATGATGAGCAACCCAGCAGCAACATAGGGTAGTGCATTCGCCTGGCCGGACAGCAACGGTGTCCGGGTGGAATCTGTGAGAAAGTAGAGGGCAACCCCCTGGATGATGCTGATCAGCGTCAACTCCATGTTGACAACCAGGCTATCCAACTCATCACGCGGCCTGCTGCCACCATGATCCGCATTGTGAACAAGGTCGGGAGAGGGATGTTTCCCGTTTGTATCGACGTCAGACATCATTTTGTCCTTCCTCGATTGGTGCGAGGGGTTACCGTTCGGTATAGGATGAAGCCATATGCCAATCCTGGATGGGCGTGAAGCGCTGTACATCCAACTCGAACTGCACGCCAAACGGCGCGGTCACGACTGAATCCAGGCAAACGCTACCATCTGAAATCGTGAGTGCCGGCCAGCCCAGATCGTGCTGGTGATAGAGGTCGCCATGAGCAGCCAGGACTTGACGCTGTATTTCCGTGGGGAACATGGACAGCCCGGTGAAATAGTGATGCCCATTGCGTTCGATACTTTGGATGCCCAGCGTGGCCTGAACCGCAAGGTCCTGCATCAATGCCACCGGTCCGATGTTCGAGAGGTCTTCTCCGCTCATGATCCAATATCCGGCTGGCTGGTTGCGCCGCGTATGCTCAAGCAGACAGCAATTGGCGATCCCCTTGAAAATGCCTTTGCAGTTTTTATGGCTCGTGCCGTTATAACCCAGTCGCAATGCCTGGGGCAGACTGTCAAAGGTTGCGTCCGACTCGTCGATGATCAGTGGTGGCCGGTCGGGCCAATCCCGCATGGCTGAGAGTGCTGTGGCGTCCAGTGCAGTATCACGGTGAAAGGGTTGTTCCACAAACAACAGATGCCGTAAGAAGCCTTGCAGCCCGGCGTGACGGCGCACGGCTTCCCAGAACTGTTGAAGCTGTGCGAGGCTCTTGAACTGCTCATTTCCATCGAGGCTGAATGCGAAATTGGGCAAGGCGCGCTGTTCGATCACGGCGGCCACGCGCGCGAGTCGCTCGACATCGCGTTCGAGGTTACCATTGACCTTGATTTTGAAATGGTGCAAACCATACGCGTCGATGCAGGCCGTTAATGACTGTGGCAAGCCGTCGTCCAGTCGATCCGCCGGAGTGATTTCCGCCTCGTCGATGGGGTCAGACAACCCAACCGTATGCCGCACGGTCATCTGGCGCAGTGGCTGTGCCGGCAGGAAATCGGCAGGTTGATTGTCTTTCAATATATCGTGCAGTTCACCGAGCCGGATGCCCAGCGTATTTGTTCGCAGCGCCAGGGCAAACGGACGCCCGGTCGCGCGACACACCGCATCGATCAATGCTCGTTCCACCAGCGAGACACCGAAATTCGTCAAAAGCGGCGCCAGTTGTTCGGCGGCTCCCCAGCGAGCTTGTGCATGGTATAGGGAGAGCCAGGCGTCGAACGGGCTATCTGCGGATGTACCGCAAGTGAGCTGCAGAGCGTGCTCGATGACGCGCAACATCTCGCTTATCTCAACGCCGACGTCCTTGCCAGGCTCTTTTGTGAACCACTTCGGTGGTAGATGGTCCGCCGCGATACCATTGTGGGCAACCTCGTCCACCACCACGCTCAGACGCAGGAACAAATGCGGAAGCGCGGTGACGGTCGCGATGCCATAGCGGAATGGCATGCGTGTGTGGAGGTTGGTCAGGTGGATTTCACCGCTTTCGATTTTTACCCTCATAACCCCTCGATCTCAAGGTGATTCCATGCAAGCAGGCTGCGCCATTATAGTCGCCGCTCGATTGTGGTGGATAATCTCAAGTCGCGGCCAAATGCCTGGCCGACTTGACAAATCGTGCATAGCAGTTTGTGGAGGTTTCACGCGTGGACACCATTTTGGCGGTTGATATCAATCAGATACGCACACGGGTGAGTCTGGTGGCGCGAGATGGCTCGATCGTTGCCAGCTCAGAATCAGGCTTCGTGACTGGTCGTTTGGGAGACTGGGTGGAGCAGGAACCACGAGACTGGTGGTTGGCGCTGACTGTGGCATTGCGGTCGCTCCGGGATGCGAACCCAGATATGACACCGAGCGCCGTCGCATTGTGCGGGCAAGCCGGTTTGGTGCTGTTGGCCGATGACTTCGATCGATTGGATGCAGCCATGCTCCCGGCGGATCGGCGTGCAACGCGCCAGTGGCAGAAGATGGTTGAGAAGGTGGGGCTGGAACGTCTATTGCGCACCAGCAATAATGTGTATGACGAAGCCGGCGTGCTGCCCAGGCTGTTATGGCTGAAGGATCACCAGCCGACCTTTTACGAGAAGGCGCGTTGTGTGTTCTTCGGCGCCCACGATTACATCACGTGGCGCATGTGCGGTGCGCGTGTGACCGATTACGCCACTGCATCCGCTACCGATCTATTCGACTTGCAGGCGGATACCTGGGCGACAGAATTGCTCCAGGAGATCGGATTGCGCACGGATTGGTTCCCGCAGTTGATTACGGCGAGTGAGCGTGCCGGGCTGTTATTGGAAGGCCCAGCCAAGGCGCTTGGTCTGCCAGCGGGAATACCAGTGTTCCATGGCACCAGCGAATTGGCCACCATGGTTGCCGGCGCGGGTGCCGTGAAACCGGGCCAGTATGTCTGTTACCTGGGCGATAGCGGCTGGCTGGCAACGACCGGGTTGCACGAGATGGCCAACCCACTCACCGGGCTGGTGAACATGCGCAGCCCCTGGCGCGCGGAGTTACTGGTGGCCGGCCCAATGATTACCGCAGCCGGGAACTTCGAGTGGCTGAAAGAGCGCTTCGGGGAAATGGAGCAAAAGGGATTTGCTGAGGCTAATATGAGCACCACCGAACTGCTGATGACGCTGGCGGCTGAGGCAGCCCCGGGCAGCGGTGGGGTGGTGTACCTTCCCTATCTCGCCGGTGAACAATCACCCTATCGTGATCCAAATGCACGGGGTGGGTGGTTCTTTGTCCACCGAGGCACATGGCGATCGGATCTCTATCGGGCTGTTCTTGAGGGGGTTACCTACTCGTTGCGCGCGATACAGTATCTCATGCCGGAACCGCTCCCCGACGTCGACGAGGTAGAGCTTAGTCTGATTGGCGATGAAAACTGCTCACCACTCTGGGCGACGATTTTTGCCGATGTTTTCAACTGCCGTGTTGAACTGTTGTCGCCTCCCGAAGACGTGAGCGCGCGCGGCGCGGCGTACATCGCCGGCAAGGCACTCGGCTGGTTTGCAGAGAACCTCCCACCATATGACTTCCTTCACTCGAAAGGCACCTTTGTGCCGAATGCGGAAGTGGCTGAGAAGTACGATCGTTTGTTTAATGTCTTTGTCAAACTCTACCCGGCGTTGCATGCTGCCTTCTCTGAAGTCGCGCAACCACCCGGAGCGTAGCACCGCCGCTACTGTAGCGCCGGGCTGATGGCGTCAACGATCTGGTTAAGCTGTACTGGCGAGCGGTCGCGCTGCTCTAATGCGATGACGAGTACGTAACGCGTGCCAGCCTGCACGTGCCAGCCCACGAATTGGCCTGCGCCCATCTCGGCGAAGGTCGTCATGGTGGTGATGGGCACGCGGCCCGGCGCAGTCCCCTGTTGTGGGTGTGAAGACGTTTCGGGAGCAGAGATCGGCGCATTGGCGGGCAGCATGTAAGTAAGCCTGGGTGTGACTGCTTTCCCTGCGGCGATGGATGCGGCGACGGTGGCCACTCGGAGCGGTGTGATACGCAACTGGCCCTGGCCGATGGTGTCGCTGTAAGTTGCCGTGGCAGAGTAGGGCACGGCGGCGTTTTCCAACTCGAATGGTACGGTTTCGCCAAGTTCGAAACGAACGGTGGTTTCCCGATAGGTAGCCTGACCAGTGCGATCCATTTTCGCGTTCTCAGTAAGCACGATATGCTCGGCCATCCAACCCAGCAAGGCGCCGGGTTGGTACAAGCCTTGGGTTGCACGGTCGATGAGTGGCGCATCCGCCCTGGCCTTTAACGCATCCCAGTGATCGTCCAGCGTGTTTGGATCGAAGCTGGGTGTGCTGACCAATGCCAATACTTCACCCGTGCGCCAGTCCATGAGGATCGCTGAGCCAGTGGCTTTGCGCAGTGCCTCGGATAGTGCGCGCTGCAAATGCACATCAATGGTCGTTGTAAACGCGGTCCCGACCCGGGTGTGGTGCATCAGTCGATCGACGAATGAAGATTGACCGCGCAATATGGCGTCAGCATATGCCTCTATCCCGCCCACACCGTGTCGCAGGCTGTAATAACCGATTACGGACGTCGTCTCGGCATGTGGATAATGGCGCTCGTACACGGGTGGGGAATCATCACCATCCTGTCGCTCTGAGATCGCCAACTGAGTCCCGTCGCGTGCCAGGATAGCGCCACGCTGGATGGCGCGTTCGGCTTCCACATTGCGCGGATTGTCGTCACGTGCTACGAGCGTGGGTTGTTGGATGATCCCCTGGTAACCGGTTACCAATGCAAGCATAGTGAACATCCCACCACACAGACGTGTGGCATAGCGCGCAGCAGTGCGTTGAACCGGCGTCGCCTGGAGCACGGCGTCGCTGCCTGCCGGCAATGCCTGTTTGCTCGCCGCATCAGGTGACGGCCCTGGCATGTAATCACATGACAGACGGATCAACAGTCCTATTGTGATCAAGCTCACGAGGAGTGAACTGCCGCCATAGCTTACGAAAGGCAGTGTCACCCCTGTGAGGGGCAATAGTCCAAGATTGCCGCCGACGATCACAAATACCTGGGTTGCGAGGGATGCCGCCAACCCGCCGGCCAGCAGCAACGCATAGGCCGATGGTGCGTGACGGGCGATTCGCCATGCGCGGAGTGAGAGGATCGCAAGACCGATCAGCAACGCCACGGCGCCTAATACGCCAAACTCCTCGCCGATGGCTGCAAATGGGAAATCGGTGTGTACGGCGGGAACGTACTCCGGGCGCCCCTGACCCAGTCCCTGGCCGAAAACGCCGCCACTGGCCACGGCGATGAGAGATTGTACGATCTGAAATGAGCTTCCCTGCGGATCGATCCATGGGTTCAACCAGATATCGATACGCTGTGCAATACGTGCCGATAGTGTGTAGCCGGCTGCGCCTGCGATCAGCAGTACCAACAGACCAGCCACCGGCAGCAGCGCGCGCCCAGTGGCCAGGTAGAGCATGAAGATAAAGGTAAACAGCAACAACGCTCCCGCGCCAAGATCCTGTTGGGATGCCAGTAACGCGAGTGCGATCAGCCACATGACAAACGATGGCGCCAGGGGACTGAGTGCTTTGAGATGTGAGACGACCGACTGTGCGATGTCAAATCTCCAGGGGCTGAGTGCGACGCGTTCGCTGAAGAATGCGGCCAGGAATGCAACCATCAACAAACGCAAGATCTCTGAGGGTTGCACAAACAGACCGGCGACACTCAGCCAAAGGCGCGCGCCGGCGCCTGTCGGATTCACCCCTAATAGCAGTGTCGCCGCCAACAGCGCCAGGCTGGCCAGCAACCAGGTGTATTTGAACCGGCGCAGCCAACGTAGCCGGTCCGGGCTGCTGGCGACTGCAAATAGCATCGTGTAGCCAACGATCACCCACACGAGTTGGCGCCCAAGAAAGTTGGGCGCTACCCGCGCGATGACCAGCAGCCCCCACATGGTCATGAGCACGGCGGTGGGTAGGAGCAGTGGATCACGCGCTGGTGCAACCCAATTCAGCCCAATATGTGACAATACGGCCACAAGCGATAGTGTTGCCACCGCGCCGATGATCGATAAGTCGCGGTTTTGCAGCCATAGTGATCCCGCCCCCAACCAACCAAAGATCATTGCGAGAATGATCAGCATGCGTTCGCCGCGGTGGAGTCGCAGTCTTGAAATAGTCATACGCACAGCGACATTGTACCGTCGTGAAAAGCTCAGCCGCCTGTTCCCCCCAAGAGCCCAGGGAAAACACTGGTTATGACCAGGATCAACGTGAGCACGATGACCGCAATGACGATGGCCCAACTGAGCAGGTTGAACACACGTCCATTGACGAAGCGTCCCATCAACCGTTTGTCGTTAATCAGGCGCAGCATCACCAGCAGGATGATGGGTAGGAGAACCCCGTTCAGAGTCTGGCTGGCGAGCATTGCCTGGATGAGCGATTGAACCGGCAGGAGGATGATCAATGCGCCGGCAACGATGAGCGCCGTGTACGTGCCGAAGAAAACCGGCGCTTCGGTCCATTTGCGATCCACGCCCGACTCCCACCCGAAGGCCTCGCACATCACGTAAGCAGTCGAGAGGGGCAGGATGGCGGCGGAGAAGACGGATGCATTCAACAAACCGAAGGCAAAAAGCGTGGCCGCATAATCACCTGCCAATGGGCGCAAGGCTGACGCGGCGTCCTTGGCGGTCTCGATATGCACGTTGTTGGCATTGAGCGTGGCGGCACATGCGATGGTGATGAATGCAGCCACCGCGATGGCAAATGCTCCGCCGACGACAACGTCAATACGCTCATAACCGATATCCGTTACTTTTAACCCTTTGTCGGCGATGGAGGACTGCTGGTAGAACTGCATCCAAGGCGCAATCGTCGTGCCGATAATCGTAATTGCCAGTGATACGAAACCCGCCTCGAAGTGAAAGGTCGGCGTCACCAGTGCCTGCGCCACCTGTGGCCAGGGTGGGTTTGCCAGGATCCCTGAGGCGACGTAGGCAAGATAGAGCGCGCTGGCGATCAGGAAAACACGCTCGACAAGTTTATAACTACCCTTCACGATCAGCAACCATACGACCACTGCCGCAATAGGCACCGAAATGAACTTGTTGACGCCGAAGATCTCCATGCTGGCAGCCACGCCTGCAAACTCGCTCACCGTGTTGGCCAGATTGGCGAACAGAAATATCGCCAGGATGATGGTGGTCGTACGCACCCCCAGACTTTCGCGAATCAGTCCGGATAATCCACGACCGGTGACGATCCCAAGCCGAGCGCTCATCTCCTGAATGAGGATCAACGCCAGTGTGACCAGCGGCATGATCCAAAGCAGGCTGTAACCGTAATGCGCTCCGGCGACGGAATAGGTTGTGATGCCGCCTGCGTCGTTATCTACATTGGCGGTGATGATGCCCGGTCCGATAACAGCGAACAGGACGAGCAGGCGTGCTCGTATCGGCTTGAGCCGATTCCAAAGGGTCAAGGTCATGATGCACACTCCTTGGGGAGGGGAAGGACGAATGACGGAAGACGAATGTTACTCGTCCTTCGTCAGCCACCCTTCACCGTACAGTCAATGGTATAGCCTGGGCAGGCGCTTCTTCCAGGCGGTAGGAATGATCTTGTCGAGCGCATCGTCCGCAGTGACGATGCCATGCAAGCGTTTTTGATCATCGACCACCGGGACAGCGAGAAGATTGTATTTGGAGATGACTTGCGCAATATCGTCCTGGCTGTCTTTCAAGTTCACACTTACGATACGGTGGTGCATGAATTGATCCACGCGAGTCTGCGGGTCAGCCAGCACCAGGTTTTGCAGCGAGAACACGCCGATCAGCTTGTCCTGCTCGTCGGTGACGTAAACGTAGAAGATCGTTTCCGCCTCATGGGCAGTCTGGCGCAGGACAGCCATGGCTTGTTCGGCCGTGAGATCAGGGCGCAGGGAAATGAACTCGGTATTCATCAGACCGCCGGCACTGTCGACGGGGTAGGCCAGGAGTTCACGGACGTCCTGTGCCTCTTCGCGTTGCATCAAGTTCAGCAACTCTTCGCTACGCTCTTCAGATAATTCGGCCAGCAAGTCCGCTGCAGCATCGGGGGCCATTTCCTCCAACACGTCGGCGACCTTCTCGTCGGCCATACTTTCGACCAGGCTGGCCTGGAAGTCCGGCTCCACCTCTTCCAGCGTGTCGGCGACTGTCTTGACGTCGAGCGAGTTCAGTAATTTACTGCTTTCGACGCGGCTCAGATCGCTGATGATCTCGGCGAGATCGGCAGGATGAAGGTCCGCGATCTTATCGCTTGGCACCTTCAACCGCATCGGTTGGTCGCCGGGCAGCAGTTCGGTATCGCTCCAGGCGATGACACCGGAAGGCAATTCGCGCCCCAGGCTCGCGGCAATCTTCTTGGCCACGCGTGCCAGACCAAGCCGGCGCAACAGGCCCATCCCACCGATGTCAAGGTTGGCGACGTAAAAGTGACCGTTGACCCGCGCGATCTCCAGATCGTTGACACGTACCACACGCATTCCATTGGTGTCGATGATTTGCTTGTCCAGGACGTCGCGTGCCAGGTAAAGGTCGCCTTCCGCTGGCTGATACGGCGTAATATCAGCGAGGCGTTTGTTGAGTGGTATCGCTGGTGCGACGAGCACCACCACGTCTGAAAAGGATACGAGCAGATTCCCGCCGGGGCGCTTAACCACCAGTGCAACGATGACAGGGTGTGTAACCACGTCACCACGGTTAGCGGCAACCAGATCCACTAACTGCCCAACGCGCTCCCCCTCAACATCCGCAACCGGCTTGTCGATTAACTCACTCATGTATGCCATCATGCACCTCCTGGCACACGCCGTGTGCCCTCATTTACAGGTCATAGGACCCATCTCTCCTCACCACTGAATAGACGCAGCCAAATCGTAGCCAACCGGACAAGGTATGGTCCGCGTGGTTAAGAGCAGCACACAATCCGTGTGCCACCCTGATGGTTTGAATTTCAATCTGTCTGTGTGCTGTTGGTGGGGAGGAGGGCCAGGAGGCTGTATGACTACAGGTAGCGCATCCTAGAGTGAGATGCCAAGGTCATCACACGCGGCTGACACGGCGTGTGGCAAGGCCTCGCACGAGATGACCGTCCACCCCTGCCAACGTTTGTCTGTTATCGAACTATGGTCCGTGTCTATGTGTGATCACCTCCCACCTCTGTGAAGGACTACCGGCACGCAAAGCGGTGTTTAGTGGCCGGTCTCTGTCCTGGCACAGGAAAAGAAAAAGCCACCCCGTGGAACAGGGAGGCTTGCGATCCGGCGATTGCATTAACCGAATCAAACCGAATCTGCTTCAACGCTACAAGATGTCACGCGCTGGAGCTGCCCCCACTGGTCGAGCTTTGGCACTGCGCAGCGTAGGGAAGAGCCCCAGCCACTTTGAACAGAGCCTTACTTCGGCCCTGCCTGGTCTACCCCTTGGCGTCTCTCGACGTTTCGGGACAATGGCCTGTGTCTAGCGCAGACGCCTCGCCTAACGAGGGTCTCTCTTTGAGCGCGATATTACTACTGTGAAAGAGTTAAGTCAATACACGGAAAACGAGTCGGAATCAGATCCTTACGAGGTTGTGAAAAACGCAACGCCGAGGATTCCAGGTCCACCATGTACGACAATCGCTGGAGGCACATCGAGAATCGGAATGTCCCGCAGCTTCAACTGGGCGCAAAGTTCCTGGGCCAGTGCCTCTGCCTGGTCGGGCACCGCCGCATGCATGACCGAAAGGTGCCCGCTGCCATCCTGCGGGATCCTCTCGTACACCAATTCCTTCAGCCGTGCCAGAGCGCGCTTTTGAGTTCGCTCGCGTTCGAGCATGTCAACTTTGCCGTCGCGCAGTGTCAGGATTGGTTTGATCTGTAACACGCTCCCCAAGAGGGCGGCGGCTCCGCCGATGCGCCCACCCTTGGCGAGATACTCCAGCGTGGCAACCAGGAAGTAGAGGTGGCAGCGCGGGATCATGTTACGCAAGCGGGTTTCGATTGTATCGGCGTCCAAGCCTGAGTCAGCCCACTCCGCGGCCAATGTGACCATGGTGGCGAGGGGGCTACCAATGACGCGGGTATCGATAATTCGAATATCGGCACCTGGGAACTCCGCTTTTGCGACGTTGGCGGATCGCACCGTCCCACTCGCTTCTGCCGTCGGGTGTATGCAAAGAATCGGTTCACCCAGTGGCACAAGCTTCTTGAACTGTTCGATGAACAACTCTGGGGGAGGGGCGGCAGTTTTCGGCAGCTCACGCGACGCCTGCAACCTTCGCATGAAGCCCGCATTGTCGATCTCTACCCCTTCCATGTACGAGTCTTCACCGAAGTGGATGATCTGCGGGACGACAGGGATGCTGTACCGGCGGGCGACGTCGGCAGGAAGACCGGCAGTGGTATCGGTTATGATCTTGACCATGCAAACCTAGTTCATTTCCTGGCCACCCGTGACGCTCAGCGCGATCCCAGTGATGTAACTTGCTGCGTCCGAGGCCAGGTAGATGACGGCCCCACATACATCGTCGTAGCTGCAGCCACGCTTCATGGGGACCTGGTCGATGTACTTCTTGCGCACTTCCTCCTCGCTGATGCCCCACTTGCGAGCGTATTGCTTGAACAGCGAGTTCGGACCTGCGTTCCACAACGGCGAGTCAAGCAGATTACCAGGGCACACGGCATTCACGCGCACACCAGATTCAGCCAGGTCGAGTGCAATACTCTGTGTCAGGCCGATGCCACCGAATTTGGAGGCAGCGTAAGCAGAGTTTTTGAAACTCCCCTTCTTACCTGACTTGGAGTTGATCTCGATGATTACACCCTTTTGTTGCGCCTTCATTGCGCGCGCGGCGTGTTTGGCGCACAGGAAGTAGCCGAACAGGTTGACGTTCAACACAGCGCGCCATTTCTCGGCGGGGAATTCGGTGATTTCCTCGGCAATCAGAATGCCGGCGTTGGCGACCAGAATGTCCAGTTTGCCGAACTCGCTCACGACGCGATTTACCATCGCCTCGACCTGTGCTTCGTCGGTCACGTCGACCTTGATGGCAATGGCGCGGCGATTGGTCTCGCGGCAGATCATCTCAGCGGTGTCTTTGGCGGTTTGCTCGTTGAGATCGGCTATGGCAACATTGCAGCCAGCTTCAGCCAATCGCAGACAGATAGCCTGTCCCAGGCCCTGTCCGCCACCGGTTACGATTGCGATGCGGTCTTGAAGGATCTTGTCCATGTTGTGTGAAGATAGAGATTAGGGATTGGAGACTGGAGATTAGTACCTTACCACTGAAATGTTTGCACAAATAGCAACGAATCTCGACTCACAGAGCGGGTTGCCCTGCGAGGTAAGGGATGACCACCAGTTCGCGCAGCTTGAGCACCAGGCTGGCGGCACGTTGG
>JAMDDR010000131.1 GCA_023488685.1 Chloroflexota bacterium | reverse complement strand
AGTTGAATTCGTTGCGCAGTCTCAAGGAGAGGTCGTAATCGCGCCCTGTTTCCACAGTTTTCTGGTAGTAGGTTGTAACCGCAATACCGTCTGAAGCGATGTCCAGATCGTAACCCACCAGATTCACGTCCCCACTGCCTGCCGATATGGCCACTTGCGGCTTCGGCGGCTGCGAGAGGGGAGCCGGTAGTTGGCTCGGACGTATGTCCACAATGCCCCCCCCTACATACCTCTTCTTGTCGGAAGGTATCCCGGCTCCTGCAGGTTGAAGATACCGGTCGCCTTCTTTCACGCCAACATTCATTGCGTACGTAAGTGAGGGATACTCGGCCAGAACGTGGACTTCGAACTCCTCGCGGATGATTTGCCCAACAGGCCACATGGATGTCGGAAAAACGCTGTCCAGACCGGGATACGAGGGTTCAATGTTATAAGTCCGGCCCATTTGGGTACCACCCCAGTCCGGTGCTCAGGTATCCGTACCTCAGATAGTTAAGAGCGTTGTGGGGATACTCTCCCATGTGGTAAGACTGATGACCGGGCTCCCAGGGGGGTTCCGCTATTCGATACGCAGTCGCAAATATGCTTGCGAGAAGCACCAGACTGAACGCTGCCCAAAACGAGATGCGCGATACAGAAGTGTGGTGCCCCATAGTGTCTCGGTCTCCAAGGAGATCTGTAGTGGCCTCAGCGGTGAGACTTGCGCCACCTGCGCCAAGCATCAGGCAACACAGTCCCCTCAACCCTGCTGCTGCTACCTGAACCGGCGACTGGCTCTCGGCCGTCATATTGAGGTCGTGTAACTGTTCACGGGTACTGCCGGATTGAACCCTTTTGGTCGGGATTGCGCAGTCCCGCACGCTTTTCGCGGAAGGGGATTTAGGGACAGATAAAACATGTAGAAATCTCCTGATCCCTTAATGCCGGCTCGTCGGTTACCCTGATTACCGAAGGGCCGTGAACAGTTACCGATTATGGGAGAACTTGACCATATGGGGACTTATATCTGACCGTCTTCGGGTGGGCTGTCGCACAACGCCTTGGTCTGCAGTTCCTCAAGCATGCCGTTCAACCTCAGCCCCAGCACAGAATAGTCGTGATGCTTCTGAACAAAGGCGCGACCCCGTTCGCCCATCGCCTGCCGCTCGGCTTCTGGCATATGGGCCAGCGCCGACATCTTGTCCGCCAGGTCTTGTGGGCTGTCCGGCGACGCGGACAGCCCACAACCGGTCTGTTCTATCGGGTTGTTGTGGTCGGCGTACACGGCACACACGATAGGCCTGGCTGCGGCCATATAGTCGTACAGCTTGGTCAGACTGCCATACAGTATCTCGCGTTGCACCAGGATGAACATATCTGCCCGGCCGGCAACCCTTGGCACCTCAGTATTCGAGACAGGATCCTCGAACAGCACGTTGTGCAGTCCCATCTGGCGTGCCAGCTGCCGCAAGCGAGGCTTCTCGGGACCATCGCCCACAAATGTGACCTGCAGCAGATGCGGATCGGCCTGATTGACAAGGCGGATGGCCTCCAGCACCACCTCCAGGCCGTTGGTGACGCCCATTGCGCCCAAATACATGACTGTCAACGGACTGGAACTGGGCCGCCTGTCCTCTGCGGCCTGTGCGAACCGGGCGACACGTGTTCCGTTGGGGATATAGACGACCTTGTGCGCCCATGCCTGTGAATAACGGGCCAGGTAGTCGCGTGTGAGAGGCGAAAGGGTAATGATCCTTTCAGCCCGGGCGTAGAGGAACTGCTCCAGCCGGCGGAAGAAACGCACCCGGAGCTGGCCTTCACGCCACTGTCCGGTATCCAGGAAACTTTGGGGCCACAGGTCCCGCACTTCCATAACAAAATGGGCGTGATAGAACATGCTCAGGTACCAGGCCGCCGACACCGCGAAGAGGTGCGTGGCACTGCCGATGATGACGCCGGGCGCTGCGATGCCTGCATCCAATATGGGCAGCCGCCGGCCCAACCAATAGACGCGCCAGCTGAAGTCGAGCATGTTCAGCATCCGGCGCCAGCCGTTGCCCTGATAGGCGACCGAGGGTACCCAGACGAATTTTACGCCATCAACCTCTTCGTTGGCCCAGCGCTCTCCCCTCAGCAAGCGTACCTGTGTGTGGGTGCGATCGCTGAAGGCCGAGGCGAATATGGTCACTTCGTAGCCCCGGTTGATCAGCTCGCACGCCAGCTCGTAGTGGCGAGTACGCCCCGGCAGGTCCGGAGTGATCGCATAGTGATTCAGAATCCAAACAGAACGCTTGTTCATGGCGTGTCTCGTACCACAAATCTGCCAGGGGTCAGTTGTGTCTGATCAGCCGATACTCCCAAGGAATTAGCATTCAGCCATCAGCGGTCAGCAGTCAGCCCCCGAACAAGTTCGGGACTCCGGCGGTATATGGCCGGCGTCCTCAACAAGTTGAGGACGCTGACGACTGTTGATTTGTTGTGGCGCACAGCCGCTTATGTCGGCTACTCGGGGCTGTGTCCTGATTACCGCAGACGACTCCCACAGATGTATTATCAGCCATATGGGGAACGCTGGAGGGCTACCAAGACAGCCTCGTGTTCGTCTGAGTACGTGAAGACAGTCTGCGGTAGGCGCGCGATGTTCTGCTCCCACTGCGCCAGTTGCGCCTCGCCGATTCCCAGAATCATCTTCACCGTCTCATCCGGCCTGGCGAGGTTATCTGGCATCACGTCCTTGTGCCGAGCAGATCAGCATACAACCCAAGCAGTTTCTCCTGTTGCGATTGCCAGCTGAACCGCCTCTCGACCGCCATCCGCCCGCGGCGGCCCATGGCCTGTGCCTCGGCGGGATGGGTTAACAGGTACTCAATGGCCCGGGCGATCGCGCCCGGGTCCAAAGGATCAACGAACAGACCACATTGCTCTGTCTCGACGATCTCACGCCACTTGGGAAAATCAGAGGCGATGAAGGGGATACCGGCTGCCATGTACTCGAACATTTTCGTCGGCCATACCTCAAGGTAGCTGGATGTGGGATGCAAAACCACAAGTCCTACCTTTGCCGTGCTGAGGAGACCGGCAACCTGGGCGCGACCGATTCGTCCAAGCTCGTCTACAGCCGCCCACCCTGGCAGGTGGGAGACATCGTCACGTCGTTGGCGAGAGTCGAAGTTGCCTCCCAGTATGAGTCTTGCCTGCAGAGACGAGGGCAGGCAGGTCATTGCTTGCACCATCTCCCGCACACCGCGCTCAAGGCTCAGCGCTCCCACGTAGGTCACCGTATTCTGGCGGCTTTCCCATGGCGTTTCATTCTGCGGTGCCAGCTCCTGCAGCAGGGGATAATTCGCGACCAGGCACACATACTGGTTCAGCGGCTGAAAGCGTGCCACAATTGTCGAAGTCACCGTAACGATGGCTGAAAACCGCGGAGCCGCCCAGGCCTCCAGACGCTCAGCAAGCCAGGCTATCAGTCGTCTGGAAGGGCCAGGTAAGTAGTGTTTCATCTGCACCTGGCGCGGCAGATCCTCGTGCACATCGTAGATAACAGGCTTGCCTTGCCTTCGGAGGAGCAGGCCGGCCGGGATCAACTCCGGATCGTGGAAGTGGTATCAGGTGCGTTTCGTAGCCTGCTGTGGCCAGTGAGACACATTCCTTGTAGAAAATGCGTGCCTCGAGCTGGGGATGCACCGAAGTCAGATGACAGATTTTCATTCCTTCTCGCGGTCTACAAAGACGATGGATTGAGACCTCTGGGGGGCCTGCAACAATCCAGCAGGTTCGGTTACAGGTCGAGCGGGACGCCCCCCTGGCGCAACGAGCGTTCTGCCGCCTCCAGCACTTTGACGACCTGGAGACCGTTCCAGCCATCAGTGATCGGCCGTCTCCCGGTCTGGACACATTCGATAAAATGCTTACATTCGTTGAACAGGGGCTCACCGAACTGCATCGTCGGGATCAACAGGTCACCCACACGTATTCTGAA
>JAMDDR010000222.1 GCA_023488685.1 Chloroflexota bacterium | reverse complement strand
ACACTTCATCGGTTCGCAACCGCTCTCGCAGAATGCGCGCCAGTGAACTTTCGATCAGCCGCTGAGCCAGGTCTTCAAATCGATACATCTGCCGATTTTCGATTTTGGATTTGCGATTTGCGATTTTCGATTTACGTTTTACGTTTTTGGATTGTACACTGCCACCCCAGCGCCCACGCTCGCCAGCAATCGAAAATCCAAAATCTCAAGTCCAAAATCGTAAATCGCTTATGATTGATCTTATGAACGCAGATAAGGAGGCGGCCGTGCAGCCGTCCAGTTTCACGAAGTCCATGCGCGGCCTGGTGCGCTCGATGCGGCTAAAACAGTGGACGAAGAACGTGTTCGTCTTCGCCGCACTGGTGTTCGACAACAAACTGTTTCAAATCGAGCCGTTGTTGAACTCGCTGATCGGTTACATCGTGCTGTGCTTTCTCTCCAGTGCTGTCTACCTGGTCAACGACGTCGTAGACGCGCCGGCAGACAGGCTGCACCCGACCAAGCGTAACCGCCCGATCGCACGCGGCGACGTCCCGATCTCGCTCGCCTTGAGTTGGGCGGCGCTGCTGGTCCTGGTTTCCCTCGCGATCGCTTTTGCCATCGATCCCGGCTTCGGGATCATTGGCGCGCTGTATTTTGGGTTGATGGTGCTGTACACCTACGTGCTCAAGCACATGGTGATCATCGACGTACTGGTGATCGCGCTTGGCTTCGTACTGCGTGTGGGCGCGGGGGCTGTGCTGGTTATCGCCATCCGCTTTTCCCCGTGGATGTACGTGTGCATGCTGCTGCTGGCACTGCTGCTCGGCTTCGGCAAACGACGCCAGGAACTGGTGGAATTGAATGGCAACTCCAGCACGCGCGCCATTCTGAGTGAATATACTGTGCCGTTGCTCGACCAGATCATCTCCATCATCACTGCAGCCATCCTGGCGGCGTACGCGTTCTACACCTTTTCCGCGCCGCAGTTGCCGCCCAATCACGCCATGATGCTGACGATCCCATTCGTCATCTACGCTATCTTCCGCTACCTGTACCTGGTGCACGTCAAGGGAGAGGGTGGCGCACCCGACGAGATACTGCTGACGGACCGGCCGCTACAAGTCGCCATGGCGCTGTGGGCGCTGGTTGCGGTGATCGTGCTGTACGTGTTGCCAGCCTGACACGTTTATCACCATGAGTCAAGCCATTGAGCGCAGCGCCTGTGCCAAGATCATCCTGTGCGGCGAGCACGCCGTGGTCTACGGCCGGCCTGCTATCGCGCTGCCGCTGCCACACTTGCGCGCGCATGCCAGGATCGTGCCAGGCGATGGGCCTTTTCGCGTCATCGCACCCGATATCCGTGCCGAATTCGATCTGACGACCGATGCTAGCCGTCCACTTGCGCACCTGGTACGGTCAACATTCGAGTTTCTGCAGCAGCCTGTTGCACAGGCAACCTTGACCGTCACTTCGCAAATTCCAACCTCTTCACACCTGGGCAGCAGCGCCGCCGTGGCAGTGGCCGTTACGCGCGCCGTCAGCGCCTATTGCGGACACGAACTCTCACCTGCTGAGACGAGTGCGTTGGCGTTCGAGGCAGAGAAGATTTACCACGGCTCTCCAAGTGGCATCGATAACACGGTCATCGCCTATGAGCAGCCAGTGTGGTTTGTCAGAAGGAAGGAATCACGCGAAGCGGTCAGAAGTCCGAACTCAGAAGTGAAAGGACGGCGCGCTGAAAATGCAGCAATGGAACAGCCACAGCCTCCGAGCTTCAATGAGCCACCGGCATCGTCACGCCCACTCGGATCCCGGTCGGCGATGTACGGCGCGGGTGGGAGGAAGAGCCGGCGCGCCATGAGCGCCTGTTCGACCAGATCGCCGAAGTGGTGACTGCCTCGCGCAGCGCCCTACAATCGTCCGATTGGTCACGGCTAGGCGCACTGATGAACGACAATCACGTCTTGCTGCAACAGCTCGGCGTATCATGCCGCGAGTTGGATCATCTGTGTAGCGTGGCGCGCGCGGCCGGGGCGCTGGGCGCCAAGATGTCGGGCGGCGGGCGCGGCGGCAACATGATCGCGCTGGCGCGCGATGCGGATCATGCCAGGCAGTTGCGGGAGGCGTTGCAGCAAGCCGGCGCCACGCGAGTGCTCTAGGCGCTTCAATGTGTTGGCAAGTTCCTTCGGCCTAACGGAGAGACCGCTATACTGTGGGTTAGTGACTATCCAACAGGCAATGAGCCCTTGCGAAGGTTCGCAGGGATTTGCCACGAGGTGAGTGCATGACATCGACGGCAAGTATTCATTCAAGCTATCAATCTCCATTCAGCACGCGTTATTCCGGCGACGCAATGCGCGCCATTTGGAGCGAGCGCTACAAGCGTCTGCTGTGGCGACGCATATGGGTCGCACTGGCCGAAGCCGAACACGAGATGGGCATCGTCAGCGCTGAACAAGCAGCCGACCTGCGTGCGCACGCTGAAGAAGTGAGCGACGCCAGTATCGCGCGCGCGTTGGAGATCGAGGCTGAGATTCACCATGACCTGATGGCCGAAGTGCGCGCCTACGCCGAACAGTGCACGACTGGCGGCGGCATCATCCACCTTGGGGCCACGTCGATGGATATTGAAGACAACGCCGACGCGCTGCGCTTGCGCGACGCGGTGGATCTGATCATCGCCTCATTGCATGATTTGGTCGTTGCCCTGGCGGACAAGGTGGAGCAGTATGCCGGGCTGCCGGCGATGGCGTTCACTCACCTGCAACCCGCCGAACCGACTACGGTCGGGTATCGGCTGGCACAGTACCTGCAAGACCTGTTGATGGACGAAGACGCACTGCGCACCTGCCGCGCCGGCATCAAAGGCAAAGGCTTCAAAGGCGCTGTGGGAACGAGCGCGTCGTATCTTGAGCTGGGGAGCGAAGGAGCAGTGGAGCAACGCGTGCTGGCAAGGCTCAACCTCGACGCTTTCCCCGTGGCAACACAGACGTACCCGCGCAAGCAGGATTGGTTCGTCGTCAACGCGCTGGCAGGGCTGGCGCAATCGCTGTATAAGTTCGCCTTCGACCTGCGTGTGCTGCAATCGCCTCCTATCGGCGAATGGGCCGAGCCATTCGGCTCGAAACAAGTTGGCTCGTCGGCCATGCCATTCAAGCGCAACCCGATTAACGCAGAGAAGATTGACTCGCTGGCACGTTATCTGGCCACCCTGCCACGCGTGATGTGGGACAACGCAGCGCATTCGCTGCTGGAGCGCACGTTGGACGATTCGGCCAACCGGCGCGTTACCGTGGCTGAGGCATTCCTGACCGCCGACGAACTGGTGCGCGTGTCGGCACGCATCATCAAAGGACTGCGTGTGAACGAGGCACAGATTCAGCGCAATATGCGTGTGTACGGGCCATTCGCCGCCACCGAACGGCTGCTGATGGCGCTGGTCAAGGCCGGTGCCAACCGCCAGGAGATGCACGAATGCATTCGCCAGCATAGCCTGGCGGCCTGGGCGGCGGTGAGTGCGGGTGACGCCAATCCACTGATCAACGCGCTATGCAACGACCCCGCGATCACGTGCTATATCGACGCAACCACCGCACGCGAACTGCTCGATGCGAGTGCCTACGTCGGCGACGCGCCCGCCCGTGCACGGGAAATGGCATTGCGTGCACGCAACGGATACCACATCACCGGCTAAACAGCATCACGGCAGGGCCTCGTGCATGGCCGGACCATCAACGCACCACAGGCAGACAGATGGAGAATGTGGTGCCGCACTCGGGGGTGGAGTCCACGCCGATACTGCCCCCGTGCGCCTCCACGATGGCCTTGGCAATCGCCAGCCCCAAGCCTGATGAGTCATCATTGTCACCGCCACGTTGGCGCGATGGGTCCGCCCGGTAGAAGCGGTCAAAGATGAACGGCAGGTGTTCGGGCGCGATGCCCGTGCCTGTGTCGCTCACCCGCAGGCATACCCGCGGCCCC
>JAMDDR010000137.1 GCA_023488685.1 Chloroflexota bacterium | reverse complement strand
CCGAGCAACAAATCCAACGCTCGCCGCGCCGCACTGCCTGAACGGCGCTCAGGATGTAGCGCCAGGCAGATCAGGGCGCCGGTGGTGTTGGAGCGGCAGCCCCAACGCGAGTGCGCCAGGCGGCGATAGCCGGCCACGTAGCCATAATCGCCGGATACGATACCGGTCGGCCATGCCCCATCCGGCAGACGCTGTGCGAGAAGCCAATCGTAAGCGCGCTCGGCACGCGGGTCGGTCGCATATCCGCACGCCGCCAAACCGCGCAGCGGCAAGGCCGTTTGCAGCGGCACCATCGAATAGGTCTGCGAACCACCCTCACCCTGACCCTCACCCTCGGCTGGCTCGGGCGTTGCGGCCAGCGGCCATGCGCCATCCTTGCGCTGCTGCGCGAAAAGGTATTCAGCACCGCGCCGCACGGTATCATCCTCACGTCCAAAGCCCAGGAAGCCAAGACGTGACAGCACGCGTGCCGTGGTCAACAAGGTATTTCCGCGCGACGCCACGTTGTCGCCCTTCCACGAGCCATCCGGTTGCTGCATGCGCCGCAGGCTTTCCACCAGGGGATCCATGCCGCGCAAGGCCGCCAGTTCGCGCACCTCCGGATCATCATCGGGTCGTCCCAGTAGATCGCGCAACACCAACAAACGCAGACAGGGTGATGGATCGGCCAACAGCAGAGGGACCCAGGTCATCGCGATGCCTCCAATACGTCGCGCAGGTACGGCGCCGTCGGCGTGTCGCCTGCGGCCACCTGTTCCGGCGTGCCCGCCGCGACGACGCGACCACCCTCTGGTCCACCGCCGGGACCCAGTTCAAGCAGCCAGTCGCAGGCGGCCAGCAGATGGGTGTGATGCTCCACCACGAAAACGGAATGGCCGGCATTGACCAGGCGATGCAACACGCCAACGAGACGGGCCACGTCTTCCAGGTGTTGGCCCACGGTCGGTTCGTCGAGAATGAAGAGCGTTTTATCCATTGCACCCCGCCGCTGGCCTTTGGCACGACGGGCCGATCCAACCTCCCCCAGCCCCTCCTTACTAAGGAGGGGAGAACGGTGGCGCGGCTCCTCCCCTTGGCAAGGGGAGGTCGGGTGGGGTTGGGCAACCTCCCCCGACCCCTCGTTACCAAGGAGGGGGGACTGGCGTTGTTCTCCTCCCCTAGGCATGGGGAGGTCGGGTGGGGTTGATCCAACCTCCCCCAGTCCCTCCTTGGCAAGGAGGGGTGACTGGCGTTGTTCTCCTCCCCTTGGCAAGGGGAGGTTGGGTGGGGTTCCAGTGCCCATCAACTCCAGCGCAATCTTCAAGCGTTGTGCCTCGCCACCGGACAGGGCATAACCCGGCTGGCGCAACACCAGGTAACCCAACCCGACGTCACGCGCGGCAGATAACGGACGCGCCAGTGCTGGTTGATCGCCAAAAAGCTCGTAGACCTGATCGATCGTCAGGCCGAACACCTCGGGCAACGCCAACCCATACAGACG
Source organism: Chloroflexota bacterium (assembly GCA_023488685.1). GTDB lineage: Bacteria > Chloroflexota > Anaerolineae > J036 > Brachytrichaceae > CAIXPS01. The sequence continues at coordinate 2,484 of JAMDDR010000137.1, read as the reverse complement.
CACCTCCCATGCTTCGGGCACGTAACCACTGCCCCGGCACGCCTCACACGGCGTATACACATCAGGCAGAAATCCCATATCGGTTTTGATCGTGCCATTGCCGTTACAGACCGAACAACGCCGCGCGAGCTGATCCTCGCCCAACCCTAACGCATGCGCATCGGCACTGGCTGCATACAGCGCGCGCAGAGGCTGATCGAGTCCAAGGAACGCCGCCGGGCTCACCACCCCTGCCCTGCTCTGATCGACGATCATCACACGCGCAGGTGCACCTTCGATGGCGTCATGTTCGCCCGGATCAATCGGCTCCTGCGCCACCGACGTCGTGTGCTTCTTCGGCGCCAACGCCCGCCCCAGCGTATCAATCAGGAGCGTGCTCTTGCCCGATCCAGATACCCCGCACACGCCCACCAGCACGCCGAGCGGCAACTGCACGACCTCGCCGCACAGGTTGTTGGCACGTGCGCCGCGAATCGTCAGCCAACTGAGCGGCTGGCGACGCGGCTGGCGACGCGGTCCAGCCAGATCGACGCGCCGTTCGCCGCGCAGCCAGGCCGCCGTGAGTGTTGTGGTCTTCATCACATCCTTGGGCTTGCCTTGCGCGACGACTTCACCGCCTGCGGCGCCTGCCCCTGGCCCCATATCCACCAGGTAGTCAGCCGCACGCATGAGCACTGGGTCATGCTCGACGACGATGACCGTGTTGTGCGCCACAGGCACATCCGTGCCCATACTCAGACCGTCGCGCAACGCACGCAAAGCCTCGAGCAGCGCCTCCACTTCTGCTGGATGCAGCCCACGCGATGGTTCGTCCAACAAGACAGTCAACGCCGTCAGGCCGCTGCCCAGCAGGCCAGCCAGCCTCACACGTTGTGCTTCCCCCGCCGACAGCGTTGCCGACAGCCGGTTCAGGTGTAAATAGCCCAGGCCGACTTGCTGTAAGAAGCGCAAGCGCACACGTACGGTACGCAATGCGCTGTCGGCGACACTGGTGGACGCGTCACCGTCGTGCGTTTCGAATGCCAAAGGATTTTGTATCACGCGGGAGAGATCACGCAACGGCATTTCGCTCAAGGCATGTATGTTGTAGCCGTGCAGCGTGACCGCCAGGTATTCGGTCCGCAAACGCGCCCCCTGGCACTCAGGACAGATCGTCGTGTCTGTGTAAGTACCGCCCATATCCCAGTCACGCACCCAGCCATAGAAGCCGGGGAAGGTTTGGGTGCGGGTGTGCACCCGCCCGGTGCGACTGCGGTAGGTGACCGGCATCGGCACTGGGTCGCCGTAAAGGAATGCCTGTTGCGCCTCGGGCGACAGGTGGTTCCACGGCGTGACCGCGGGATCAAATCCGTAACGCGCTGCCAGCGCCTGCACCATGTCGTAGCCACCGTTGAACGGTTTGCACAGATAACCCTTGGGAAAGAAGCCGGGCGAATACATGGCATCGCACAATGGCATCTCAGGATGGATGATCAGCTTGTTGGGGTTGGGCACCTGCAATGTGCCGACGCCATGGCACTTCACACAGGCTGCGCCATACGTGCTGGGCGAGAAGTAGCGCGGCTCGGCAACAGGCGCCGTGGCTGAGCAGTCTGGACAGCGCCAGCGCGGGCCGTAGGCCAATCCGGCGTCACGCAACATTGACGCACCGCAATGAAGGCAACGCCTCTCACCCACTGTTGACAGCAGAATCGCCAGGTGGTGCGACAGTTCGCTGGCCCCGCCGACGGTGGCACGCCGCTCAAAGCGGTGTCGCGACGAGTCAATCGTGATCGCCACGCCCAGCCCGCCTACAGATTCAACCGGCGCCTCCGGGCCTTCCCGTGTACTCTGCCGCTCATACATCGAGAGCGTTTCAAGGAAACGCCGGCGCGCCTCTGCTTCCAGCACACCATCGACCAGGCTGGACTTGCCCGATCCCGACACGCCAGTGACGACCGTGAGCGCACCCTTCGGGAAATCGACACTCACACCTTTCAGGTTGTGCGCCCGCGCTCCCCGGATCGCAATCGTGGCGGAGCGCCTGTGTACCGGCGCTGCGCCTTTCGCCCGGCTGTGTGGCCGCACCGTGGTCTCATCGCGCAATGCCTGGCCGGTGAGCGACTCGGGGACATCAGATAACCCCTCGGCAGGCCCCGCATAAACCAGGCCGCCACCTGCTGCGCCCGCACCCGGGCCAAGGTCCACCACCCAGTCTGCGGCGCGGATGATATCGGTGTTGTGCTCCACCACGACCACGGTTGCGCCGCCCCGCACCAGCCGGTCCAACACCACCAATAATCCAGCCACATCCTGTGGATGCAGCCCCGTGGACGGCTCGTCCAACACCAGCAACTGCTGAGAAAGCGAGCGGGTGCCCAGGTATTTCGCCAGCTTCACACGCTGCGCCTCACCACCGGAAAGCGTCGGCGAAGGCTGGCCCAGGCTGAGATAACCCAGCCCAACATCGCATAACGCTCTCAGGATATGCTCCGCCGCATGGCG